>JADHLH010000098.1 GCA_016780765.1 Alphaproteobacteria bacterium | reverse complement strand
CGATGCAGCTTGGTCACAGTATCCGCGCTGATGGGCGGTGGCGGCTGTTTCTGTTTGCGGATGGCAATCACCCCTCTTCTGATGACAGCCGGTTGAAGCATCTGTGTGATTTTCTTGAGGCTGATCCATCATCGCCGGTTATGGCGCATACCGCAGCGGGTGAGGATCACGACGCTGTGATAGATGTGCGCGGCGTTTTGCAATGCGGGTTCAGGGATATCAATCTTGGTGATTTGCCAGCCATTCTGCGCCCGCCAAAAGGCCGCTTCGGACTGATTGACCAGGAAAAGGCGTTCTGTCCAGATTTCAAGAACGCTGCCGATATCTTCGACATGCGGGGCATCGACCGCAAAGAAGGTTGCATGGTGATTGTACGGCCAGATCAATATGTGGCGCATGTCCTGCCACTTGATGCCAAAGCAGAATTGTCGGCGTTTTTCCGCGGATTTCTGCTGAACCGTCGGTCCGCTGGCTAATCGCTTCCAGGCTAGTTGTCCTTTGCCATCATGCGCGTGATCGCCGAGACAAGGAGGCTTTTGTCAGCATGATGAATGGTGCGAACGGTCTGCACCTTGTTGTCAAGCGAGCCGGAGCGCTTCTCAGCAAGGTTGCGCAAGGCATCACCGCGCCGCATGCGGGCGCGTTCCTCTGCTTTCAGTTTGGATAGCCTGTCCTTTGACTTGTCGATATGTGTCATTGCCTTTCCTCATCTTTGTCACTTCGGCTTCATCATCGCGATACGCGTCCACGGAAAACGCCAGAACTGGCCGTTTAGCGGATCAATCCCGTCGGCCTCGCTGAACGCAGCAATGTCGATATCGACAAAGCCGGTTTCGCGCAAATCCCCGGGCAGGTCACTGTCGAACAACGCTTTCATGAACGGTTCATTATTCCGCTTGCTATGGCCCTCCATGATGAACCGGTCAAAGGGGGTTGGCAGCAACCAGAAATCCAGATGAACAGCGATACCGCCAGGGCGCAAAACACGCCAGCTTTCAGCAAACATTTCACGCCGTGCGGTGTCAGGCATTTCATGCAGCAACATTGTCGATGTCACCAGATCAACCGATTCATCAGCGCATCCGGTATGGCGGGCATCAGCCTGCCTGAAAACCATATTGTCACGGCTGTCACGCGCTGCCTCGCTTGCGGCCACACGCAGGCATGGCGCTGCCAGATCAACAGCTGTGATATGGCTGCCTGGTAATGCTGTCCAGAAGGGGCGGGTCGATTTAGCGAAGCCGCATCCCAGATCGAGAATGTCGGGTGCCTCAGTGGTCAACCGCTCATCGCCAAGCACCGAGTCGGTAAAGCGGTCATGCAGATCACGGTGGGATTTATTCAGAAGTGGTGTGGTTGTGCGGGCACCGCGTTCATAGATCAAACCTGATACTGGCTCAGACCAGACACCGCCCGGATGCTGATGGATATCAACGGATGTGTAATAGGCAGGCTGTTCGAAATGTTCGTCAAGCTGCAGTGCATCAGGTGTCAGTGGTTCGAGAAGTGCGTCGACCAGCGCGTCCTGGCGTTCACGGTGATAGGGTGCCAGACCATAGCTGCCGCTATATTTCATCTTCTGGAGATGACGTTCAAACCAGGCAAACAGCCGGTAGTCTGTGTTGGTGTCCATATGCGCGGCTATGGTGGCAACATCATCTTCCGGACCTGCATCCGCATACTGGTCTTTCAGCGCCGGATACATATGCGTGGTCCATTGCTTTTTGACGGCAAGCAGAAAATCCTGACCAGCAACAAAATCCTGTTCTCTCATAAGAATAAAGCCCTTCAAGACATAAAATGTTTACACAAAGCGTTGGAGAATGTCGTCGCTTGCCGGCACCGAAGCCTGTTCGCCCTTCAGGGTGGCCATCAACCCGCTTACAAACCGTTCCAGATCGGGTTGCATGGCAGCGCGTTCTGCATCATCAGGCGCATCGTCCAGCGCGCCGTCAGGCAGATGCATGGATGCCTGAAGCTTGCCTTCCAGCCGGTGCAAGCGTGCACGCGTTACCCATAATTCAGTTGCCAGCGCCATGCTGAAAGCCATCAGCCTGTCGCTTTCGGGCGTGCTGAGGAATTGTTGTTCATGGTCGCGGTCATTCATACCCTGATCCTGCTGCTGTCGCTCACCCCTACAGGCTAGGTATTTCCAGCGCGATGGTCAAACCTGTGTCATCAGTAAAACCCGTCCCGGCTGTGTGCGCAGCGTATCAGATTGCCGCGCGTATGATGAAAAGGCGCGCAATATGCCGCGGCTGCATTGACGGCATGACGGGCAAACTGACACGATACTTGCATGACCAGCACCCTGACGGTGTTTCCATGGCCATTGACGTTCATGCCGGGGTTTGATTATGGATGATGAACAGCAAGAATCTGAGTTTCTGGCTGCCCTTGCGGCACTGACCGCGAAATACAGCGCCTACAGCGCGCCAAAAGTCTATAGCGATGGTGATATCATAATCCGGCTCGATCCGGCGATGAAGAAAAAACGGCAGCGGGGCAACGCCCTTGCCGACACGTTCAGCCGCATGATGAAGGATGATATCAAGCCGCCCGGTCGCAAAGGCTGGATCGAATAAAAAAAACCCCCACCGGCCAGGCCGGCGGGGGTATCCGTCATGCGATCGAAATGGGCGATGACGAATGAGGTAAAACAGAGAGAGAGAGATAAAACATGATCAACTTCGTCACTCAGGGTAACGGCGATTTTTCGATTATGTTTAGGGTGAATGCGAAATAGCTGACAGGTAAGCGCACAGATGCCATCAGTCGGCACCTCTCGATAGTGCACGCAATCTATACAGACCTGCCAGTTGAAAATTTGGTGTGATTAATAGCAAAAACGGGCAGCATTCACGCCCTGTGACGGTCGGCAAGAATGGTGATCACATCATGCAGCTGCATGTCACAGTCAGCCAGAAGCACAAGCATGTGATACATCAAATCGGCAGCTTCATTTGCGATTTCAGCCGGATCATCCTTCATCCGTGCCAAGGCCAGCTCGACGCCCTCCTCGCCAACCTTCTGCGCGATGCGGGCCTTGCCGGCATCAAACAGTGACGTCGTATAGCTGCCCTCGGGCATTTCAGCCCGGCGGTCACGAACCAGCTCGTCCAGTGCAGCAAGAAAACCGGCCCCTTTTGGCAGGCTGTCACCAAAACAGGTGCGCGCACCGGTATGGCAGGCGGGCCCGGCAGGCCGCACACGCACAAGCAGCGTGTCGCCGTCACAATCCATAGCGCCATCGACGAATGCCAGCCTGTTGCCGGAACTCTCTCCCTTCATCCACAGCCGTTTCTTCGACCTGCTGTAGAAGGTGACATAACCGCTTTCCAGCGTTGCCATCAACGCGTCACGGTTCATGTATCCAAGCATCAGAACCTGGCCATCTTCGGCATTCTGGACAATCGCCGGAACCAGCCCGTCTCCCTTTTGCCAGTCAATGCGATCAGCCATGTCATTTGTCAGCGGCAGCGGGCCGCGATCAGGCGTATCGGCCATTGTCAGATCCTCACTTCGATATTGCGGTCTTTCAGATACTGCTTCAGCTTTGGCACCGGTATCTGGCCGCTGTGAAAGACCGAGGCAGCAAGGCCGCCATCAATCCCGGTATGTTCAAACAGATCTGCGAAATGCGCATAGTCGCCGGCCCCGCCCGATGCGATGACCGGCACCGAAACAGCGCTGCGAACAAGCGCCAGCTGCTGCAGATCATAGCCGCGCTTTACCCCGTCATTATTCATACAGTTCAGGACAATTTCGCCAGCTCCGTGGCTCGCAGCTTCGCGCGCCCATTCAACTGTGTCACGTTTTGAGGAAATGGTTTTGGTTTCATCTCCAGTGTATTGATAAACAACATATTTGTTGTTGCCTTCATCATCGGTTTCGCACCGACTGTCGATCCCGACAACAACGCATTGCGTTCCAAACGCATGCGCCAGGGTTGTGATGAATTCAGGATTTTCCAGGGCTGGTGAATTGACCGATATCTTGTCAGCCCCGTCATTCAGGATCGCTTTTGCATCATCGACGCTACGAATGCCGCCCGCCACGCAGAAAGGAATATTGATCCGCCGCGCCACCTTGTTGACCCAGCTCTTGTCGACAACGCGGCCATCACTGCTGGCGGTGATGTCATAGAATACCAGTTCGTCCACGCCCTCATCCGCATAGCGTTGCGACAGTTCCAGAATATCCCCCATGTCACGGTGATTTCGGAACTGGACCCCTTTGACAACGCGACCGTCACGCACATCCAGACAGGCGATGATCCGTTTGGTCAGCATGATTGTGTCTCCCCCAATGCCAGTGCTTGCCGAAGGTCGATCACCCCTTCATAGATGGCCTTGCCGATGATCACCCCGTCGGTACCAAGCCCGTCCAGATCAGAAATCCCGCTGACACCACCAGAGGCCTGAAGCTGGATCGAGGGAAACCGTGCCTTCACATCGGCATAGAGCGAGCGGTTGGGTCCTGTCATGGTGCCATCACGGTCAATATCGGTGCACAACACATGGATAAGACCAGCATCGACAAAGCCGTCAATAAAAGTATCAAGACCAAGATCGCTTGCTTCCTGCCAGCCGGATACGGCGATCATGAATCTGTTATTTTGGCGGATGACATCGGCAGCAAGGCAGATGGTCTCACTGCCAAAGTCGCGGATCATGGCAGCCACCGCATCATGGTCACCCACAGCAAGCGAGCCGATCACAATCCGGCTGGCCCCGGCAGCCAGCAATGCCGCAACATCCTCGCGGCTGCGAATACCGCCACCGGTCTGCACTTTCAGGCCTGATCCGGTGATGATGTCAGCGATCACGCCGGTTTGCCGGTTGGCCGGGTCTTTTGCGCCGTCAAGATCAACCAGATGCAACCAGTGCGCGCCCGCATCAGCATAGGATCTGGCAACCGCAACAGGGTCGGTGCCATATGTGGTCTGTTGCGCAAAGTCGCCCTTGTGAAGGCGGACAACCGCTCCGCCGATCAGATCAATTGCCGGATAGATAATCATGTGAGCTGACTGATCCTTTCCTAAAGATTGATAAAATTCTGCAGAATGCGTGCGCCGACCGGGCCCGACCGTTCGGGATGGAACTGCGCACCCATGAAATTGCCGCGTGAGGTCAACGCCGTGAAATCGACGCCATAGCTGCAACTGGCCACAGTGTCGGCAGTGACCGGAGCGGCATAGCTGTGAACAAAATAGACATGTGACCCGGGTTCAACCCCCTGAAGCAACGGGTGGTCCACCCCGCCGGGTGTTGGCTGCAGCCGGTTCCAGCCCATATGGGGCACGGTCAGGCCGCTTGCCGCATCGAACGCATCGACGCGCGCCGGGATAACACCAAGAAGCGGTGTTGCGCCTTCTTCCGACTCGTCAAACAGCAATTGCATCCCAAGACAGATGCCAAGCACCGGTTGTTTCAGAGAGCAGATGCAATCCAGCAGGCCCGCCTGCCGCAACCTGTCCATCGCCACCGGGGCCGCGCCAACGCCCGGCAGGATCACCTTGTCGGCTGACATGATGACATCGGGGTCAGCAGTCAGGGTTCCGTTCGCACCGCAGCGTTCAAGCGCAAACATGACCGAGGCGATATTTGCGCCGCCACTATCGATAATCGCAATCATCAATGCCTCTCCTACAGCATGCCTTTGGTGCTGGGCAATTCAGCCCCGTCAAGGCGGATGGCCTGACGAAGCGCCCGCGCAAACCCCTTGAAACAGGCTTCAACCATGTGATGGGCATTCTCGCCCTTTACCTCGATATGCAGATTCGCCTGCATGTTCTCGGCAAGCGAACGGAAGACATGCTCAATCATGTCTGTCGGCAGGTCGCCAACATGGTCGCTCGGAAAGTCTGCCTTGAAATCAAGGTAATATCGCCCGCTCAGATCAAGCGCGACGGTGACCAGCGCTTCATCCATGGGCAGGCAGAAGCCGTATCGCCCGATCCCGCGTTTGTCACCAAGGGCTTCACGCAGGGCTGTACCCAGCGCAATCGCGCAATCCTCAATGGTGTGATGCGGGTCGATATGCAGATCGCCATCGCATTCAAGGGTCATTGAAAAGCCGGCATGTTTGGCGATCTGGTCCAGCATGTGATCGTAAAAACCAACGCCTGTATTGATGGAAACAGGTCCCTTGCGGTCAAGGTTTACCGATACGGCAATGGCTGTCTCGCTGGTTTTACGTACCTTGGATGCCACACGCTCTGCCGGCGGTTGTTCACCGTCCTCGCCGCGCATAAAGGCCAGCACGCGCGCCATGTCATCCGCGCTGCCAATCGAGATACGAATGCATCCGGCAAGCCCCGGCTGGTGTGACTGATTACGCAGAATGATCCCGGCCTTGCGGGCCGCGGCGCACAAGCCGTCAGCATCAGACACCCGTACCAGCAGATAATTGGCATCCGATGGAAATACGGTTTCGACACCATCGATGGCGGCAATCGCGCCAGCAAATTCCTTACGGCGTTGCAGCATATCAGCGCGCTTTTCAGCCAGTCTTTGCTGATTGGCAGGTGTCATGATGGTCAAGGCTGTGCTGATAACCGGCTGCGGTAATGGATAAGGTGCCAGCACCTTGGCCATCAGTTCACTGACATCCTGACGCGCAACCGCCGCCCCAAGCCTGAGCCCGGCTGCCGCATGCGACTTCGACAAGGTGCGCAAAATAACAAGATTGGCATGCGACTCAAGCCCGGCGATCAGACTGTCGGCAGTTGCGTAATCGATATAAGTTTCATCCACCACGACAAGGGCCCGGCCAGCCAGCCGGTTGCACAGATCGATAATCCGGTCTTCCGACATCAGATTGCCTGTCGGATTGTTTGGGGAACAGACGAACACCAGTTTTGTATTGTTATCAGCTTGTTCTGTTATTCTATTGATATTCAGATCAAAGGAACTGTCAAGTGGTGCAGCACGCGCCTCAATCCCCTGAATGGCTGCTGATTGTGCATACATTGCAAAAGTTGGCGGGCAGATGATGATGTTGTCACTGCCGGGCACGCAGAACGCCCGCACAAGGCAGTCTATCGCCTCATCAGCGCCGCGGGTCAGTGTCAGGTTGCGTGATGAGATATCCAGCCAGGTGCAAAAGGCCTGCACCAGCGCCTGTGGTTGTTGCATCGGATAGCGGGCCAGCCCTTCGGCGCCGATGAAGGGTTCAAACGCACATTCATTCGCATCCAGAAAGATCGTTGATCCGCTTTCGGCAACAAGGGATCTGGCCGATGCATAGCCTTTCATACCACGGATTTCCGGCCGCGCGCGTTGCACCATGCCGGCTTGTTCCGCCTTGCCTGAATTTTCAAGTTCCTGAGCTGTCATGGTGAGGTTCCATCTTGTCTGCGTGTTATTCAGTCCAGCATTTTTTCGATTGGTACGACGAGGATCGAGCTTGCACCGCGGGATTTCAGATCTTCCATGGTTGACCAGAACACCTCTTCCTCGCACACAGCATGCACGGCCACCATATCGTCACGCCCTTGCAGCGGCATGACAGTTGGTGACTGCGAGCCGGGCAGGATGGACTTGATCTCCTCCAGCGCGGCTGTTGGCGAATTCAACATGATATAGCGGCTGTTTTCGGCGCGCAGCACAGCCGTGACACGGGCCAGAAGCTTGTCACAAAGGGCAGCTGCATCGGCGTCCATCTCATTGTTCCGGATGATGACAGCCTGTGATTCAAGGATGATATCCTCTTCACGCAACCCGTTGGAAATCAGCGTGTTTCCGGTGGAAACAAGATCGCAGATGGCATCAGCAAGATGCGTACGCGGCGCCACTTCAACAGCGCCTTCCATGGTGACGATCTGCGCATCAATACCGTGTTCGGACAGGAACGCTGACAACAGGCCGCGATAGGATGTGGCAATCGTCAAATCTGTCAGATCGGAAACACCCTTATATGGCATGTCATTGGGCACCGCAATGGACAGGCG
>JADHLH010000097.1 GCA_016780765.1 Alphaproteobacteria bacterium | reverse complement strand
TCCTACCAAACTCGCAGCTGTTCGTGCGGTCGTTCCTGCAACAAAATGCTCAAGAAGACGATCTTGCTTAACCTGACTTATCCGTGACTTTCTCATGCTCTCCATGATAACCCAATTCTGAGTTATCTAGGACAGCCCCCAATTTTTTTCAGCGGCGGCTATGGGTGTTGTCGCCCTGGCGCTTGCCACATCACCCGCGACAGCCTTGACCTTTAAAAAGGGACAGGTGCTGGGTTCGGACGGTAAAATCTATGGTGGGGCATCGCCTGACGAGCGCGAGCGTCTGATCAAGAATGCAGCTGATGGCGGTGAAAACGCGGGTGTTCGCGGCAATAACCTGTTCGTTGTGATGGATGACGAACTCGTCTTCATCCCCTTGTCGGACCTGAGTGGCAAGACAAAAGAAACCCGCATGGATATCGTCAAGGCGCATGTGATTGCCAACGCCACCGATCTTGATGTCGAGGATCTGCTGGAAGACGCAGGCAATCTGGAGGAAGTGCTGGAATCCCGGTTGGCTGGCATCGAGGCCGGCATTGAAGCCGGGCTCAGCGCGTCAGAGTCCGTTGATCTTGATAATGCGCTGGCCACAGCGATGACAGCATCGGAGCAGGTTGCCGCACAATCTGCGCTGGAAGAGGCGCTCGCAGCGGCTGAAGGTGTGGATGCCGAGATGGAAGCCTTGTTCGAAGACTCGAATTCGGTCTTTGACGGTGACGGAAATTATATCGGTGAGCGTGAAGAGATGTGCGCTTCAGGCGAGCTGTCTGACTGCTGAGACCGGCATTCTAGAAGCTGAACGGTGGCAAGCTGGCACGCGACGGTCAATCGAATTAATTGCCTATACAGCGTCCGGCGGGCCGAACCTGTTGTCATCTGCATCGCCCGGCATGATGAAGAATATGATCAGCACCAACCAGCCAGCAACCGGGATCAGCAGAAACAGCTGCCACCATCCTGACTTGTTGCTGTCATGCAGCCTTCGACAACCAACTGCAAGAAGCGGTATCAGCAACGCAATTGAGACAACCAGTTCGACAATATCAGCTGCCTCCTGTGCCTGATCTTGCTGGTCCTTCATCCAGTCACGGCGCTTGCCATGGGAATCATGTCTGCTGGTTGGCTGCGCATCACCATCCTTTAGGTGTAACTGCCCGTGGAAGTGCCAGCCTTCATTTTCGTTATGCCGGTGCAGCTTCAGCACGATATCACCCGCCTCATCCGCATCGGTAAAGGGCAGGGAGTCGGTCGCCTCGCTTGTTGCAGTGCTGCTATAGGTGATGGTCGTACCTGAAGTCAGACTGCTGGCATCAATATTGGCATAACCGTTGGTCCCGCCAGTTACCAGCGAGACAGCGCCAAAACCAATCAGCCAGCTGCATTCTGTCACCAGAATAAAAACAAGCACGAACAGCCAGAATTCTGGACGCCTCGCTCGGCCATCAAAGCGGGCATAGCGCCGAAATGGCCGCTCCAACAATTTCCTGTAGCCAATACTCATCAGCGTCTGTCCTGTTTACTTCGCTTCACTTCGCTTCACTTCATCAATTGTCTGGCGCGCACCACTATGAATCGCGCTCTGAAAACCCTACAGGCAGGATGGTTAACAAACCGTATGTTTGAAATCCCGATACGGTGCGGTTATGTGACTGCCCGGCCGAATAACAGGTAGAGAATGGAGGTATAGATTATGAAAATCAGAGGGCTGGTATCTAGTGACCGGCCGCAATGGGAGTCGCTCTATCGCGGCTATGCGGCGTTCTACAAAGTTGATACCGATGATGCAAAACTGGACACGCTGTTTACATGGCTGCTGGACGCGTCCCATCCGTGTGAGGGCCTTGTCGCCGAAGTTGATGATGGACAAAAGGCAGAGGGTGCTCTTGTTGGCCTGGCGCATTTCCGTGCGATGCCATCACCCCTGCGCGGTGCCGAGGTTGGTTTTCTGGATGATCTGTTCGTCGACCCGGCCTATCGGGGTGGAGGTGCCGGGGACCGGCTGTTGAGGCATCTCGACAATATTGCGGCGGCGCGCGGCTGGCCTGTCATGCGGTGGATTACGCAGGACAACAATTATCGGGCGCGCGGACTATATGACCAATTGGCGTTGCGTACTGGTTGGATTACTTATGACATGAATGCTGAAACAACCGGTCGGCCCGATAGATGAATGACAAGCTGCCTGAATTGCGCAATTTCTGTCCTGATGACGCTGACGGGGTTATCGACTTGTGGACAGGGTGCGGACTTGTTCGATCATGGAACGACCCTCTGAAGGACATCACGCGCAAGCTGACTGACCGAAATGGCGCATTCTGGGTGGCAGAAGATCCAGTTGGCGTCATTATTGCGGCTGTGATGGTCGGGTATGACGGGCATCGCGGGTCGATCAACTATCTGGCGGTCGCAGAGGCCTGGCAAGGCAGTGGGCTTGGGGCGCACATCATGGCACGCGCCGAGGCATATCTGATTGAGCTTGGTTGTCCCAAGGTCAGTTTTTGTGTGCGCAAGGACAATACAGCTGTGCTGGCCTTCTATGAAAGGCTGGGCTATGCATCTGATAATGTGCATTTCCTTGGCAAACGTCTGATACCGGATGATTGAAGCTTATCTCAACCTGTTGATTTTCGTCATCCTGATGGTAGGTACCCCCGGGCCCGCAAACCTGCTTGTAATGATCGGGGGCGCGCGTCACGGTGTTGGCAAATGCGCGGGGTTCATTCTTGGGCTGATTGGCGGAAAGCTAGTGCTGAATATCGGTTTTGGTATCGGTCTTGGCCTGTTTCTGACTGGTCAGCCATTGCTGTTGCAGATTCTGAAATTTGCCAGTGCCGGCTACATGATCTGGCTGGCGGTGCAGTCCTGGAACAGCAGGGGTGGCGGTGATGCCGACCGGCATCAATTTCATTTCAGGCAAGGTGTAATCGTTCATCCGCTCAACCCGAAAGCGTGGGTCATGGTGCTGTTGGCATGGACTCAGTTTGCCCCGGAGCTGGGGGATGGCAGGATGCAGCTGTTATTGGTTCCGGTGACCTTTGCTGCTGTTCAGCTTGTCTGTCACACTGCGTGGTGTGGAGCCGGGGCCGCCATGCAACGTGCCGTTCCCCAACAACAGCTGTTATCACGCGCACTGATCCTTCTTACCATCGGGATCGTCCTCTGGGCCTTGCTGCAATAGGTTTCACAGCTAATTGTTGCTCAGCAATGTACTCTTAATGACATCTTTTGAGATTGAGCCAAGATATTTGAAGTTCATCGTGAAGGTGAACTGATCGTCAGCTTTGATATCCCGGTCCGTATCAAGATCACGGTCATATCCAAAGTCAATTGTCAGACAGTCCTGAAGGCCACCTGTCCAGCTGAAAGCGGCGGTTGAGCTGTCACGTACGGTTTTACCGTTTGAAAGGTTCCAGACCTGCCTGCCTATTACCTTCCATCCACCACCAAGGCTGTAGGTGAATGAGGCTGTAAGTTCTTCAAGGTCAGAAGAAGCAGATTTAAAATATGGCTTGGCAAGCTGCATATGCTCAAGCGAGTAGCTCAGCTTTGAAACAGTGCCTGATAAAGATGTTTTGGACTCGTTCAGTTTCAGATCATCAGGTGCAAGTCTTCCTGACCAGGATACTGAAACCTTGTTGAACGGTTTGGCTGACAGCGATGCCACATAGTCCGACAGGCTGCTGTTCTCGTTAACCGCCAGACCAGTGGAGGGCTTGCCGGACAGACGCTGGCTGACACCCATGAAGCCGGAAACCCGTCCCAGAACTGATGTGTTGGCTTGCACCGAAACACCCATGTCCAGACGACTGCCCGGACGCAGATAATCATATCCTTGATAGCGGTTCAGAAGAAACAAATTGGCCGGGTCGATGCGATAATCTGCCGAATCCCGATTGGGTATGTCTGCTGTACGATCTGTGCCACCGACATAGGCAAACTGAACTTGTGGTTCAACAATGGCTGTGCCCCGCTTGGTGGATACTGCGAGCGGATAGCGGACGCTGACCGACGCCATGGGCGTGATCCGTCCCAGATCATCCGTCTTTGTTGCCGCTGCCGCTGGATTTTTCTGAATTGAATAATAGCTGCCGATCACCCCTGCACGTGCGTCTGTTTTCACGGGGCCATCGCTCAGCCGGTCGGTAATTTCTACATTGCCAACCCAGCGCGACATATCATGACCTTCATCATTATCCAGTTGAATGGCATTGATTTCTGTCTTTAAAGTCTGCCCATTGCGGAATCCCGGTTTGACATCTTCATAGAAGACATGTGGCAGGATTGTCGGTTCATGGTCGGCTGCAGTGCCTGATGACAGGCTTTGCATATCACTGACCTCGACATAATAATATTTGTCAGACTTGATCCGTTCAGCGACAGCAGAAGACTTTAACCATGTGTCGCTATTGAATTTGTAGCGCCGCATGAAGGTGTCCTGGCTTGACCTGCGCGCCCGCATTTTGACGTTCCAATCATCCCCGATGGTGGTCGAAAAGATGCCGTCCAGTGCGGCAACGCTTTCGCGGTTTTTTTTGAACGTGTTCAGCGAACCGGTGTAGAGAGCCACATTCAGATCAGATCTATCCCATTTCTGACGATAGCGTGTCTTTACGGCCAAGCCGCGTCGTTGAAAGCGGTAGGGGGTGAATTCAAGGTCGTTGGTATCCCCAAGCACCACAAAATATGGAATGGAGGTAGAAAATCCGAGATCCGAGCTCAACAGAAACGAAGGTGCCAGAAATCCGGTACGTCGACGCACTGTCCAGTCAGGATGCGCCAGATAGGGCAGATAGCCGATTGGCACGTTCAGAATATGCATGCGGACATTGGAATGGACGATCGTTTTGGTTTCGGCAATATGGCGGGTGGATGTGGCGCGCAAATCCCAGATCGGCGTTTCACCATTCTCAAAATCACAGTTACACGCGCTGAAGCGCGACGAATCAAATATCGAAGTTCCACCAGAAACGATATCGCCTTCATCGGCGATGAAAAAGGAATTATCCGGGTATCTGGAGCGAAGTGTCTCGGCAACAATATGAGTGAACTCGGTGTCCAGCGTCATGATGTCGGCGCGATGGACAGCGCCATCATTATCGATGAATTCAACATTGCCGGTTGCAACTGCCACATCATCTTCACGGTTATAACGCACTTCGTCAGCCCGCAATGTCATTGCAGCCTGTGTCATAACAACGTTGCCGGTTGCCAGCATACTGCCGTCATCCTGATTGACCGTAACGGCGTCAGCCTCGAACCCGATTTCGGCTTCGGCAAGTGCCGGCGTGATCAGCAGAAACAACCCCGAAAGTGCTATCAAAACACCTCTCAGCAAAGTCACCAACTTTCAGTCCCTCATGCAACGTTTCAGGCCTCTACAGCTAGCCTGTTTCAGCTTTCAAGTCCATGTTTCTAACTATCAGATACATCACTTAATGCGGTCATTCTGGCAGTCGCCGCATCGGCGGCCATCTTTGTTGCGGTGAAGGGGTAGTCATTCCACGCAGTTTGTTGCAGCTGATGGCGATAGGTATCATCGGTGATCAATTGCCGGAGCGATCCGGCAAGCGAGTCAGCATCTGGTTCATCAACAATATGTGCGCGGCCTTCGGCGATCTCTGGTATGCCGCCCCGCCGTGTTGTCAGAAGGGCACTTCCGGCAGCCAATGCCTCCAGTCCGGTTTTTCCCAGCGGCTCCTGCCAGAGCGACGGGCAGGCGATAATGGCAGCTTGTTCCTGCAGAGTGCGGACGTCGGCCAGCGGCAGGAATCCGGTCATTTGTGCTTGTGGTCCCAGCGGCTCCAATGCCGTTGCCACACGCTGTTCATAAGAACTCTTGCCGGTCGCCTCAAAACCCTTGGCACCAACAAGACATATACGCCATTCGGGATGTTGTGGCAGAATTCGCGACGCCGCTTCGGCAAGCTCCAACACGCCCTTTTCGGCAACCATACGGCCAACAAAAAGGATCGTGGGTGTTTTTTTGGTCGGCTTTGCAAGCGTGCGGTCGACACCGTTGCGTGCCGTGTGAACCTTGCTGGCAAGGGCGCCATGCTTTTCCAGCCCGTCCAGAAAACAATCCTTGATGTAATCGCTCACACAGATGATTGCCGACAACTTGGCCAGCAAGGTGGCCCGTGCTGCAACTGTGTTGCCGCCTTTCATGTCGCGTGGATCATTGTGCAGATAGAGAGCCACCCGCAGATCCGGCCTTTTTGCCTTGATATGGGCAGCGACCTGGCAGCGACCATGCACCTCAACAAGATCGGGCGCGGCCTGGCCCCGCAGCATATTGAGATAAGCTTCGGCAAATCCGATATTGCCGCCATGTAGCCAGCGCCGCCGCACAGGCAGCGGACAGAATTCGATATCATCAAAGGGCGCATCAACAGGGGTGCCGATCACGCGGAACCTGTCATAGGTCTGGCTGGCCCGCACGAGGTCTGTCACCACACTGGCAACGGCACCGGCGTTGGTGGCCGAGAATTTTTCCTTGTGCGGCAACAACAGATCATACCGCAGCGCCCTGCTGTCGGCGCGTGGGGGTGATACAGACCCGTTGGATAAGCGTGTCATGAAATGCAGGCTTTCTTGGTCAGGCGGGTTGGCGTCGGGCATCCGCTATTCTATTGTGTGACGGCCTTGAGGCAACAGCTTAGCAGCATCCATATCCAACGGGATATCCCTTCTCATTCCAATTCGGGTTCATTCCAACGCAGGGGCAAGCCCGCAAGAGAGCAAAGATACCGTGCCAGCCAGCAGAATTCTCGTCATAAAGCATGGTGCACTGGGTGACATCATTCAGGGCATTGATGCCTATGCCAAATTGCGCGCTGGTCACCCGGGCGCGTATATTGCTGTTTTGACGACGCCACCATTTGCCGGGCTTTTTGCGGCCATGCCGTGGTTTGATGACGTGATCACCGATCATCGGGCTGTTGTTGTGAATTTGCTTCAGATGATGCGTATGCGGCGTATCATGCGCCAGTCCTGGGATATGGTTATTGATCTGCAATGCAGTGGGCGTACGGCGCGTTATCACCAATTTCTGACACCGCAAAATCTGCGCTGGTTCGGGAATGCGGCCGGGGCAAGTGATCCTTATCCGGATTTTGCCGGGGTCAATAATACCAGCCGCATGGACATCGCTGCTGGACTGGCCGGCGGGGATGCCAGTGCCTCAGCTGATCTTGATTGGCTGACCAACGTCGATCTGCCCCCCGGTATCGTTTCAGATGATCTGCAGAATGCGCTGGTCCTGGTCCCCGGCTGTTCGCCTGCAAAGCCAAGCAAACGCTGGCCGGGGGCGGCATTTGCGTCTCTTGCCGTTCTTGCACGTCAGCACGGCCATCGCCTGTTTATAGTTGGCACATCGGCCGACCGTGATGCTGCGGATGCGGTGCTGCAGGGCGCGCCCGACTGCACAGACCTTGTCGGCAAGACGGATCTGCCGCAGCTTGCCGCCTTGTTTGCGCGTTGCGGGTATGTCATCGGCAATGATACGGGGCCGGTGTTTCTGGCGGCCCGAACAGGCACACCGACACTTATGGTGATGGGCAGCGATACCGATCCAGCGATGTCGGCACCAGCTGGCGCGAGGGCAGGGTGGGTGCGCGCCGCCCCGATCAGCGATGTGACGCCCGCACAGGCCTTTGCCGCCCTACTGAAGCTCTAGTCGTCCAGCGCAAAGCTGTCTGCTGCGCCATTGACCGAAGTGAATGCCCTCCTGGACAGGAGATTCCGTCAGAAGGATGATCCTGGCTGTGTCAGGAATTCAGTTTCTTCATCACTTGAAGGCCGACCGAGGATTGCGTTGCGATGCGGAAATCTGCCAAAGCGCGCAACGATATCGCGGTGCTTGACTGCATATTCATGGGTCCGCGGATTGGTCAGCGTTTCGAACAGAGGCAGTGATCTGTCCTGAACGCCGATGTCTTCGCTATGCATCATCGGCATCAGCATAAAATGCCGCCAATGACCGTCTTCATGCCTGATAAAGTCACGATCAACAC
>JADHLH010000096.1 GCA_016780765.1 Alphaproteobacteria bacterium | reverse complement strand
TCCGGTCTTGCCTTCAAGATATCGGCCGCACCGTTCCATATGTGGACACCGGATGTATATGAAGGGTCGCCAACGCTGGTGACAGCGCTGTTTGCAATCGCTCCCAAGGTTGCTGCGATTTCATTGATGATGCGCCTGACCTATGGTGCCTTTGGCGGTATTGCCGACCAGTGGCAGCAGGTGCTGATTGCGCTGTCTGTTGCCTCGATGGTGATTGGCGCGCTTGGCGCGATCATGCAGACCGACATAAAGCGGATGATGGCCTATTCATCGATCGCCCATATGGGATACGCGCTGGCGGGTCTGGCTGCCGGGTCGCCTGATGGGGCAATGGGCGTGATGATCTATATGACCGGCTATGTCTTTATGGGGGCTGGCAGCTTTTCGATTATTCTGCTGATGCGCCGTGACAAGGCAGAGGCAACACGGATTGTCGATCTGAAAGGTCTGTCCCGTACCCATCCGATGCTGGCGCTTGGTTTGCTGGTGATGATGTTTTCGATGGCAGGCATTCCGCCGCTGGCCGGCTTTTTTGGCAAGTGGTATGTGTTTCTTGCCGCAGTGCAGGCGGGTCTGGTGCCATTGGCGGTGATCGGCGTGGTGATGTCGGTGGTTGGTGCCTTCTATTATCTGCGGATCATTCGCCTGATGTATTTCGAAGATACCGATACCCCGCTTGATCCGGGTGTTCCGGCTACCAACCGCGTGGTGCTTGGGGTCAGCCTGGTTGTTGTGTTACTGTTCTTTGTTGGTCTGGGCGGCCTGCTGGAAGCGGCAGACAGTGCGGCCATGGCGCTTGTGGCGTCTGGCTGAACCATATTGACAGTCCGATGACAGACGAGCTTTCGAAGACTGGCGGCGCTGCCATTACCATTGTTGACAGCGCTACCTCGTCCTCTGACCTTGTCTGGGCTGCTGCTGCACAGGATGCCCCTTCGGGAACCGCCTTTCTTGTTCGTGAACAGACAGCGGGTCGTGGTCGCCGCGGTGCCGGCTGGTCATCGTCGCGCGGCGGCATGTATTTTTCCATGTTGCTGCGCCCGGCAATATCACCGCGTCTGTGGTTTGGCCTGTCATTTGTCGCGGCCTTGGCAATCCGGCAGGAACTGGCACGTTGCCTTGCCACTGTGCCGGTGATGCTGAAATGGCCGAATGATGTGCTGGCTGGTGGCGGCAAGCTGTGCGGCATCCTGCTGGAGGCACGCGGCGAGGTGGTGGTGATCGGTACGGGTGTCAATATTGCCCCGGTGGGCGCTTTGCCCGGTGCAAAATTGCCCGCAACGTCGCTGGTACAGCTTGGTGACAACACAACAGACCCGGAAACACTTGCCAGATGTTATGCTGACACCCTGATGTCTCGTGTGATGGCGTATGAAACAGACGGGTTTGATCCGGTCAGGCGGGAATGGCTGTCGCATTGCGCGCATATCGAAGGCATGATGCGGATTGCCAGACCGGAACAATTGGCGGCGAAGAAGGCTGATGCGGAAAAGGGCGGGACGAACAATATTGTCGAGGGCCGGTTTGCCGGGCTTGGCGCGGATGGTGCCTTGCATCTGATGCAGGACGATGGTGAACGCCATGTTATCACAACCGGTGATGTCGACCTGGTGGGGTGAACTATGTTGCTAGCAATTGATATCGGCAATACCAATGTCGTTCTTGCGTGCGCCGAGGTGGGCCGGAACCTGTTTGAGGACCGCCCGCCGATCTGGCGTCTGGAAACCGATGCAGACAAGAATAGTGCGGATTACGCAGCAGCTATTCGTGACCTTCTGGGGGCAGACAGATGTGCTGCGGTCACGGGTGCGATTGTTGCCAGCGTGGTGCCGGCACTGAGTACAGTTATTTGCGATGCGGTGGCCAGCGCAACCGGACATGTGCCGCTGCTGGTCGGTGATGACGGTGTGGATTTGGGGATTGATATCAATATTGATGAACCGGAACAGGCGGGTGCAGACCGGCTGGTCAATGCGGTCGGGGCACAGGCGCACCATCAGCTGCCGGCAATTGTTCTGGATTTTGGCACCGCGACAACGCTGGATCTGGTTGGCGCAGACGGGGCTTATCAAGGTGGGATTATCGCGCCGGGGGTGGCGCTGTCGATTGATGCGCTGGAGGCGGCAGCCGCCCAGTTGCCGCGGCTGGCCCTGCGGGAATTTGGTGCAGATTTGCCGATCCTTGGAAAAAATACTGTCTCGGCAATGGAATCCGGCATCTTCTGGGGCTATGTAAGCATGATTGAAGGCCTTCTGGCACGGCTTCGCGCAGATCATGGGGATGTATCGATGATTGCCACTGGCGGGCTGGCCGGTCTCTTTTCTGCACACTTGCCGGGGATCAACGCTGTCGACCCCGATCTTACGGTGAAGGGCCTTTTCGAAATCTACGCGCGCAACAGCTCTGCTGCGGCCCGCGCACAGGACGGATGATATATGTATAAACCTTCCGATTTGCTGTTCGTACCGCTTGGCGGCTCCGGAGAGATCGGCATGAACGCCAACCTCTACCACTATGACGGTAGCTGGCTGATGGTTGATCTGGGGATATCCTTTCCCGATGACAGCATGCCGGGCATCGATGTGGTGCTGCCCGATCTGAGCTTCATCGAATCGCGGCGTGACAAGCTTGCCGGACTTGTTCTGACTCATGGTCATGAAGACCATCTCGGGGCGATTCCCTATATGTGGTCAAAGCTCGGATGTCCTGTATATGGCAGTGCGTTCACGCTGGCGCTGCTGCGCCGCAAGCTGGCAGAAAACGGCAACAAATACGATATCCCGCTGATCGAGATGAGCCCCGGTTCTGTGTTTGATATTGGTGCCTTTTCGGTTGAAATGGTCGGTCTGGCGCATTCGATACCTGACCCGACGGCGCTTGCCATCCGGTGCGGTGCCGGCACGTTGCTCCATACCGGCGACTGGAAGTTTGATGCGACCCCCGGGCTTGGCTCGGATACTGACAGCACCCGCCTTGCCGAGATCGGTGACGAGGGTGTTCTGGCGATGGTCGGGGATTCCACCAACGCCATGGTTGAGGGGCGCACCGCGTCAGAGGCCGAGGCCGAAGTGGGTCTGAAGGATGCCATTGCGGCTGCCACGGGGCGTGTTGCTGTGACATGTTTTTCAAGCAATGTTGCCCGTATTCAGTCGATCATCAGGGCAGCGCAGGCCAATGACCGGTCTGTTGCAGTGGTTGGCCGTGCGATCAAGCGGGCAATGTCGGCGGCGCAAGAAGTCGGGTATTTACGCGATCTGCCGGATTTTGTAGCCGAAGGTGATATAGCGCTGCTGCCACGCGAAAATATCGTCATCATCTGCACGGGAACGCAAGGTGAGCCGCGCGCTGCAATGGCCAAAATTGCCGCTGGCACGCATGAATCCGTGTCGCTGGATCCGGGTGACACCGTTATTTATTCTTCGCGTCAGATACCGGGCAACGAGCCCGCCATTGCGCGTGTCCAGGATGCGTTGATCCGGCGCAAGATCCGTCTGGTGACCGACGAGGATGCGCCGGTACATGTGTCGGGTCATCCGTCCCGCGATGAAATGATCGAAATGTATGGCCTGATTCGGCCAAAGATCGCGATCCCCGTGCATGGCACCGCCCGTCATCTGATGGCACATGCCGCGCTTGCCGATAGTTGTCAGGTGCATCAGACGCTGATCCCCGACAATGGCACTGTCATTCGTCTTGTGGATGGGGCCGATGATATTGCTGCCGAAGCCAGCATCATCGATAATGTTCATACCGGTGCCTTGACCCATGAAAAAGGTCAGATCATCGAAATCCAGTCTGATATGATGCGGGCGCGCCGTCGCATGTTGTGGAATGGGGCGGTAACGGCCAGTGTGGTGCTGAACCGCAACGGTGCGTTATGTGCGGCACCCACGGTATCGCAGACCGGCATTGGAGATGAAGAAGCGGCAACAGACTATATCGCCGCTGCCAGCATTGCCATCGAGGACGCGCTTTCAGCCATGGGACGCAGCGACAGGCGCACGGACAAGGCGGTAGAGGATATCATCGGGCAGGCGCTTCGCCGGGTTGCCCGCAGCATGTTTGGCCTGCGTCCGATCGTGCATGTCCATATTCTGCGTCTGAGCAGTGATGACCTGGCCGGCGTGGCCTGAGCAGGAGACATCAATGATCGGAAACATCAACCACATCGCCATCGCCGTGCCGGATGTTGAGGCTGCCGCGACGCGCTGGCGCAGTGCGCTTGGCGCCTCCGTCAGCGCACCGCAGGACTTGCCGGAACATGGCGTGCGGATCGTCTTCGTCAGCCAGCCCAACAGCAAGGTAGAACTGATGGAACCGCTGGGCACCGCGTCACCGATCACCGCCTTTCTGGAACGCAATCCGGATGGTGGCATGCATCATATCTGTTATGAGGTGACGGACATCATTGCCGCGCGGGACAGTCTGGTAAATGAGGGCGCGCGCGTGCTTGGCAATGGTGAGCCGAAGACCGGCGCACATGGCAATCCGGTTTTGTTTCTTCATCCAAAGGATTTTTGCGGCACATTGATCGAACTTGAAGAAGTCGCCGGCTGATGGATTTTGTATCAGGCCTCGTTGTCTATCTGTTGTTGTGGTGGTGGATTTTTCTGATGAGCCTGCCATTCGGGGTGCGTACGGCAGACAGTCCCGAAGCAGGTCATGCCGCCTCGGCACCAACCCAGCCCTATCTGTGGCGCAAGATTGCCGCCAGCACGGTGATTGCCGGTATTCTATGTGCAGTGGTCAATCTGGTCATTTCGTCAGGTTTGATCACGCTGGGTCTGCCATCCGGCTAACCTGTCATTGGTCTGCGCATGCGCAGCGCGGGCCAGTCTTGTTCACGTCCTGGCTGATCGCAGACCTGAACAAAAACCGGACAAAAAAAAGCAAGGCTGACTGCCTTGCCCTTTCTTCAACTTTTGAGCCAAGCTTTACTTGTGCCCACTCTCCCTAAACTCGGTTTTTGGCCCCGATTGTTACTAAAACGTTACGCACGAAAATGTGCCTTGTCGACTAAAAAATATACGAATTTTTCTGTCAGGCCGGTTTTTTTGATATGAACGCAAAGGGCAGGGCAAGACTGATAAATTTGTCGGCGTCGCCACAACGCTATTCATTGGCGTTTTTGCAAGGGTTGAAATCAATGCGCGCTTTACCAATGTGTCTGTCGCAGAGGTTGTTTTCACAGCAAAGGACGGCCAACATCCTGCATCCGCAAGAGGGTTATATTCGCACGGAGCCCTGAACATGGACGGCAACATGATCACTACTGTATATCTGAGCTCGGATCATGCCGGGATTGAACTGCGTCAGGCAGTTGCCACACATCTTGCGGATGGTGGTTACAAGACGGTTGATCTGGGGCCCCAGGACGGTGAGTCTGTTGATTATCCTGATTATGGGGCGCGGCTTGCCGAGGCAATGCAGGACGACCCGGCATCGCGCGGGATCGCCATTTGTGGCAGTGGTATAGGCATTTCTATTGCGGCCAATCGCTTTGAGTGGGTGCGGGCAGCGCTGGTTAACGAGGTGACGGCAGCACGGTTGTGCCGGGAACATAATGATGCAAATGTCCTTGCCCTTGGCCAGCGGCTGACGGGTATCGCGGTTGCGCTGGATTGTGTTGATACCTTTATGGCAACCCCGTTCGAGGGGGGAAGGCACGAACGCCGTGTGAACAAGCTTGGACAGCTGCGCGGCATTAATAACCAAGAGCAGTAAAAACTGAGACCTGAACATTGGCAGGCTACACCCTGCATGAGGAGACAAATTATGGATGATTTCAGAAAACAGAGCGTGATGAACGGCTTCTTTTCAGCATCGCTTGCTGAGTCCGATCCGGCATTGGCCGCAGCCATCGGTGACGAGCTGGTTCGCCAGCAGGACCAGATCGAGATGATTGCTTCTGAAAACATTGTCAGCACGGCGGTGATGGAAGCGCAGGGATCCGTCCTCACAAACAAATACGCCGAAGGCTATTCCGGACGCCGCTATTATGGCGGGTGTGAGCATATCGATGTTGTCGAAACGCTGGCCATTGAACGGGCAAAGGTATTGTTTGGCGCTGCCTTCGTCAATGTGCAACCGCATTCCGGCGCACAGGCGAATCAGGCTGTATTCCTGTCGATGCTCAAGCCTGGCGATACCATTCTGGGCATGTCTTTGGCGGCTGGTGGTCACCTGACACATGGCGCCGCACCAAATCTTTCAGGCAAATGGTTTAATGCAGAACAATATGGGGTGGATGAGGACACCGCGCAGATCGATTTCGATGCGCTGCTGGAACAGGCAAAAGCCTGTAAGCCGAAAATGATTCTGGCTGGTGGCTCAGCCTATCCCCGCACGCTTGATTTCGCAGCTTTCCGCAAGGTGGCTGACGAGGTCGGTGCCTATCTGATGGTTGATATGGCGCATATCTCCGGTCTGGTGGCTGCTGGTCTGCATCCCAATCCTGTTCCGCATGCGCATATCGTAACATCGACAACGCACAAGACACTGCGCGCAGGTCGTGGCGGCATCATCCTGACGAATGATGAGGCGTTGGGCAAAAAGATCAATTCTGCTGTCTTTCCTGGTCTGCAGGGCGGGCCATTGATGCATGCCATCGCTGGCAAGGCGGCTGGATTTGGTGAGGCACTGCGCCCGGAATTCCGTCGCTATACCGAACAGGTCATTCGCAATGCGCAGGTTCTTTCCGAAGGGCTGATCAGCCGCGGTCTGGACATCGTGTCCGGCGGTACTGATACGCATCTGGTGCTGGTTGATCTGCGTCCAAAGGGTCTGACAGGCAATATTTCCGAGGTGTCGCTGGAAAATGCAGGCATCACCTGTAACAAGAACGGTGTGCCGTTTGATCCCCAGCCGCCGATGGTGACATCGGGTGTGCGCCTGGGTGCGCCGGCAGGGACCACACGTGGTTTTGGCGAGACAGAATTTACCCAAATCGCTGAGTTTATCGGTGATGTCCTGGATGGTCTGACCAAAAATTCTGAGGACAATCAGATAGTTGAGAAAAAAGTTCGTGAAGATGTTCGCGAACTTTGTCGGGCTTTCCCAATCTACTAATAGTGTGTACACTCCCCGCCGCATCAATATGTAGCGTGGCGGTGAAGCATGCTCTGTCCTTTTTGTGGTAGTGAAGATACGCAGGTAAAAGACTCGCGTCCGGCAGAGGATGGCAGTGCCATTCGTCGGCGCCGTCTGTGCGGGGCCTGTGGCGCCCGTTTCACGACCTTTGAACGGGTGCAATTGCGGGAAATCATCATCGTCAAGCGCAGTGGCAGGCGTTCGGTCTTTGATCGTGACAAGCTTGAGCGCTCGTTCCAGATCGCTCTTCGCAAGCGTGATGTGAATGCAGATGATATCGCGCGTTCAATCAACGAGATCGTCCGGCAGATGGAAAGCCATCCTGACGGAGACGTGCCATCTGCGCATGTTGGTGAGTTGGTAATGGCAGCACTGTCAGAACTCGATCAGGTCGCCTATGTCAGATACGCGTCTGTCTACCGCAACTTCCGCGAGGCAAAGGATTTTGAAGCTTTCGTGGAGAAAGAGCTTGGCGATTGAGCCGGACAGACACGACCAGTATTTACTAAACACGCCGGATAGCCCCGATCAGGATCGACGGTGGATGCAGCTTGCTGTGTCTGCTGCGCGCCGTGCCGAAGGGCGAACAGGTCCGAACCCGCCGGTTGGATGCGTTATTACTGATCAGACTGGCCGGCTTGTTGCTGTGGGTCATACAGCGCGCGGTGGACGCCCGCATGCCGAGACCGAGGCGTTGGCAATGGCCGGCAACGCGGCGCGCGGTGGATGTGCCTATGTCACGCTGGAGCCCTGTTCGCATGAGGGAAAGACTGGCGCGTGCGCTGATGCGCTGATTGCTGCGGGTGTGGTGCGTGTGGTGATCGCTGTGCAGGATCCTGACAGCCGCGTTGACGGGCGCGGTATTGCCCGTCTGCGCGCAGCTGGTGTGCGGGTTGACTGCGGGCTGGCGGCAGAGGCTGCCCACCGGGTGATGGCCGGGTTCCTCTGCCGTGTACGTCATGCGCGCCCGCTCATCACCCTGAAGACAGCGACATCGATGGATGGCCGTATTGC
>JADHLH010000095.1 GCA_016780765.1 Alphaproteobacteria bacterium | reverse complement strand
TGACGCCGTATCGAAAAAATATGGCGTCCAGAAACGCTATATAGTGACGTTCTGGGGCATTGAGACGAGTTTTGGCAAATATCTTGGCAGTTTCAACGTCCCGCAGGCGCTGGTCACACTCGCCTATGATGGCCGGCGCAGCGCTTATTTCAGGAAGGAACTTCTGAACGCCCTGCGGATCATTGATGGCGGGCATATCAGCGCCGATCGCATGAAAGGGTCGTGGGCAGGGGCGATGGGCCAGAGCCAGTTCATGCCATCGAGCTTTCTGAACTATGCCGAGGATTGGGACGGCGATGGCAGACGTGATATCTGGGGTACCACTGCCGATGTCTTCGCCTCGACAGCCAATTATCTTGCCAAGGCGGGATGGCGGGATGACATGACATGGGGCCGCGAGGTCAGGATTCCGTCAGATCTGGTGATATCCAACATCGGCGCAACAAAGCTGTCCTCGTCCAAAAAACGCCTGACACTGCCCGACTGGCAGAAAGCAGGTGTGCGCAACAAAGACGGTTCTGCATTACCGACGCGGCCGTTAAGCGCGAGGCTGGTGCTGCCGGACGGTATTGGCGGCCGGGCCTTTCTTGTCTACAGCAATTTCGATTCAATTCTGCGATGGAACCGGTCCAATTATTACGCCATCGCGGTCGGATCACTTTCGGACACACTTCGCTAGAGGGCAGCTATGCAGGTCACGCGTCACACAGCTGGCAAACATCCCGCACACCGGTTTATTGCCGTGTTGGTTCTGTTGTTGTTTTCCGGCTGTACGACGGCCGAACTTGCCGTTGATCTGATCAAGAAAACAGAACAAAAACTCAGCAGGACCGAAACAAAACAAAAGCTGGCGGACGGGTCCATCGTGGCTGAACCGCGCTATAAAGTTGGCGATCCTTATAATGTGGGCGGCGTGTGGTACTACCCGGAGCGCGATCTGTCCTATGACGAAACCGGCATCGGGTCTTGGTACGGGGATGAGTTTGCCGGCAAGCTGACGGCAAACGGCGAAATTTTCGATCCAACAAAAATAACTGCCGCGCACAAAACCCTGCCGATGCCATCTGTCGTGCGCGTCACAAATCTTGATAATGGACGCTCGCTTGTTGTGCGGATCAATGACCGCGGCCCGTTCGTTGCCGGACGCATCATCGATCTATCTCGCGAGGCGGCGCGCCTCATCGGCTTTAAGGATGCAGGTATCGCCAAGGTCAGGGTGCAAATTCTCACCGAACAAAGTCTGCGGCTTGAAGAATTGGCAAGGCGCGGCAGTTTCCCTGAAGTTGATGGCGTTCCAGAAGAAGCAAAGCCCGATTTTAACGCTGTCGGATCATCGGACGTCACCTTCACCGCGACATCGAGAAATGGACGCGCCTACAAGAATGAAGATGGGCAATCGGCGCTGGATTTGATGAACCGCTCACAGGTCGGTGAAATCATCACCGTGCCGCCGATCGAAACGGATATATGGATTCAGCTTGGCGCCTTTCATTCAAAGGAAAATGCCAGCACCGTGTTGGAACGCGTGCAAGGCGTTGGCACAGGCGGCATAACCGAGGTGGATGTCAGAGGCCAGACATTACACCGGGTACGCCTTGGGCCGATCCGTGATGTCACGGTGGCTGACAGCTTGCTGGCAGACGTTCTGGAACTGGGCTTCAAGGGTGCCCGCATTATTGTCGACTAGCAAAGCATGATAGGCTGAACGGTCTTTTTTGTGCCGTTTTTCAACGCTAGGACGCTGATAGTCTTGGACACTACTGATAGTATGATGAGGGAAATCGACGTGAGGCGTTTTTTGGTTTCGAGATACAGATTACTGACCATTTGCGGCGCGTTACTTTCGATGCTGACCGCCGCTTCACTTCCTGCGCGCGCGGTGGAAATCACAAGTTCCGCTGAGTTTGCCTATGTCACCGATTTCGGATCTGGCAAAGTGCTGATGGAAAAATCGCCGGATTCTTATATGAAACCGGCATCCATGGCAAAGATCATGACGGTCTACATCGCTTTCCAAAGGATTGCAGATGGCAGCCTATCAATGGATGACACCTTTCTGATTTCAGAAAAAGCATGGAAGAAGGGCGGCTCGAAAACCTTCGTCGAAGTCGGCAAGCAGGTATCAGTCCGCGATCTGCTTTACGGCGTCATTGTGCAGTCTGGAAATGATGCAGCGATCGCCATTGCCGAGGGCATTTCTGGCACTGAAGACGGCTTTGCCGAAGAAATGAACTATGTCGCGCGTGCCCTTGGGATGACCAATTCTGTCTTCAAGAACTCCACCGGCTGGCCCGATCCGGACCAGCATACGACAGCGCGCGACCTGAACATTCTGGCCACCGCGCTCATCCGCGATTTTCCGCCTGACGAATATCCCGACCTTTATCCGATATTTGTCGAGAAGAATTTCACCTTGAATGGCATCAAACAGGGCAATCGCAATCCGCTGGTTTATGGCACCCAGGGCGCTGACGGCCTGAAGACGGGTCATACCGAGGAATCAGGCTATGGGCTGGTTGGCTCTGCGATCCGCGACGGCCAACGCGTTATCATGGTGTTGAACGGCATGGAAAGCATGAAACAACGGTCCTCTGAATCGCGCCGCCTGATGGATCTGATGTTCCGCGAATTCAAATTGTACAAATTCTTCGACGCTGGTGAACCGGTTGATCATGCAAATGTCTGGCTGGGCAATGCCGGCAAGGTCGGGATGATTCTTGAAGAGCCGCTTCACACCGTCATGGCGCGCAGCGACCGTCGCAAGATGACGATGACGGTGCAGTGGAATGACCCGGTGCCGGCGCCTATCAAGGCTGGCCAGACAATCGGCACGCTTGTGGTCAAGGTTCCCGGAGAAACCAAAACCTATGATCTGCTGGCAGCCGAGGATGTGCGAGCGCTTGGCATGTTTGACCGCGTCGGCGAAGCCTTGAAATATCTGATTTTCGGTGCCGGGCCCGATCCAGATGTTGTGAACTGACGGCCTTTTTTATGACAGGATATTTCATCAGCTTTGAAGGCGGTGAGGGCAGCGGCAAAACCACCCAGATCAAGAAGCTGGTCGCCTGGCTGGCAGCGCATGGCCTGGCAGAACGCACCCTTGTCACGCGTGAGCCCGGTGGCACACCATCGGCAGAAGCTGTTCGTGATCTTCTGGTAAAGGGGGCGGCGGACCGGTGGCTGCCCGCAACCGAGGCGATGCTGATGTCGGCATCACGGCACGAACATGTCGAACATGTCCTGCGTCCGGCGCTGGCTGATGGAAACATCATTCTGTGCGATCGCTATAATGATTCCACCCGCATCTATCAAGGCGTGGTTGGCAGAGTGCCGCATGATGCGATCGAAGCACTCAACAGGCTTGCATGCGGGGATCTGGAACCAGACCTGACAATCTTGCTGGATATGGATGTAACAACCGGTCTACAGCGCGCGGATCATCGTGATACAACCGAGAACCGCTTTGAAAGCAAGGGCATGGCCTTTCATCAGCGTGTTCGGTCAGGCTTTCTTGATCTTGCCGCAGGCGCACCGACGCGCTTTGCTGTGATAGATGCAGAACGTGATGCGGACACCATTCACAAAGATATTGCCAATCTTGTCGAAGCGCGCCTGAAAGCGGCTCAGGTTCTGACATGAATGAACCGCAAGACGCGCCGGCACCCGGCTTTGATCCCGAACAACCGCTGATCGGGCATGAAATGCTGACATCGGCACTGGCACAGTCGATGGCTGGCGGGCGGGTTGCGCATGGATGGCTGCTGACCGGTCCAGCTGGCAGCGGCAAAGGGCTGATGGCGCGGCTGGCGGCAGCCTGGATGCTGGCTGAAGATCGTAATGCGAATGCCGGCCTTGATCTTGGCGGCGAGACGGGCTTTGCGCTGGACCGTGATGATCCCGGGACAGGTCTTGTCATGCGATCCGTTCATCCGGACCTGATGATCGTTGAACCGGATAGTGAGGACAATAAATCCGGCCAGATCAAACTGGCGCAAATTCGCAAGCTGCTGTCTTTCATGGGACGCAAGCCGGCGCGTGATGGATGGCGTGTCGCGGTTATCGATTCGATGGATGACGTCAATCGCAATGGTGCAAATGCACTGCTGAAACTGCTGGAAGAACCACCAGCCAAAACCATCCTGTTTCTGACCGCTTCGCGCCCTGGCCGCCTGCCGCCAACCATTCGGTCACGCTGCCGTGTTGTTCGTATTGTGGCACCTGACAGTACAGCCTGCAGCCAGATTCTTGATGACCGGCTGGCCTCTGGCGGCATGCCACATACCGAACTGGCGCGCCTTGCTAACGGGGCGCCCGGACGGGCATTGAAACTTGCTGAAAGCGGTGCTGCTGATTGTTATATGGCTGTGTGCAGTCTGCTGGCCGCCCCAACACTTGACCAGCCTGCGCTGTCGGCAATGTGCACAAAATGGGGCAAGGGCGGCAGCGACGGTGCCACCCTTCGTGACGGGGCAATCTGGTTGATTGCGCGGTTACTGCGACTGTGTGCATTGCATGCCAATACCGGCACTCTGGCGGAAGCCTGTGCCTTTGAGGCGAATGCAATTAAGCAGATATCCGTCTCGCGTGATGCTGCCGCCTGGGCCACGGCCCATGCGGCGTTTCTTGGTGCGGCGCGGCAGGCGGATGGGCTGTATTTGGATTTTGCCCATTTCCTGCTTCGTGAACTGACGAATTTCCACCGGAAAACCTTGCCCTGAGGGGGTGTTACCTATACATCCTGCACATGGGCCAACCACAGGCTCACGCCTTTTACGCATTTGATGGACGGCAGAATGACAGGCCAAGCCAAGACATCTTTCTATGTCACGACGCCGATCTATTACGTCAATGACAAACCGCATATCGGCCACGCCTATACCACGCTGGCCTGTGACGTGCTTGCGCGCTTCAAGCGCCTTGACGGCTATGACGTGATGTTCCTGACAGGAACTGATGAACATGGCCAGAAGGTCGAAAAAGCAGCACAAGACAAAGGCGTCACACCACAGGATTTCACCGACAGTGTCAGCCAGAATTTCCGTGACCTGACAGGCCAGATGAATTTCTCCAATGATGATTTTATCCGCACCACCGAGGCACGCCATCGCGCCGCCTGCCAAAAACTGTGGGGCCTTCTTCTTGAAAAGGGGCATATCACCCTTGGCAGCTATGCCGGTTGGTACGCTGTGCGAGACGAGGCCTTTCACACAGAAACAGAACTGGTTGATGGCAAGGCCCCGAGCGGTGCGCCGGTGGAATGGGTAGAAGAACCATCCTATTTCTTCAACCTGTCAGAATGGCAGCAGCCACTTCTTGATTTCTATGAGGCAAACCCGGGCTTTGTCGGCCCTGAGTCCCGTTTCAACGAGGTGAAAAGCTTCGTGCGTGGTGGGTTGCGCGATCTGTCGGTCAGCCGCGCCAGCTTTTCCTGGGGCGTGCCAGTCCCCGGTGATGATGCCCATGTGATGTATGTCTGGCTGGATGCGCTGACGAATTATATCACGGCAACCGGTTGGCCCACAGATGGCGAATATGGTGATGCCGAGGGCTATGAGATGCGGTGGCCCGCCGACCTGCACATGGTCGGCAAGGATATCCTGCGCTTTCATGCGGTTTACTGGCCGGCTTTTCTCATGGCTGCCGGTCTGCCTTTGCCAAAGCGGGTGTTCGCGCATGGCTGGTGGACAAATGAAGGCGAAAAAATTTCCAAATCCCTTGGCAATGCGATTGATCCGAATGATCTTGCCGATGAATTTGGGCTCGACCAGATGCGTTATTTCCTGATGCGCGAAGTGCCGTTCGGCAATGATGGAGATTTCTCGCGTCAGGCGATGATCCACCGGATGAATAGTGATCTTGCCAATGATCTTGGCAATCTGTCACAGCGGGTGCTGTCGATGATTTTCAAGAATTGTGACGGTGTGATGCCGGCATTGCCAGCCGAGCCACGGGATGAGGATGCCGCATTACTGGCGTCTGCTGATGCTATGCTCGATGCGGTGCGCGCGCAGATTGATCTACAGGCATTTCATGAGGCTTTGCGGGTCATCTGGCAGGTTGTGTCGGATGCCAATCGCTATGTTGATAATACTGCGCCATGGGGACTGAAGAAAACTGATCCGCCACGCATGCAAGAGGTTCTGGCCGTTCTGGCAGAAGTGATCCGGCAGGTCGCAATTCTTGTGCAACCTGTTATGCCAGAGGCAACTTCAAAGATGCTGGCGCAGCTCGGCGTTCCCGATAATGCGCGCGGATTTGATACAATTGGCGGGGCCCTACGCCTGCCTGCAGGCCATGTGATTGACAAGCCAGAGCCTGTGTTCCCGCGCTATATCGTTGAAGAGGCGTAGCGCCGTGATCATCGACAGCCACGCACATCTTGATTATCCACAGCTTGCATCCGATCTGCCGGCAGTGCTGGGCCGCGCCGGTGAGGCAGGTGTTGATCAAGTGATCTCAATCGGGGTGAAGCTGACCACAGCGCATCAGCCACGCGCCATCGCCGAGACATATGACAATGTATGGTTCAGCGTTGGTGTGCATCCGCATGAAGCTGGCAATGAAGATAATGCCTGTAATGTTGACGCTTTTATCGCTGCTGCCGATCATCCGAAATGTGTGGCCATCGGCGAGGCGGGGCTTGATTATCATTATGATTATGCGCCGCGAGACCGGCAGGCCGAGAGTTTTCGGGCACAGATCAGTGCTGCACGACAATTGTCACTTCCCATCATTGTGCATGCCCGGGAGGCCGATGACGACATAGCCGCGATCATTGAGGATGAAATGACAAAAGGCGCTTTTGGCGGGGTGTTGCATTGTTTCAGCTCAGGTGCCGAACTGGCGCGCCGTGCGCTTGATGTTGGCTTTTATGTCAGCTTTTCCGGCATCCTGACCTTCAAGAATGCCGAGATTATCCGCGAGGTTGCGATTGCCGCCGCCGAAGACCGGATACTGGTCGAAACAGATGCCCCGTTTCTGGCACCCGTTCCCATGCGGGGCAAATCGAACGAACCGGCCTATACACGTCACACGCTGGAATGCCTGGCCGCGCTTCGCGGAAAAAGCGTTGAAGACATGGCCGCCATCACACGCGCCAATACGCTGCGTCTGTTTTCCGGAATGACAGCATGATGAAAGTAACTTTGCTTGGTTGCGGGACGTCCGTTGGTGTGCCGGCACTTGGCCATGCTGGCTGGGGTAAATGTGATCCGCAAGACCCCCGCAACAGACGCCAGCGCTGTGCTGTGCTGATTGAAACGGATACAACCACCATTCTTGTTGATACTGGACCCGATATCCGCAATCAGTTGCTGCCATTGGGGTTGAAGAAGATCGATGCCGTTCTGATTACCCATACGCATTCGGACCATGTTGCCGGGATTGATGACCTGCGGGCATTTTTCTGGCCGGACCGGATGGAATTGCCAATAATGGCAACAGAGCATCATGGCGCTGACATACAGTCACGCTTCCCGTATCTGTTCAGCAAGAGCCCAAAATCGCCGAGCTATTTCGTGCCACCAATGCGTCTTGAAACCATTTCTGCCGGAACACGTATCCGGATCGGTGATTGTGATATCGACATCTTTCACCAGGCGCATGGCAATGCTGATTCGCTCGGTTTTCTGTTTGACGGAAAATTTGGCTATTCAACCGATGTCGTCGATCTATCAGATGATGTTCTGGACAGTTTGCACGGCGTCCCCCTGTGGATTGTCGAAGCGCTGCGCGACACACCACATCAGGCGCACAGTCATTACGAGCAGACATTTTCCTGGATTGACCGGGTCAAGCCGGGACAGGCGGTGCTGACCCATCTGGGCCTTGAGGCTGATTATGCCGAACTGGCTGAAATATGCCCGCCACGCACCGAACCCGGCGTCGATGGCATGGTCTTCCAGCTTGATTGACGATCAATTCCAGTTTCCGGACGTGCTGTAATCCAGATTGATTGACAACATGCATTGCGTGTTCGTCTTTTCGATGACAGAAGGACCGCCAGGTGACACCCGGCTGGGCGGCGTCCAGCACACCTGTTCACCAGTATTCAGGAAAACAACCGCCTTTGATGCTTGTGTGACATTGTCGAAGGCGAGGATGTTGTCCCCATCTGCAATGAAGGTAAAGTCAGCAGCCGTGGCAACAAGCGCCCGGAAGTTGAATTCCTGTTTCTTGCCGCGGTCGCCATTGATCTCGAAAATGATCTTGCC
>JADHLH010000015.1 GCA_016780765.1 Alphaproteobacteria bacterium | reverse complement strand
ACTCACCGTGTTACACCTGCCACAAAGCACCTTGATTCAAGCCGTTAGTCAATCACTGCTGAATTGGGTATTTAAGATACTGAAACTCAGTAATAAGTTTTTCATAAGGCGACATGTAAGTGGACAGTTTAGTTAACGCAGTTTTTAAATTTTTATTACCCTCTGAAATCTCTGTAAAAACAGAAAAAATACTAAAAAATATTGCCCTATTACTTGGTTTATTAAGCGCTATAGCAATCATTTTTGATTGGTACCCACTCACTATGTTTTTGTCCTTCCCGTTTTGTTTGATTTGGATTTACTGTGCGTGGTTACGCACCGAACCTCAGTTAAAATGGGTGAACCTAGTTTTTCTATTGATTTATTCCTACGGTATTTCAAGGTACTTTTTGGGAAAGGGGTATCAGTTGTAGGTGCTGGGTTTTTAGAATTCACCACTACCCCTCCATCATCTTCATCCACTTGGCCAGCACAGGCAGTTCAAAGCCTTTGCCATAGGATGCACCCACCGTTGATGATGACCATCCACCTATCTGGTCGATGATGTCTGATGGACATTCAACTGCACGTAGCCTGTCTCGCATGGAATGACGAAGGCTATGCACCACGGCATGCTTGTTCACTCTTGGCTTCAGCCATTTGTTAAGAGCAGCACTGGCTGAGTTAGCGTTACATGTTTTGCCATCGCAGTATCGGGGGAAGGCATAGCTACTATCATGCTGTTGCAGTCTCTTGGCAGCCCACAGGCTTGCCCCAACCAATGGCACTAGCCTTTCACTGCCTTTTGTCTTGAGACGCCTCCACGGATGGGGGCGGACAATGATATGGGGTATGTCTGTGTGTAGCACGATGTCATCTCTGGCCAGCCCAGCAGCCTCTGACAGCCTCATGCCTGTGTCGCTGATAAGAGCAAGCAGCCACCTGTTCTCATCATCTGCGGTCATGCACTCCTTCTGGATTCGTCTGATGGCATCCACAGGTATTGGCTGGCGTTCTTCTGGCATCTCATCCGGCATATAGATGCTGGCAAAGGGATTGCGCCCTTCAATGCCATGCTCTGCCATTGCCAGATTGATGATGGCTTTCACAGACCCGAACATCCTCTTGATAGAGGTAACAGCCAGTCCTCTGTCCAGCAGCACATCACGCAGCTTGCCAGCCTCTGATGACGCATAGTCATTGATGCGTCTGTCGCCCAATACCTCAATTACTGAGGCAGCATTACGTTGGGCTGCACGGATGAAGACCTTGTCCTTACCGTCGCCCTTCAATCTCAGATAGAAGCTGGTTGCTTCTGACATCAGAGGTGCAGACAGCTTAACAGGCTGGAACAGTTTGCTCTGCACATTATCCAGCCCCATCGCATCCAGCTGCATATGGAACCACTGGTCATCCAGTCTCTTGGATATGATTTGGCTTTGCCTCAAGGCATCACGGAACTGCCTTGTCTTCAAGGCCACCACGATGCGGGGCTTTGGATAATGTTCCAGCAATGCCTTCGGCACACGCCTACAGAAGTAGTAGAAGCCACGCTTGCGATACAGATGATGGTTTATTTGACCTACCATGCGACCTACCCAATTCAGCAGTGATTGACTAACTGCTTGAATCAAGGTGCTTTATGGCAGGTGTAACACGGTGAGTGGTGCCCGCTGAGGGAATCGAACCCCCAACTAATCATTACGAATGACCCGTTATACCATTTAACTAAGCGGGCGATGGCGGCGCTTATAACGCGTTTGCGCGATCAGGGCAATTGGCCCCACCCGTATTTATACACCCGCATTTATACGCCCGCATTTATATCCCGATATCCGGCGCCATCCCCAACCACAAGCGGTATCAGTCGGGGCGCGGCAGTGCCGCCAGACGATCATCCGCATTGCTGTTGCTGACAAGCGGGCTCAGCCCGTCCGGCCGCCGCCAGTCCAGCGTGGCGAAACCGGCGCATCCGGCACAATGCGCCTGCCAGCGATCATGCAGTTGCTGACAGCTCGTGCATTGCCAGCGGCGCGGGCGCGGGGCCTCACCAGCCATCCGCAATGCCTTGTTGGCCGCTGCCGGATCAGGGTTGTCACCGCTTTCGGCCAGTTGCGCGGCCAGACGCCATGTTGCAGCATCACGCTCGGCATCGGGAATTTCGCCAATCAGACGGCCCGCCTCGCCGGTAAGCCCGTGGGCCAGCGCCACAGCGGCCACAACGCTGCGCGCCTCATGGGCTGTATCGCCGCTGGCTGCCACCAGTTTCAGCAACCGCGCGACTGTCTTGCCTTCATTGCTGTTCCAGGCGGTTTGCAGCCGCGTGGCAATCGCTGCATGCGGCATCACCCGAAACGCCGCCTCGAGGCTCTTCACCGCCTTTCGCGGCGCGGCTGCGGCCAGATGAATATCAGCCAGCAAAATGGCCGCCGGCCAAAATGCGGGCCACGCGGCAAGGGCCGTCTGCAGCTGGTTGACCGTGCTGCTGTGAACCGCGCCGCTGGAGCCTGTCTCCATAAAGCCTCCGCCCGTCGATTCGGCCCCCATAAACTCAGGAACACCTTCGCGCGCCAGCAGAAAGTTCAGCGCTGCCCGGTGGCGGGCAATCACCTGCGCATCCTCATCATCGGCGCCCGCCTTCGTATTTGGCGCCTTCGTATTTGGCGCCTTCATTTGCGGCGTCGGCACATTCAGCGCAATCACATTCAGCGCCGGCAAGGCAGCATCCCAGTTGCCGCGTTCAGCCTGCAGCACCATCACCTGCCGCGCGGCAAGGGCAGATTTCGGGCGCAATGACAGCGCCTTTTGCGCCTCGGCCAGCGCATCATCACTGCGGTCATCCTCCAATGCCAGGCGCGCCAGCCCGATATGGCCTAGAAACGCCGTGTCCGCATTGCCCGTCAATGATGTGAAATAACGACCAGCGGCCCGGTGATCACCAGACAGATTCGCCGCCTGCGCCGACAGAAGATCCGTCAGCTGCGGTGCCGATAACAGACGCTGCGCCCGCGATGCCTGACGGCGCGCCTCGGCTGGCTCACCCGCGCTGACAGCAATCATCCCAAGGGCCAGCGCCCGATGCCCCTGCGCCGCACGGCGGCGGGCAAGATTGCGCCCCAACAGGCCGGGCAGATCCAGCAGACCGCGCAACAGCCGGTCGGCAAAAATCACGATCAGCCCCAGAACCACGACCAGCGCAACAGCAAGGCTGGTCCGCATTTCCAGTTGATAGCCAAGCCACTCCAGCTGCAACATGCCTGGCTGCGATGCCAGCCAGCTGGCAAGGGCACCAGCAACAAGAACAAGCAGGATCAGCCAGACAAGGCGAATGAACATCACTGATCCTCCGCCAGCGCCGGCTGCCTGCCGTCCGACCCGCTATTGCTGTTTGGTGCCAGCCCCTCATTCAAAACTGGCCCCTCATTCAAAACCGGCCCCTCATTCAAAACCGGCCCGTCTTTGAGTGTCTGCAGACTGTTGGCAAGCGACGCTGTCAGCTGCACCGCAAGGTTGGTCAACGCGCCATCGATGTGCAGACGCGCCGCCGCCGCATCGCGCCACTGGTCCATCTGCGGGCCCGTTTGCAAGCTGGCATCCAGACTGTGCGAGACAGCAACCGCCTCGGCAAGCTGGCCCGCCGCCACCGCCATGCGGAAATTCTGAAGCGGGGTTGGCTCAGTGTTGCCATCACCGCTACTCTCACTGCCAGATGCAGCACCGGATACGCTGTCGACATCACGTATGCGCACAAAGGATGACAGACCGCTGGTAATCGATGACCACCAGCCAGTCTCATCTGTCGTACCCGAATCTTTTATTGCACCCGACTCTTGCGTCTTGCCCGCATCACCCGGCGGCGATGTGTTTGCCGTCAGCGTGACTGCGAGATCGCGGCCGGCTGCCAGCAGCTGCATGGTGGATGGCGGGCGGGCCGCCGCCGCCGCCGCCAGCGCATCCAGATCGCCAAGCTCAAGGCCGGCCGATTCCAGTGCCTGCAGATTTGGCAGCCATCTCTGCAGATCACCACCGGCGGAATTGTCAGCCAGCATGCCGGCCAGCGTTGCCAGCCCGGTCTGGGCCAGAATCAGATCGGACACGCGATCAATGTCAGACAAAGACGCTGATGCATTACCAGCCGATGCATTACCAGCTGTGTTACTCGGGGTCTCCAGACTGGTCTCCAGATTATTCTCCAGGGCGGCCAGCCGGTCCGCCATCGCATCAAGACGCATCGCGAAATCTGGCGACACCTGCTCATCCAGCTGATCAACCCGCCCGGTCAATGCTGCGACCTGCGCCATCAGCGTTTGCTGGTTGTCCTGCAGCGGTCGACGGGCAGCGGCATCTTCATCCCGCGCCGCTGCCATTTCGGCTGCCATTTCGGTTGCCATTTCGGTTGCCAGTTGCGTTGACAAATCCATTCCCTGCGCCGCGATTTGTGCCTCTATATCTGACAGCCGCGCCTGCAGAATATCCTGCTGGCTATTGCGCGATTGCAGCATGTAGAGCGCGCCGGCCAGGGCGATGATCAGCACTCCCACCAGCAGCGTGACAGAAAACCAGCGGCCCGATAGCTTGCGGCCCGAGGAATTGTTTTCCGGTGAATTGCTTTCTGATGAATGACTGCCCGGCGCTTGTGCGCCGGTCCCCTGCTTGCTGGTGCCGCGCGCGCCGCCTGACCGTGTTTTCTTGCCAGCCTTGTCCGCTTGCTGGTCTTCTTTTTCCACAGCCACCCCTTCGATCACATCATCGGGGTCAGCCGCTGTCTTGCGTGTTGCCATGATCTGTTGATGTGCCTTTGTTGCGTTGTGGCGCGCTGGAGATCGCCTTGTCCGGAGAGCATCATCCGGGCCGGTCAGTCCAGCACCTCGCGTCGATGATAGAGCAAAGACGCAATGGCTAAAAGGCGCACGCGCGTCGGCCGTTTGGCAATATAGGTTTGCCGCCACCCGCCACCCGCCGCAGCGGCGATCGTCTCGCTGCCCGCAATGATGATGATTTCCGGACGGCAATGATCCATACCGTTCTCGGCAAGCTGCGCACAGAACAGCGTTGCCGATCGCGCCGACATCAACTTGACCGCCAGAATCTTGCCATAGGCAAGCGCATCCAGCGCATCGTCACTCAGCCGCGGCGTCTGTTCCATCGCATATACGCTAACATCTTCAACCGCCCTGTCCGGGGCCAGCGCGGCCACCATGTCAAAACCGCGATCCCGCGCCGCCGGCCATAACAGGGGCGGCGCATTGGCCGGTATATGGGCACAGATCAGCGGCACCAGCCCCGCACCACCGCCATGCCCCACCTGCGGAAAGGCAAACCCGGCCATTCGTGCAACCCGCGCCGTGGCCCGTCCCACCGCAAAAACAGGCAATTGCGACCACCCGCCTTGCCCGACATTTTCTGCTGCGCCGCCAAGCGCCGCGACCAGCCCGGTCACAGCATGGCGGCTGGTGAAAACAACTCCTGAATAGCCGGCCGGATCAGGCCGTGTGTCAGGACCGATCAAACGCGGCGCCAGCAACGGGGCAGCCAGCGCCGGTACGCCGCGCCGCGCCAGCGCCGCAACATCCAGATCACAATCAGGTTCAGGACGAACAGAGAGAATGAAAGGAGCCATGGCGGATTTGCCTTATGCGTATCTGTTGTTGCGCATCTGCTGTCTGCTTATGTTTTGCGATCCGCGCGCTCCTTGCAGACTGCGCGCGTTGCAGCCATGCCATCACACACAGGATCGAAACGCAACATTGCACCCGCAACGCCTGACCCGCAACGCCTGACTCACAAAGCCTGACTCACAACGCCTGACCCACAACATCTGTCAGGCCAGGAAATGCCGCCCGCCAGCTGCACCAAGAAGCTGGTCTGCCAGCGCCTCGCCAAGCTGTGTTGCATCGCTGCCAAACCCGTCAATCCTGTCCCGAAAAGCCTGACGACCGTCTTCGCTGAGGATCATTCCGTCAAGATGCAGCCTGCCATTTTCATCGCAGGTCGCGCTTGCCGCAATCGGTGTATGGCATGACCCGTCAAGGCGTCCCAGCAGCGCGCGTTCCGCCGTCACTTCAGTCGTGGTTTTCGCGCAGCCCAGATCGGCACTGGCAGCCATCACGGCAAGACTGCGCGGATCATCTCGGTCACGCGTCTGAATGGCCAGCGCCCCCTGACCGGCACTGGGCAGCATCACTGCCAGATCAAGCGGCGCATAATCAACGTCGAGGCTGAGGCGGCGCAGCCCGGCAACCGCCAGAATGATCGCATCAAACTGACCGTCCTGCAGCGCCGCGATCCGGGTGTTCACATTGCCGCGCAACAGTCCGATATCCAGATCCGGCCGGTGATGCAGCAACAGGGCCCGGCGGCGCACCGACGCCGTACCAACCCGCGCCCCGGATGGCAGATCCTCCAGCGTCTGAAACGGCCCGACCAGCGCATCCCGTCGGTCATCGCGTGGCAAGACAGCGGCAAGACGGGTGCCATCGGCAAGCGTTGTTTCCATATCCTTCATCGAATGCACAGCCGCATCGGCATCACCGCGCAGCAGCCCGCTTTCCAGCTCTTTGATGAACAGGCCCTTGCCGCCGGCCTCGGCCAGCGAGCGGTCCAGAATCTTGTCACCTTTGGTGGTCAGACTCAGCACCTCGACCGGCAGTGGTGCCAGCCCGTCAGCGACGATTCTGGCCTGAGCGGTGGCAAGCGCGGATTCGCGGCTAGCGAGTATCAGCGGTTGCTGATCAAAGAGAGGGGAATATCGGGTCATTGGCGCTTGTTCTAATGCTGCTGCAGGCCAGTTGCAAAACAAAAAGCACTGTTGATATGCCGTGCATTGTGTCGCAGATGATCATCGGTCCGTTTGTCAATCACGCGCGCGCTCACTATGCTGGCCCCATGCACCGGCGCACCGGTCACATAACAGCTGCCGTCTGACTGACCATATCGAATATCAAACAGCCAGCATCACGGCGGGAAGGGCATCCATGGGCAAGACATTCATCATGCTTGGCATTGAAAGCAGCTGCGATGAAACGGCAGCGGCCATTGTGCGTGATGACGGCACCGTGATGGCCAGCCAGATTGCCTCGCAGATGGACATTCACGCCAGCCATGGCGGGGTGGTGCCGGAAATCGCAGCCCGCGCGCATCTCGATTCAATAGACATCGTGATCGCAGGCGCCCTGCGCGATGCGGGGATTGGCATGGATGACATTGACGGGGTGGCGGCCACAGGCGGGCCCGGGCTGATCGGCGGCGTTGTTGTCGGTACCGTCACCGCAAAGGCCATCGCCAGCGCCCGCAATCTTCCCTATTTCGCGGTCAACCACCTGGAAGGGCACGCGCTGAGCGCACGGTTGGTGGACAAGGTGGCGTTCCCCTATTTGCTGCTGCTGGTATCAGGCGGCCATACACAGTTGCTGGCCGTGCATGGCCCCGGCGCGTATGAGCGCTATGGCACCACGATGGATGATGCCGCTGGCGAGGCCTTTGACAAAAGCGCCAAGATCATGGGGCTTGGCTATCCGGGCGGACCCGCTGTCGAGATGCTGGCGGCGCAGGGCGATGCCCGTGCCATTGCCTTGCCGCGCCCGCTGAAGGGCAGTCCGCATTGTCACTTTTCTTTCTCTGGACTGAAAACAGCTGTCGCCACACGCCACGCTGCCCTTGATCCGGATGATCCGGCCGGGCCGGCCAATCTGGCTGCATCACTGCAGGCGGCGATTGCCGATTGCCTTGCCGAGCGCAGCAGCCGCGCGATGGCCCGCTTTGCCGAGACGCATGGCCCGTCGACACTGGTCATTGCCGGCGGTGTTGCTGCCAACAGGGTTATCTTTGCGCGCCTGTCAGATGCGGCTGCTACTGCCGGTTTTTCCATCAGCGTGCCGCCAGCCTGGCTGTGCACCGATAATGCCGCGATGATTGCCTGGGCCGCACTCGAACGCCGCCAGCAGCCCGACAATCTGGACTTTGCACCGCGGCCACGCTGGCCACTTGATCCTGATGCGCCGCCGCCGCCCGGTCGCGGGGTGCGCGCATGACCGGTGATCACAAAAAAAACGCGGTTGTTATTGGTGGTGGCAGCTGGGGATGCGCCATCGCGGCAGCCTTGGTGAAGGCCGGCACCCCGGCACAGCTGCTGGTGCGCAGCCCCGATACTGCAGATGCCCTGGCCAGGGGGATTTGCCGCCAGCTGTCAGATGCGCCTGTCCTGCCGCCGCTTGCTGCCAGCACCGAAGACAGGATTCTGGATACCGCAGACCTTGTCTTTGTCGTGCTGCCTGTCAGCGCCACTGCCGATTGTCTGAAGGGGCTGGCCGAACGGCTGGCACCCGAAGTGCCAGTCGCCTTGTGTGCAAAGGGGTTGATGGCAACAGCAGATACCGCTGGCATGCTGATGCCCGAGGTGGCTGGCCATCTGCTGCCAGACCATCACGCCGTGGTATTTTCCGGCCCGACCTTTGCCGATGAGGTGGCATCGGGCAAGCCGGCAGCCATCACCGCTGCCAGTCATAATCCGCAGGCCGCAACCATCATCCAGCAGGCCTTTGAAGGTAGTGCGCTCAAGGTTTATACCAGCGATGATCCAATCGGCGTGGCCATTGGCGGTGCGATGAAAAATGTCATCGCCATTGCCGCCGGATGCGCAGCCGGGCTTGGCCTTGGCGATAATGCACGCGCCGCCATTACTACCCGCGGGTTGGCTGAAATGGCGCGATTTGCCATTGCGTTAGGGGCCAACCCCGGCACCATCTATGGCCTGTCAGGGGCCGGTGATCTGGCCCTTAGCTGCGCCGGACCGCATTCGCGAAACATGGCATTCGGACTGGCACTTGGGGCGGGGCGGACGCCCGATCCGGTGCTGGCCGAAGGTCGGCACACAGTTGCGGCTATGGTGGCGCGCGGCCGGGCAGCCGGTATTGAACTGCCAATCACCGAAGCTGTCGACAAGGTGGTTAATCAGAACCATAATCTGCAGGATGTGGTGAGCGGTCTGTTGGCCCGCCGCGCCCGGAACGAATAGTCGGCAATGAATAGCTGGCACCAACACGGCCAGCACACAACATGAAGTGCAGAGCATGCAGTATTGGTTGATGAAATCCGAACCCGGCAACTGGTCGTGGGATGACCAGCTTGCAAAGGGGGACACAGGTGAAGGCTGGGACGGCGTTCGCAACCATCAGGCATCGAACAATATGAAAGCCATGCAGATCGGTGATCTGGCTTTCTTCTATCACTCGGTCAATGAAAAGCAGATTGTCGGTATTGTTCAGGTATGCGCCCTCTATCACCCCGATCCCACTGATGCCAGCGGGCGTTTTGGCATGGTCACTGTAAAGGCGGTACAAAGTATGAATCGCCCCGTCACGCTTGCTGAAATCAAGGCAGATTTGCGGCTGTCCGATATGGCGCTGGTGCGCCAGTCACGCCTGTCTGTCACGCCGGTCAGCCCGGAACACTGGGCTATCGTGATGGCGCTTGGCCAGACATCTCTTTAGGAGCTGTCTCTTTCTTCGCCAGTATCACGCCGGATAAAATACAGATTGCGCAGATAGATAAACAGGCCCAGCCCCTGGCCGCAGATGATCACCGGGTCCTGCCGCCAGATCGCATACAGCAACAGCACGGCACCGCCGCCAATCGAAAAATACCAGAAAGCCACCGGTATCACCGATTTCGCCTGCTTTTCCGATGACAGCCACTGGATGATGAAGCGCATCGCAAACAGACCCTGGCCGGCAAAACCGACAACAATCATGATCTGTTCGGGATTGGTCTCGAGGCTGGCTGGCAAAAAGGGAAAGATCGTCAGCAACAGGTTCGCAAATGCGCGCGCGCCTGCCTCGATATTCTGTGACAGAAGGGCAATCATCTGGCGGCGTCCTTTCTGCCGTTTTCTGTTCTGGCGGCGGTCGTGCCGATTTCGCTTACCAGACCTTGCTGCGGTCCCCGGCGCAACAGCCACATCACGCCGAACACATCACTGATCCCGACCAGAAGCCGGTCAAGAACACGGTATTTCGACGTGCCACGAAGGCGTTCACGATGCGCAACGTCAGCACCAATGACAAAGCCGCCATGGCGCGCAACAAGGCTTGGCATGAACCGGTGCATATGATTGAAAAAGGGGAGGCTGCGGAATAGCGAACGGTGCAGAACCTTGGTCCCGCACCCGCTGTCTGGATGTGTGTCGGCAAGAAGCCGCGCCCTGATCCAGCGTGCCATTCGCGATGCAATCAGGCGTTTTGCGCTGTCCTTGCGTCTGGCCCGAATGCCGGCGGCCATGCCGACCGGGCCTTTGCCATCCGCAACTGCCTTGTTCAGCACTGCCTCGAGATTCGGCAGATCAGCTGGCACATTCTGCCCGTCGCCATCCAGCACGCCGATCAGATGCCCGTGCGCCACCATCAAGGCTGATCGTATAGCCGCACTCTGTCCGGCTCTTTTCTCATGCTGCAAGACGCGCAGCTGCGGGATCTCGGCAGCGGCTGTCGCCAGCTCGGCCGGCCCGTCATCGGTGCTGGCATCATCGACATAGATCACCTCAAAACGCCGCCCTTTGAAGGCGTCGCAGATTTCGTCGATAAGCGGGCGTATGTTACCTGCTTCATTCATCACAGGCACGATGACCGAAATCTCCAGATCCGGCGATCCTGCGCTGTTGCGAGGCTGTGATGTCATGCGGGAGCTCGGCACTCAGAGGAAATTATTGACCCAGCCACTGTCTTAGCCCTTGGGGGCGTTCGGGTCAAACGGCGCAGCACGATAAAGAAAGATTCGCACATCACTTCCCTTCGACATATTGAACCCTTCAAGCTGGTGGATCATCAAAACATCAAGCTGCAATGCGTCTGCCATGGTGACAAAGGCGGCGTTTTGCGTCTGCTCAATGATGGCCAGACCATTTGGGGCCTCGGCCAGAAACAGTGCCGCCTCCTGCCCGTCGACAAGCAGCAGGTCGCGGCCCAGCGTAAAGACCAGTGACGGCTCGTGAATGCCGGCAGCCGCTATCGCCGCTGGTGGTGTCTTCATTGTATGCAGCTGTGCATCAATTGCGCGGGCCAGATGAATCCGCGACAGGGCAGGAAACAGACCGGCAATCACGATGAAGTGAAAGATTGCACCACATGCGATGACAGCCGCGACATGTCGAATACCGCCCTGGCGATGCCACAGAATGCCAAACAATAACGCACCGGCTATCGCCGCGCAGGCCATCATGGCAAAGGCAAAAGCCCGCCCGCCTGTCACCCCGCCATATGTCAGGGCCACCCAGATCATCGCCATGCCAAGAACCGGGCCCGCCGCCAGCATGGCCCATTCCAGCCCGATGCCGGCATAACGACGCAACAGGTCGGAAAACTTGCCATTCAGCTTGCCTGCCAAGGGCGCATCAACCGCGCAGACAAGCAACACCGCCAGCGCCGGTACAACCGGCAGCGGGTAATGGGGCAGCTTGGTTGGCACCAGTTCGATCACCAGCCAGAATGGCACAATCCAGGCGATCAGAAAGCGGCTTTCAACATGAGTCAACAGCAGCGAGGCCTGACTGATGGCGCGTGGCAATAACAGGCTGGCTGGCCACAACAACAGCGGCAACAGCAACAGATAGGTGCCAAGCGGCGCACCATGCGATTCCTGACCCGACTGAACCTTTGCAACAAAGTCTCCGCGAATGGCCAGATCAAGGAAGGCACCATCGGTCGCCAGCGTCACAAGAATACCCCAAGGCAAGGTCAGCGCCGCCACGATCACAAACCCGCGCAGGGGCCGAATCAGCCGCAACCAGCGGATCTCGCGGTGCCAGGCAGACAGCGCGGCAATTGTCGTCAGCGCCAGCAGCGGTGCCACCGGGCCCTTGATCAGAATGCCGGCAGCCATCGGCAACCAGACCCCCATATAGGACCAGTAGGGCAGCCGCCTGCCATTCTGCCACCCCTGATAGATCCGCATCAGGGCGAATTGCTGCAGAAGACAACACAACATCAGCATCGAATCCGTCTTTGCCAGATGCGCTTCGGCAAAGACCAGCAACGCACCACCGCAAGCCGCCGCAGCCAGCACCGCGCGTTGCGGCTTGTACAGCGTGCGCGCAATCCGGTAGGTGCCATAGATGCTCAGCAACATGGCCAGCAGGCTGGGCAACCGGTAGGGCGCGATATCCTCGTCACCAAACAGCGCAGCCGATGCAGATTGCAGCCAGTAAATGCCGGCTGGTTTCTTTGCCCGCAATTCGTCCTGAAAACGGATGGTGACCAGATCACCACTGTTCAGCATCTGTTTGCTAGCCTGCGCAAAGCGGGATTCATCACGGTCCATTGGCGGCAATGTCTGATGCCCGATCAGCACCGCCGCGCCAAGCAACGCAGCAATCATCAACAGGACAGTCTTATGTCTCAAGACGGACACGATCGCATTCCCCGGCCCCTATGGCGGCCTTGCCCCGGCGGCGTTCAAAATGTGCTGACAACAAAGACATCGCTGACGTTTAAAGCATTTTTAACAGCGGTTTGCTATATCATTTGGATGTCATGACACATACCCTCGTCGGCGCGGCACAGCATCTGCCACCACCCTCAGCCAGATCGAAATACGGCACCACATGAATAACAGCAACCAATCACAAGGCGGCCCACCCGCAGGCAGCAAGACGGCCGCTGCTGCCGACTGGCACCAGCATACCAGCTGGCGGCGAATCTGGTCGATCAGCTGGCCTGTCTTTCTGGCAAACATAACCTTCCCGCTTGTTGGTGCTGCCGATACCGCCATGATGGGACGGCTTGATGATCCCAGTTTTGTTGGCGGTGCGGCGCTTGGCAGTCTAGTGTTCAATTTCATCTATTTCGGTTTCGGGTTTCTGCGCATGGCCACAACCGGGCTGGTGGCCCAGGCCCATGGGCGCGGCGATAATGCTGCCATTGAGCATCATCTGGTGCGCGGCATGTTTGTTGCCTTTCTTCTGGGCTGCGCGATCATAGCGCTGATGCCGCTTGTTCATCTGGCGGCTGGCACCCTGCTGACTGCCAGTGACACGGTCGAATCGCTGATGAAGACCTATATCGATATCCGGCTGTTTGCCGTGCCGGCGGCGCTGTGCAATGCGGTGTTGCTGGGATGTCTGTTCGGGCGTCAGCAAATGCGGCTTGTGATGCTGCAGATCACGCTGGTGAATGTCGGCAATCTGGTGCTGAACGTCACCTTCGTGCTGGGCCTTGGCATGCAGATTGAGGGCGTGGCACTGGCCTCGGTCGCGGCACAATGGATGGGGTTGGTCTTCACGCTGGCATTACTCCGCTGGCAGTGGCGCGATATTCTGGCAGGTGTCTTGCGGCGCAGTCTTCAATGGCGACCCGCCTGGTTTGACCGCGACGCCTTCACCCGGTTCTTCCACACTGGCAGCGATCTTGTCATCCGTACCTTTCTGCTGCTGGCCAGCGAAGCGGTGCTTCTGAACTCTGCTGCCAGCCTTGGTGATCTGACCCTGGCCAGTGCACAGCTCTATCTGGTGATGTTCGGGCTGATTGCATTCGGCCTCGACGGGTACGCGCATGCAGCAGAGGCACTGGTTGGCGAGGCAATCGGACGGCAGAACCGGCCGATGCTGGACCGCGTGGTACGCCGCACCAATATTCTGGCCGGACTGTCGGCGGTGGCGATTGCCGCTGTTGTCTGGCTGGGCGGGCCGGTCTTTGTGGCGATGATGACCACCCAGCCCGATCTTGCCGCCATGACATTGCAGCATTGGCACTGGCTGGTCCTGCTGGCACCGGCATCATTTCTTGCGTTCCAGATGGATGGCATCTTTGTCGGGGCGATGTGCAGCCGTGACATGCGCAACGCGATGATCCTGTCGGCAGCCGGTTATGTCGTGCTGGTTCTGATGCTGCGTGATTTCGGCCTGAATGGCATTCTGGGGGCCTTCACCCTATATCTGGGTGTGCGGGGTCTGACCCTGCAATGGCGGATGCATCACGTCCGGCGGCGCGCCGGCACTCCAGAAACAGGAAACTGACGACGATGACACATGTGACGATGAAACATGTAGAGCTGCGCGGACTTGAAAGCCTCGGTCTTGTTGGTCCGGATAAAACAGCGCGTCGGCTGCACCTGATGACACCGGCAGAATTTACCGCCTGGCGCGATGCTGGCGATGCTGCGTTGCAGGACTGGATTGCCGCTAACGCCTTCACCGGCACGTCCGGCAGCGCGCTGGTGCTGACCAAAAGCCTGTTCGGCAACACAGCGGGTGGCGGGCCTGCGATGGATGCCATCGGCATTATCGGCAATATCCCCATCTGGGATGCGGCGGCCATTGCACGGGCACTGCCTGCCGGCACCTGGCAGCTTGACCTGCCAACAGATAACCCGGCAGCCAGCGCCCCGATTGATCCCGCAGATTTTGCTCTTGGATGGGCGTTGGCCCAATACCGGTTTGATGCGTTTCGTGGCGGTGACAGCGATACCCTGCCGGGGCGTCGTCTTGTATTGCCAGAGACCGGCGATGATGCTGCCCGACTTTCAGGTGTTGCGCGCGGGGTCAGTTTCTGCCGCGATCTGATCAATATGCCACCAAACCATATGACTCCGGCCGGCCTTGAAGCCGCCGCACGCCACCTTGCCGATGAACATGGTGCCACGATCGCGGTCACCAGTGGCACCGCCCTTGAAACAGATTTTCCGGCCATTCACACCGTCGGACGCGCCGCCGAAATTGCCCCGCGGCTGATTGATATGCGCTGGGGTAAAGCCGGTCCGAAAATCACCCTTGTCGGCAAGGGCATCACCTTTGATTCCGGCGGCCTTGACCTGAAGCCGTCAAAGGCGATGGAGCTGATGAAAAAGGACATGGGCGGGGCGGCAACCGTGCTGGGTCTGGCATCGGCCATCATGGAAAGCGGGCTGCAATTGCAGCTTCGCGTTCTGGTACCGGCTGCTGAAAACGCGGTGTCGGAGCGCGCCATGCGGCCCCTTGATGTCATTGATACACGCGCCGGTATTGCGGTTGAGGTCGGCAACACCGATGCTGAAGGACGGCTTGTTCTTGCCGATGCGCTCAGCCTGGCGCTCGAGGATACGCCCGATTTCATGATTGACTTTGCCACGCTGACAGGTGCGGCGCGGGTCGCGCTTGGCACCGAACTGCCAGCCCTGTTCTGCAATCAGGATGCGACCGCCGACGGCATTCTGGCTGCCAGCAACGCGGCCGATGATCCGCTGTGGCGCTTGCCGCTGTTTGATCCGTATGAACGCCATCTCGATGGCGGCCATGTAGCCCTGTCCAGCACTGGCGCATCGGGATATGGCGGGGCGATTACCGCTGCGCTGTTTCTGCGCCGCTTTGCCGGCAAATCCACAAACTGGGCGCATGTTGATGTGATGGCATGGAATCTTGGATCGCGCGCTGGCCGGCCAAAAGGCGGTGAGGCCATGGGGCTTCGCGCGCTGTTCCACTATATCTGCGGTCTCGCTTGAATCTGGGGTCTTATGCCGCTAATAGCCGCGTGACCAGTCCACCATATTGGCCGGAACCTGCCCGTCCATCATGCTGATGATCGCCGCCGCCACCTGATCGGCTGCGGTATCGGCATTCGTCTGCGCGGCCACATGCGGCCAGACACGCACCGATGGATGCGTCCAGTAGCGATGATCCTGCGGCAGCGGTTCAACGGCAAATACATCCAGCGCCGCACCCCCGATATGCCCGCTGTCAAGGGCCGCCAGCAAGTCATCATCGACAATCTGCGGCCCGCGGCCGCCATTGATGACAAAGGCGCGAGCCGACATCCGGGCCAGAAAATCCGCATTGATGATGCCGGTCGTATCCGGGGTCAGCGGCAACACCGATACCACGATATCCAGCCCGTCGGCAAAAGCGGCCAGCTGATCACCGCCAGCAAACATCTCCACACCCTCGATATGGCGTTCCGAGCGGGCAAAACCGCGCACTGAAAAGCCCAGTGCGGCAAACCGGCTGGCAATCACGCTGCCAATGGCACCAGTGCCCAGAATGCCGACCTGTCCACCGGTGGCCGTACGCTGCGGGCGCGGGTCCCATCTGCGGTCTGCCTGTGCGGTCCGGTAATGATCAGCATCACGCCAAAAATCCAGCGCGCACAATATCGCCCAATGGCTGAGCGCATTCGACATGTCCGGATCGACAAGCCGCACCAGCGGCACGCTGCGCGGCACCGTTTCATCACGCATCATATGATCAACACCCTGCCCCTGCATGATGATACCAAGCAGGTTGGCACAGTCGCTCAGCGCGCCCGGCGGCGGGGCCCAGACCAGCGCCACATCGCATTGCTGGCCAGCATCATCAAGAAGACGCGCAATCTCGAAGGATGGCAGGCGTGTCTTCAACGCTGCGCGCCACAAATCGATATCGACATCACTTCCATAAAACCCGATGCGAATCATCTCAATACATGTCCGGAAAGTGCATAATGAACGGGATATGGCGCATCATACGGCCTTCACGATGCGCAGCGCTTCGGCGTGAAGCGCCGGCGTCGCCGCGGCAAGCAGGCTGCTGGTCCCGTCAAGCGACACGGGCGCGCCCTGCTTGTCAGTGATGATACCACCAGCACCGCGCACCACCTCGACAACACCCATGATGTCATGCGTGGCAAGACCGTCTTCCAGCACCAGATCCAGATGCCCGGCTGCCAGCAGCGCATAATTGTGACAATCCCCGCCATATACGGTGATCGCCGCCTGATCCACCATCCGGTTGAACGCGGCGAGACTGTCGGCAAGCAGGGCTTCGGGTGCCGTGCTGGCAATGCGCGCCCGCGCCAGACTGGTCACCTGACTGGTGGTTGCTGCCGCCCCATTCAGCACCGTCTTGCCACCAACACCCACATAGCATTCATCCAGCATCGGCATGTCGATCAGTCCCGCGACCGGGGTGGTGCCATCAACCAGCCCGACCAGCGTGCCGAATACCGGCCGCCCGCAGACAAAGGCGCGGGTGCCGTCAATCGGATCAATCACCCATGAATATCCGGTCTTGCCGCTGCCAGGGCGGGCCGCGTGTTCTTCACCAAGAATGGCATCATCTGGAAAGCGGGCTTCAATGGCGGCGCGCAATGCCGTTTCGGCAGCTTTGTCAGCGCGCGTTACCGGCGATGCATCGGGCTTCCATTCCACCGCCTCACTGCCGCGAAACCAGTCGCAAATCACCGGTCTGCTGACGGCGGACAGCCCGGCCAAAAAGTCAGCCAGCTCGGCATCGCTGAGCTGGCTGTGCGTGCGGTTCCTGCCGGTTTCGGGCGTATCGGCGGTATCACCTGCCATACGCGATCAGCTTCCGCTTTCGGCAGCGATCTCGGTTTCGCTTGGCAGGGCTGCTGGCGCATCTGCCTGTTGACGAAGATAGGCGATCATATTGGCCCGGTCTTGCGGCTTTTTCAGACCGGCAAAATTCATCTTGGTGCCCGAGATATACGCCTTCGGCTTGGCAAGGAACAGGTTGAGCGCGGCGTAATCCCACGCCCCGCCAAATTCGGCCAGCGCCTTCGAATAGGCAAAGCCGTCAGCAACACCCTTGTCAGTATTGACGATGTTCCACAATGCCGGGCCAACCTTGTTGGCACCACCTGAGTCGAACACATGACAGGCAACGCATTTCTTTGCCAGCTTTTCACCAGCAACCGCATCCGCGCTGGCCAGCATGGCCAGAATCGGCTCGGGACCCTTGTCAACGGGCGGCGCAGCGGCATCGCTGCCACCCTCCGGCACTTCGATGACATAGGCATTCTGTTGCAGTTCGGAATGCGGCACCAGGACATCGGCAAGTTTGATACCCGTCATAAGCAGCAGGCCGGCCACCAGAAACGCAGCAAATAATTTATTGAGACCAAGTTCATCCATGCTTGTATCTCCCTGTCGGGAGCTCCCCTCACATCCACGGTCAGGCACACAACCGCAGGCCAATCTTCTAGCGAAATTGCGCAGCGCTCTCAAGCCCCGCAACGCCGATTTGACGCATTTGCCTAGGCAAACCCGCATTTATGTGATGAATTGCCGCATTATGAGTAACCCGACGTCACCTGTGATCATCATTCCAGCCCGTATGGCAGCCTCGCGCCTGCCCGACAAACCGCTTGCCGATCTTGCTGGCAAGCCGATGATTCAGCATGTCTGGGAACGCGCCGTCGAAGCCGATCTGGCACCGGTATGGGTGGCCACCGACCATGCGGACATAGCCGCCGTCATTCAGGATGCTGGCGGCAAAGCGGTGATGACCCGCGCCGATCACCCGTCCGGATCGGACCGTGTGTTCGAGGCAGCAGAGACCATTGATCCTGATCACTGCCATGATGCCATTTTGAATCTGCAGGGTGATCTGCCGGAACTTGATCCGGCAGTGCCGCATGCATTGCTGGCCGCCATGGCGAATCAGGATGCCGCGCTGGCAACTCTTGTCACACCAGCCAGCGACGAAGAGGTGGCGCGCGAGCAGGTGGTAAAGGCCGTTGTCACCTGGGCACCACAGCCAGACCCGTCTGCCAGCCGGATCGGCACAGCGCATTATTTCAGCCGCGCGGCAGTGCCGACGGGACCGGCCCCCAAATATCACCATATTGGCGTCTATGGCTGGTGGCGGTCAGCATTGACTGCCTTTGTCGCCCTGCCGCCGTCACCGCTGGAATTGTCCGAAAGGCTGGAACAGTTGCGGGCGATCGAAGCCGGCATGGTCATCGCGGTTGCCGAGATTGATCAAGCCCCCGGCGGCATCGATACACCAGATGATCTGGACGCCGCACGCCTGCGCCTCGCTGGAACCTGATTCGCATTGGCACCCGATATTGACAGCTCCCTGCCAGCCAATGATACTCCGCCACGGCATCCAGCCACGCACCTAACGCGCCACGCAGACAGACAGCCATGACCGATCCAATAAACATCATCGCCTTTCAGGGCGTTCCCGGCGCCTATTCGCATATGTCATGCGCCGCCGTAAAACCGGAGATGATCCCGCTGGCCTGCGCCTCTTTTGAGGAGATGATCCTGAGTGTTCAGGAAGGACGGGCCGGTCTTGCCATGGTGCCGGTCGAAAATTCGATTGCCGGCCGGGTTACCGACATCCATCACCTGTTGCCGGAATCCGGACTGTTTATCATTGCCGAGCATTTTCAACCGGTGAACCACCGGCTTCTGGCTCCAAAAGGCGCAAGCCTTGATACGCTGGTTGAGGTGCATAGCCATGCGCAGGGGCTGGCCCAATGCCGCAAGCGGCTGCACAAACTGGGGTTGCGCCAGATGGTACATCCCGATACGGCCGGTGCGGCAAAGGACGTGGCCGCCTGGAATGATCCGAAGATCGGTGCCATTGCCTCGTCCCTTGCCGGTGAAATCTACGGTCTGGAAACGCTGGTCGAAAATGCCGAGGATGCCGAGCGCAACACAACGCGCTTTCTGGTCATGTCGCGTGAAGCTGAAACGCCGCCGCTGAGCGATATGGCAATGCTGACGACCATGGTCTTTACCGTGCGCAGCGTGCCAGCAGCCCTTTACAAGGCGCTTGGTGGGTTCGCCACAAATGGTGTGAACCTGACAAAGCTGGAAAGCTATATGCGGCCCGGCTCTTCAGCATCGGCCCAGTTCTACGTTGATGTTGAGGGCCATATCGATTCGTTGGCGATGCAGCTGGCGATGGAGGAATTGCGCTTCTACTGCGAAGATGGCGCGGTGTCGATCCTTGGCACCTATCCGGCCGGCAGCGCGCGCAACGCTGACTGAAACCACCGCCATTAAGGGCTTGTCGGCTCACCCGCTTTCGGCCATATAGGGGTCAGGAAGGCTGGATGGACGCAGCGCCTGTCTAACCGGTCAGGTCCGAGAGGAAGCAGCCAGGGCTGGCTTTTTGCGGGTCGTTCAGTCTTCCGCTTCTCACATGTCCGAGTCTCCCTGCCATGTCCCCGATGATCCTGCGGGATGATTCCCGTTTGGCGTGTTTCGCTGTGGCAAAAGCCTGCGCACTGCGATAAGTTTCAGGCATCATGACTGACGACATCCAGACAGGATATCGCGTCCTTGCACGCAAGTACCGGCCCGACAGGTTTTCCGAGCTGATTGGCCAGGAAGCGCTGGTCCGGACCCTTGGCAATGCGCTCTCACTGGGCCGGCTTGCGCATGCCTTCGTTCTGACAGGCGTTCGCGGTGTCGGCAAAACCTCGACGGCGCGGCTGCTGGCCCGCGGCCTGAACTGCATCGGTCCCGACGGGACAGGCGATGCAACGCTCGAACCATGTGGCAAATGCGAACCCTGTGTGGCGATTGCGGCCTCGCGCCATGTTGATGTTCTGGAAGTCGACGCCGCCAGCCATACCGGTGTGGATGATGCCCGCGATATCATCGAAGGTGTCGGCTATCGCCCGGTGTCAGCGCGCTACAAGATTTACATCATCGACGAAGTTCACATGATGTCGAAAAGTGCGTTCAACGCGCTGCTGAAAACGCTGGAGGAGCCGCCCGACAATGTGAAGTTCATCTTCGCAACGACCGAGATTCGCAAGGTGCCCGTCACCATCCTTTCGCGCTGCCAGCGTTTTGATCTGCGGCGCGTGGACAGCGATGTTCTGGCCGCCCATCTGGCCAGCATCTGCACGCATGAGTCTATTAATGCAGACCCGGAAGCATTGAGCGTGATTTCCCGTGCGGCCGAAGGGTCGGTGCGTGATGCGCTATCCCTGCTGGATCAGGCGGCCGCAATGACCGCCGACCAGATCAGCGCCGACAATATTGCTGCCATGCTGGGTCGGCCCGGCCGTACTGATTCGATTGCCATGCTTGATGCCGCGATGTCTGGTGATGCGGCTGGCGCACTGGATGCGCTGGCCAGCGCCCACACCAACGGGGCGGAACCGGAAATGACCATCGCCGATCTGATGGACCTCATCCACCGGGCCAGCCTGATTGCGGCTGGCGGCAGTGCTGACAGCCTGCTCGAGGCTGAGCGCGCGCCTGTCACTGCGCTGGCGGATATAGGCATTGCCCGCCTTGGGCGCGCCTGGCAGATGTTGCTGAAAGGGCATGCCGAGATCACCACCGCGCCGCAACCCATGGCGGCAGCAGAAATGCTGTTGATCCGTCTGGCGCATCTGGCCAACATGCCGACCCCGGCGGATATCATTGGCAAGCTGGGACGCGGCGAAGATGCCGCCCCGACAGCTGCTGCAAAGCCGGCATCCACACCCGCTGCAGAAAGCCCGGCCCCGGAAAACGCTGCTCAGGTCGGCGCGCCATCGGACACGCCGCCCCCGCCAGCGGGTATGAGCGCTGCAGCCGGCAACGCTGTAATGGCACAAGCTGAACCCCGGGCTGAACCGCAACCTGAACCCCAGGCTGAACCGCAACCTGAACCCCAGGCTGAACCGCAACCTGAACCCCAGGCTGAACCTCTGACTGAACCCACACCCGACATGCTGCCCGAGGACCGGACGCCGCATTTTGATGCCGGGCAGATGGCCGATCCGTCGGCACCACCACCAGCGGACCTGACGGGCAATACAGACATCTCTCTGACCAGCTTGCACGACGTGGCCGCCTTGGCCGAATCACATGATGAAGCCTTGCTTGCAGCCCGCATTCGGACATTTGTGCGGCCTGTCAGGCTGCAGCCCAATCTTTTGGAAATTGCGCTGGCCGACGGCGCACCCGATACGCTTGCCAGTGATATCGCCCGCAATCTCAGCCAGTGGACCGGTCAACGCTGGATGGTCAGCCTTGCCGAGGGCAAGGGCGGACAGACAATTGCGGAGGAACGCAGCGCCGCCCGCGATGCGCAAAAGGATGAAATTGCCGCCACGCCGACCGTGCAGGCCGTGATGAATGTGTTTCCGGGTGCAAAAATTGAAGATATTCGCCCGATAGAAACCGACCCGATAGAAACCGATATGCCGTCCGATGCGGAATCGGGCGCCCCTTCGAATGAGGATCACTGACAATGATGCGCAATATGGCCGGGATGATGAAGAAAGTGCAGGAAATGCAGTCCCGCATGGAAGAGCTGCAAGCCGAGATGGCCACAACCGAATTCAGCGCTACAGTCGGTGGCGGGGCGGTCAGCGTGACCGTAACCGGCAAGGGTGTGATGCAGGCTGTCAGGATCGACCCTGCTACCCTCGATGTTGACGATATCGGCATGCTGGAAGACATGATCTGTCTGGCCACCAACAATGCACGTGCTGATGCAGATGCCGCCATGGCTGCCCGCATGAAAGACATCACTGGCGGCCTGCCGCTGCCGCCAGGCATGTCGCTGCCTTTCTGATATGGACACGCAACTTGAATCGCTGATCAAGCGTCTTGCACGCCTTCCCGGTCTGGGGCCACGGTCGGCCCGCCGCGCCGCGCTGTATCTGCTGCAGAACCGGGACCGGCTCATGCTGCCCCTTGCCGAGGAACTTGGCAGTGTGGCGCGCACCGTCCGCAACTGCGCCGAATGCGGCAATCTGGGAAATGCCGATATCTGTGGCATCTGCAGCGATACGCAGCGTGATCGCAGCCTTCTTTGCGTTGTCGAGGATGTCGGCGATCTGTGGGCCATGGAACGCGCGGCCGTGTTTCGCGGCACCTACCACGTATTGGGCGGCACGCTGAGTGCGATTGACGGGCGCGGACCCGAAGATCTGTATATCGATCGTCTGGTCAGCCGCGCCAGCACCGCCGTCAGCGAGGTTATTCTGGCACTGTCAGCCACTGTCGAGGGTCAGACGACAGCGCATTACATTCATGAAAGATTGCAGTCCTTGCCGGTTGAGGTAACCCGCCTGGCCCATGGTGTGCCGATTGGCGGCGAACTGGATTTTCTGGATGACGGAACCTTGGCACAGGCACTGAAAGCCCGCGCCCGTCTTGGCTAGCCTGCCCACCCAAATTACATCGCCCAAATCACATCGCGCCAATTGCCAGGGCTAAATCGGCAGTTCCCTTGTGTCATCTGCCATTTGGTCATCCGCGGCACCATCATCGACATCGATCTGGGTAATCTTGCCACCGCGCGATGTAATGCGCCGCGTTGAAATCTGGATATCGTCAATATCCTTTTCCGTCTGACGGAAATGCGTCGCCAGTTTGCGTACGCGTTCATCCAGCCGGCCCACATCCTGCATCATCCGGTCAACTTCAGCCTGGATCAGCCCGGCCTTTTCATGCATGCGGGCGTCACGCAGGATGGCGCGTACCGTATGCAGTATCAGCATCAGATTATCGGGCCCGGCCATATAGACGCGGCGCTTGCGGCTTTCATCGACCAGCCGCGGCAGTTGCAGATTTATCTCTGCATAGACGGATTCCGAGGGCAGAAACATGATCGCACTGTCTGCGGTTTCGCCCGGCACGATATAGCGCTCGGCAATATCGGTGATATGTTTTTTGACATCACTTTCAAGGGCCCGGCGGGCACGTTCACACGCGGCCTCATCTGGCGAGTCAGTCAGCCCGCGATAGGATTCCAGCGGAAACTTTGAATCGATACAGATTGCACCCGGCGGGTTCGGCAGTTTGATATAGCAGTCCACACGCTTGGCATTTCCAAGGGTGTGCTGAAAACTGTAGGCGCTGTCCGGCAGCGCGTCACGCACCAGATTTTCCAGCTGTACCTCACCAAAGCTGCCGCGCGCCTGCTTGTTGGACAGGATGTTCTGCAGCGTGTTGACCTGTCCCGATAGCGCCGAGATATGGGCATTCGCCTCGGAGATCACAGCCAGCTTTTCAGCCATCCCGGTCAGCGACTGGTTGGTCCGGTCATTCTGGTCGCGCATTGATTTTTCCAGCCGCACGCCCAGCCGCCCTTCGGTTTCATGCATCTGTGTTGCCACGGTCTTTTGCAACTCGCCAGACTGCGCCGTCAGATGCGCCAGCTGTGCCCGAAGATCGGCAAGCGCATTGGCGTCAGTATCACTGCCGGCAGATGGGCGACGCAGCAGCGCCAGCAACAGAATGATCACCGCAGCCAGCCCGGCAATCAGGATGCTGATGATGATGACGTTTCCGGTTGCCATAGGGTGCCTTCGGGTCTGAAACTGCAGTAACAATGTGGGAGATGCGGTGCAGTCTTGCATGCCGGTGGCTTGACTGCAACGATCGCTTCTTCTACTCCAAACGCGTTCCAAGGGCAGAAAGGCAGCAGCATGGCGTTGATCCCGATCGTTTCCATACCCGACCCGGTGCTCCGCGTGGTTGCCACGCCGGTGCCCGAGGTGTCAGACGGTATCCGCACCTTGCTGGATGACATGGCCGAGACGATGTATGACGCGCCGGGGATCGGTCTCGCCGCACCGCAAATCAGCATCAGCCAGCGTCTGATCGTGATGGATTGCGGCGGTGAGGAAGACCGCCAGCTCTACAAGATGATCAACCCGGAAATTGTCGACTCCGCCGAAGACCGAACGGTGCTTGAGGAAGGCTGCCTGTCGATCCCCGGTCAGACCGCAGATGTCGAACGCCCTGCGCATGTCGATGTGCGCTATATCGATGTTGATGGCAATCAGCAGATGCTGCATTGCAAGGGGCTGCTGGCGGCCTGCGTCCAGCATGAGATTGACCATCTGAACGGCGTGTTGTTCATCGATCATATTTCACGTCTGAAGCGCGATATGATCACCCGCCGGGTCCTGAAAGACCTGCGCCAGACCGGTGGCAAGGGATAAGGGGGAAGCCGCGCTATGCCGCGTCGCCGTATTGTCTTCATGGGCAGCCCGGGCTTTGCCATTCCGGCACTCGACCGGCTGGCCGAATCGCATGACATCGTCGCTGTCTATTCACAGCCTCCGCGCCGCGCCGGCCGCGGGATGCAGGAACAGCTGCAGCCTGTTGCCGCGCATGCTGCCACGCATGACATCCCGACCTTCCACCCCAAGAGCCTGTCCCCCCAGAGCCTGTCTGGTCAGGATGATCTTGCCATTCTTGGGGGCCATGACGCCGATCTGTTCGTGGTTGTCGCTTACGGCCTGTTATTGCCGCGCGCGGTACTCGATATGCCGCACTTTGGCTGTATCAACGGGCATGCCTCATTGTTACCACGCTGGCGCGGGGCAGCACCCATCCAGCGGGCCATTGCCGCTGGCGATACCGAAACCGGTGTCTGTGCCATGCTGATGGAAGAGGGGCTGGATACCGGCCCGGTTCTCGCACGCCGCAGCACGCCGATCAGTGATGATGATGATGCCGGCAGCCTGCATGACCGGCTGGCCAGCCTGAATGCGGACCTGCTTGCCGATGTTGCCGCGCGCCTGCCGGATATTCTGGATGACGCCGCCCCGCAGGATGACAGCGCCGCCACCTATGCACATAAAATCTCCAGCGCCGAGGCGGTGATTGACTGGTCACGGCCAGCCGACCAACTGGCCCGCCATATTCGCGCCTTTGCCCCGGCACCTGCCGCCTGGTTCACCGGTCATCGTGGACGGGTGCGGGTGCTGAAAGCCCATGCCACGCCCGAGACCGTGACTGGGAATGGGACTGGGAATGGCCCTGCCGGTTGCTATCTTGGCAGCACGGATGATGGCGGCTTGCAGGTGGGCACCGGTGACGGAGTTCTGGTGCTTGAAACGGTGCAGCCTGCTGGCAGCAAACCGATGCCGGCGCAGGCCTTTCTGAACGGGGCGCGTCTTGTTGTCGGTCAGCCCATGGCATCCGATCTGCCGGAAGATGTGTGATGACCCGCCGAATCCTGATAATTGTCGAATATGATGGCGGGCCATTTTATGGCTGGCAGCGGCAGATTGACGGACCGACTGTCCAGCAGGTTCTCGAACAGGCCGCCGCCACCCTGACCGGCAGTGAAACCCTTGTGCAGGGGGCTGGCCGCACCGATTCAGGCGTTCATGCAACAGGTCAGGCAGCGCATCTGGATGTGCCTGACAAGTTTGATGCTGAACGCGTGATGCAGGCGCTGAATGCGCTGACAGGTGATCACCCGGTCTCGGTGCTGTCGGCGCGTGAAGTGCCAGCTGATTTCCATGCCCGGTTTTCGGCAACCGGACGGCGGTATCTCTACCGCATTCTGCCGCGACGCCAGCCCCCGGCGCTGGATCAGGGGCGCGTCTGGCACCACCGGACGGCACTGGATGCTGATGCCATGCAGCAGGCCGCCAATTTTCTGGTCGGGCGACATGATTTTACCAGCTTTCGTGCCACCCATTGCCAGGCAGACAGCCCGCTGCGCACACTTGACGAATTGCGCATCGAGGCTGTGGGCGAAGAGGTTCATATCCACGCGGCAGCACGTTCATTCCTGCATCATCAGGTGCGCAACATGGTGGGAACGCTGGCGCTCGTCGGCAGCGGGAAATGGCAGCCTGATGCGGTGGCGACAGCTCTTGCTGCCTGCGATCGCAGCGCCGCCGGCCCGACAGCCCCGCCCGAAGGCCTGTATCTGACCGCCGTCAGCTATCCGATCTGAATATTCACCCGCAGCGGCTGGAAAATAGCCAGCATCAGATGAATGATATAGGTCACGGCCAGCAGGCCCGTCGCAAAGAAACCGCCCTGGCCCAGCGTGTCACGCCCGATCCGCCACATCCAGTAGATGGACCACGCGCCCAGCGCGATAAACAGGATGCCCAGCGTATAGTCACCGGTCAGCACCATCGAGTTCAGCGCGAACGCCGAAAACAGGCTTTGCACATTGACCATCCACAGGAACGGCACCAGAAACTGACAGGCTGCCGGTTGCAGGCCGCGCTGCCGGATAATGGCATTCAGCACAAGAACCACAGCCAGAATCTGCACCAGCTCAAACAGCGTGTAAGACACCAGACTGCCGACCGCGACAGTCATCTTCAGGCTGATGCCAATACCAATGCTGATGACAACAGACGCCCAGATTGCCTGCCACACCCCGTCCGGATCAGCCGCATAGCTGCCGGAAATGGGCCGCCGCCCCAGCATCACAAGCAAGGTGCGCTTGATCATCTCGACAAAAGCACCCGGGGATATCACTGATTTTTGACTGTCCATCAGCCCGCCACCTCGCCGCACGCACGTACCAGAAACGATTGATAGATGGCACATAATTCCTCTATGTCGGCCACATCAACATGTTCGTCAACCTGATGCATGGTCTTGCCGACAAGCCCGAATTCAGCAACCGGGCACATGCGGGTGATGAAGCGGGCATCCGATGTGCCGCCCGTTGTCGACAGCGCCGGCGTTCTGCCGGTGATTTCGGTCACCGCGGCTGCCAGCATGTCGGTCAGGGGACCGGGGTCGGTAATGAACGGATCAGCATTCGCTTTCCACTGGGCATGCCAGTCGCCCCCGACGCGTGTGAAATGTTCTTCCAGCCAGCCACGCAGGCTGTCGGCACTATGTTCAGTATTGAAGCGGATATTGAATTTTGCCTCGGCCCGCGCCGGGATGATATTGGTCGCCGGATTGCCCACATCGATGGTTGTCACATTCGCGGCAGATGGCAGAAAATGCGGCGTGCCGCCATCAAGTTCGGTGCCGTTCACAGGCGCCAGCATGGCCACCAGACGGGTCAGCGGATTATCGGCCAGATGCGGATAGGCAACATGCCCCTGACGGCCTGTCACCACAAGATGCCCGCTCAGACTGCCACGCCTGCCATTCTTGATCATATCGCCAAGCGCATCAGGGTTTGTCGGCTCGCCAACAACACACATATCGGGAATCTGATCATTCGCCATCGCCCATTCGACCATCCGCACGGTGCCGTTGACAGCATCACCTTCTTCATCACCGGTGATCAGCAGACTGACAGACCCGCCAATACCGCCTTCGATAACAGCGGCGGCAGCGGCAACGAACGCAGCAACCCCGCCCTTCATATCGGCAGCGCCGCGCCCGAACAGCGCGCCGTCAACAATGTCACCGCCAAACGGGTCCCGCGTCCAGGCCGCGGCATCACCAACCGGCACAACATCTGTATGACCGGCAAAACAGACATGCGGCGCAGCGCTGCCATAACGCGCAAACAGATTGTCGATGCGATCATTGCCCTCGCCAAAGGGCAAGCGCGTGCAGGCAAACCCGATGGCAGACAGCTCTGCCTCGAGAAGGTCGATCGCCCCGCCTTCGGCCGGGGTTACCGACGGGCAACGGATCAACCGCTGCGCCAGATCAACTGCATGCGCCTTGGTTGTCATCAGTCGCGAAGCAGGTCGTTGACCGATGTCTTCGATCGGGTCTTTTCATCCACCCGCTTGATGATCACCGCACAGGACAAGGACGGCCCCGGTGTGCCATCGGCAAGCGGCTTGCCCGGCAATGTGCCCGGCACAACCACCGAATAGGCAGGCACCCGGCCCATATGCACTTCGCCTGTCACACGGTCCACGATCTTGGTAGAGGCGCCGATAAACACGCCCATCGACAGCACTGCGCCCTGTTCAACAACGACACCTTCAACAACCTCGGAACGAGCACCGATGAAGCAGTCATCCTCGATAATCACCGGGCCAGCCTGTAAGGGCTCCAGCACACCGCCGATACCGGCCCCGCCTGACAGATGAACATTCTTGCCGATCTGCGCGCAGGACCCGACCGTGGCCCATGTATCAACCATCGTGCCGCTGTCAACAAACGCACCAAGATTGACAAAGCTTGGCATCAGCACCGCGCCGCTGGCAATATGCGCTGAATGGCGCACGATGCAGCCGGGGACCGCACGAAAGCCGGCCGCACGAAAGCGGGATTCATCCCAGCCGGCAAATTTCGACGGCACCTTGTCCCACCACACAGCTTCACCCCCGCCAGATTGACCCCCGCCAGATTGACCATTGCCCGGATAGCTGGTGCCTGAAGGAATGACAGCCATGTCATTCAGACGGAAGGACAGCAATACCGCCTTCTTCAGCCACTGATTGACCTGCCACTGATGATCACCAAGCGGTTCGGCAACCCGGGCACTGCCATCATCCAGCATGCCAAGCGCCGCATACACCGCATCGCGGGTTGCGCCGCCGGTGTCGGTGTTGATGCTATCACGCGCATCCCAGGCCGCGTCTATATCCTGTTCAAGCTGTGCCCGGTCCATGGTAGTCTCCTGTGGTCAGTTCGGGGTCGTTTTGCGACACGACCGGTTTATTCTGTTCTGCAGATATCAGCATTTCAGGCCGGCTTGGCAAGTGCCGACAAAAAGGCTTTCAGATCATCAGCAACGAAATGTACATAATCCTCGTCTGCACCGCGCGCTGCCCAGTCGATATCGCTTGCCAGCCAGACGGTACGCATGCCCAGATGATGCGCCGGTTCAAGGTTGCGGGCCATATCCTCGATCATGACCGCACCTGCCGGATCAATTGATGTCACCTGCATGAATTTTTCAAAAGCCTGTTTTTCAGGCTTTGGCACGTAATCGGCACCCACAATATCAAAAATCTGGTCAAAATGATGCCGGATGCCATAGGCGTTCAGAATATTCTCGGCATGCGGCACCGTGCCGTTGGTAAAGATATGCTTGCGGCCGGGCAAGGCGCCGATCATGGCGTCCAGTTCGGTTTCATGCGGCAGGTCGCTGACATCAATATCATGCACAAAATGCAGATATTCCTCAGGCGTCAACCCCCGTTCGACCATCAGGCCGCGCATTGTCGTGCCATAGCGCTGGAACAGGTCCTTCTGGATCACCCGCGCCTCATCCTCGGGCACCTTGAAATGCTGCGCGACAAAGGCGGTGATTCGCACCGCAACGCGAACAAACAAGTTCGACTTCGCCGGATATATCGTGTTGTCGAGGTCAAACACCCAGTCATTGATCTGGTCGGTGGGAAACCCGTCAGGTGATTTCGGATCGATGGCCATTCATGGCTCCTTTGTCGGGGAAAAGCGGCCGATCAGTCGGCCTTGATCAAAGTACCTATGCCATGCTCGGTGAACAATTCGACAAGAAGCGCATGTGGCACCCGCCCGTCCATGATCACCGCAGCTTCTGCCCCCCCAAGAACTGCATTGATGCAGGTTTCGACTTTCGGAATCATGCCGCCCGATACTGTTCCGTCACGGATCAGCGCTTCCGCCTCGCTGATCCTCAACTCGGTCAGCAAATTGCCGTCATGGTCCAGAACGCCGGGCACATCCGTCAGCATCAGCATGCGCGTTGCGCCAAGGGCGGCGGCGATGGCACCGGCACACGTGTCGGCATTGATATTGAAGGTCTCGCCAGCTGCGCCCACACCGATCGGGGCCACAACCGGGATCAGGCGCGCGGCGTTCAGCGCCTCGATCAGCCGCGTGTCGATATGCGCCGGCTCACCAACATAGCCAAGATCGATGGCCCCGCGCGCGGCATCATCATCGCTTTTGCTGACAGCCATCAGCTTGCGCGCCTGGATCAGGCCGCCATCCTTGCCTGAAATGCCGACAGCGCGGCCACCGGCCACCGCAATGGCAGCCACCAGCGCCTTGTTGATGCCGCCGGCAAGCACCATTTCAACCACCGATACGGTTGCTTTATCAGTCACGCGCAACCCGTCGATGAAATTCGATTCGATCTCCAGCTTTTTCAGCATTTCGCCGATCTGCGGGCCACCGCCATGCACCACAACCGGACGTGCGCCCACCTGGTCCAGCAATGCGATGTCAGCGGCAAAGGCATTCACATAATCAGCCTCACCCATGGCATGCCCGCCAAACTTGATCACCAGCGTCTGGTCAGAATAGCGCCGCATGAAAGGCAGCGCCTCGATCAGCATGCCGGTTTTCTCGAAGATCCGGTCTTCGATCAGTCTGTTGTCGAATTTCGTATCGTTGCCCATTATCTGCCTTTCACAGCCCGGCGCGCCGCACGCAAAAGGCAGCAGCTAGTCATCAGCCCGCCAAAATATCGGCAACAGCCCCTGCGGTGCAAGCCTTGACTTTCAGTGGTGCGGACAATGCTGTTGCGACCCAGCAATGTCCACCCAACATATCATACTGACGTCTCAACTGCGGGGCAGTGCCAATGCACCTATATGCGCCCGCAATTCAGCGATGCCCGTGGCCGCTTCTGCCGAGGTGACAAACAATTCGGGGAAGGCCGCAACATGCGTGGTGATCCGAGCTCTGGTATCGTTGCAAACGGCGTCCAATGCGGCCGGCTTCAATTTGTCTGCCTTGGTGATCACAACGGCCCAGGACACCGCACTGGCATCCAGCAACGTCATGATTTCGGCATCCCCCGGGCCGATCCCGCGCCGCGCATCAATCAACAGGAAGACGCGTTGCAATGAGGCCCGCCCCGCCAGAAATTTTCGGGTCAGGGTTGTCCAGGCCTTGATATCGGTCTTGGGGGCCCGCGCATATCCATAACCCGGCAGATCAACCAGCTGAATGCGATCCGCCAGCGAAAAGAAGATCAGCTGCCGCGTGCGGCCCGGCGTTTGTGATGTACGTGCCAGTGTCTTGCGCCCGGTCAGCGCATTGATCAGCGATGACTTGCCGACATTCGATCTGCCGGCGAAACAGATCTCGGGCAGCCCTTCAGGTGGCAACACCTTCATATTGTTGGCAGCGGCAATGAAATCGCAGGCGCCGGCGAACAGCAGCCGGCCATTCTCCAGCGCGGCCTCATCCGGCCCATCGGCACCGGATGGCATGTCGCCGCCGTGTGACCCGCCGGTCACGCTTCCTTGGCAATGCTACGAATGATGTACCATTGCTGCGCCATTGAAAGCAGGTTGTTCCAGGTCCAGTAGATCACCAGACCCGCCGGGAAGGTCGCCAGCAGGAAGGTAAAGATCAGCGGCATGAACTGGAAAATCCGCGCCTGCACCGGGTCTGGTGGTGCCGGGTTTAGTCGCATCTGGAAGAACATCGACAGTCCCATCATGATCGGCCAGGCACCCAGCTGCATGAAGGGTGGCAGGAAATCGACGCCGAACGGCAACAGACCGAACACATTGAACACCGATGTCGGGTCCGGGGCCGACAGATCAGTTATCCAGCCAAAGAAGGGCGCATGCCGCATCTCGATGGTGACAAACAATACCTTGTAGAGCGCGAAAAACACCGGAATCTGCAACAGGACCGGCAGACAACCCGCAGCCGGATTGATCTGTTCCTTCTTGTACAGCTCCATCATTTCCTTGTTCATCGCCATCCGGTCATCGGCATGACGTTCGCGAATCTGCTGAATCTTCGGGCTCAGCAACCGCATCTTGCCCATCGAGCGATAGGATTTATTGGCCAGCGGAAAAAACACAAGCTTCACCACTACGGTGAAGGCAATCACCGCAAGACCAAAATTGCCAAGAACACCGTTCAGCCAGTTGATCGCATAGAAGAACGGTTTGGTCAGGAAATAGAACCAGCCGAAGTCAATCGCCCGGTCAAACTTTGCCAGACCATATGTCTCGCCATAACTGTCGAGAAGGGTCACCTTCTTGGCACCGGCAAACAGGCGCGTGGTGAATTCCAGCGTGCCGCCTGATGCAACCGATTGTGCCTGCGCATTGATATAGCCGGCCTGATACAGGGCATCCTGCGCGCCGACTTCCGAGAATTTGAAATTCAGCGGTGACTGCTGGTCGGGAATCAGCGCGGTCAGCCAGTATTTGTCAGAAAATCCGATCCAGCCGCCCTGCGAGCCATCAAATGTCAGATCCTCTGCCTTGCGCTTGTCGGTCCGCGTATCGGCAAGATCATCGTAATTCTGATAGCTGACAATTTCGTCAAACACACCGATCGGGCCTTCATGCAGAATCCAGATGCCGCTTGTCGTGGGCGTGCCATGCCGGCGCACCCGTCCGTAATGATTAAAGGCCAGCGTTGCACCGGTATCGTTGCGCACCGCATCAATGATTGTGAACAGATAATTCTCGTCGATCGCCATCTGGCGCGAGAACAGCAATCCCTGCCCATTATCCCAGGTGAAGGTGACAGGCGCGCCGGGCGACAGCACATCACGGTCAGCGGTCCAGACGGTGCTGGCATCGGGCAGGGCCACGCCCGTGCCATTCAGCGTCCAGCGAAACTCGGCGAAAAAGGGCAGCTTTGCATTGGTGCGTTGCAGCAACTGGATGTTCGGCGAATCCTCCGCCTGCGTTTCCTGATAATCCCGCAGCACAACATCATCGATGCGCAAACCGGCAAGCGAGATGGACCCTGCTATCTGCGGTGCATCAATGGTGATCCGCGGCGCTGCCACCGCGGTGGTTGCATCATCGCCGCCAGCTGCCGGCATTGCTGCCGTACCGCCTGCAGAATCAGCAAGCGTGCTGCGGCTTTCAGCATCGGCCGCGGCAATTTGTTCGGCAATGACCTGCTGGCGTGCTGCCTCGCGTTCCAGTTCGGGGCCCACGAAAAATACCTGCCAGCCGAACAACACTGCCATCGACAGCGTGATCGCCAGGATCAGATTACGATTTTCTGGATTCATGCGGTTGTCCCCGTCGTCATATCGGTCATTCTTATTTCAGATCATTCGTCGTCAGGCAGTATCAGGTCGGCAAGTATAAAGTCAGTGCGTATCGCGTCAGTGCATATAAAGTCAGTGCGTATCACGTCAGTCAGAATCAGCTTTCGCGCAGCCAGGATCAGCTTTTGCACTCCCTTGTGGCGGTTTCATGCCATTCTCGCCCGGCATGCCGGTTTTCACCGGCGGTACAGGATCAAGAGCTGGCAGTGCCCACGGGTGGCAACGCGAGATACGTTTTAGCGCATAGTAGCCGCCGCGCAAGGGCCCATGCATCCGGATCGCATCCTGCGCATATTCCGAACAGGTTGGCAAATGCCGGCAATTCGATCCCAGCAACGGCGAAATGAACAGCCTGTAGACCCGGATCAACCCCAGTATCGGCAGTGACAGCGCTGCTGACAGCACCCATCTGGCCATGCATAACAGACCGGTTGCCTGACCCGGTATCATGGGCGGCCACCCCCATTGCGCCGGCCCCCATTGCGCCAGCCCCCATTACTCCGGCCCTTGTCAAAATTACCCTTGTCGAGATTACCCTTGTCGAGATTACCCTTGTCGAGCTGGCGGTGCAGATAGCCAAGCGCCTTGTCAAGGTCGTTTGTCAGATCAGACCAGGACCGGTCCACCGTGCCATGCCGGGCAATGATCACATAATCGGTGCCGGCGCGCGCGCGCGCGGCCAGTTCGGTGCGGGCAAGCGCACGCAACCGGCGGCGCGCCCTGTTACGGCGCACGGCATTCCCTGTTTTTTTCGAAGCTGTAAGGCCAAGCCGCCACTGGTCGCGACCCGTAGGCACGGCTTGCAGAACAAAACCGACAGAGACAGCCTTTATGCCGCTGGCGCGCGCTGCAAGAAAACCGGCACGCGACGGGATGCTGACCAGACCGGTCACGGCGGCGTTATCCCGTAAGATCAGGCCGACAGGCGTGCGCGGCCCTTTGCCCGGCGGGCACGCAGAACGCGGCGACCGCCGACAGTGGCCATGCGCGAACGGAAACCGTGACGACGCTTGCGGACAAGAACACTAGGTTGATAGGTGCGCTTCATAGGGACGCTCCTTCAGACAATCAGATGGTTATCAGAAACTGCACGCGTTGTAGGGTTCGTGGCGGCGACTGTCAATGTCTTTTGCCCGCATCTTTTACCAGTCTCGCCCGTGCGTTAGCCACATCACCATGGTGGCCCACATTGGAGTGGGCCGCGTTTCCATGCTCACCAGAACCCTAAACGCCCCTATAATCGCGCCAATGACAGCATAGACAGGTTAATTTCAATGACGCCTTACCATAGAATGCAGGCTGGCCTAGCCCTTGTTGCCATTTCGCTTGTGTCACTGTGGGCGCTGTTTGCCACCATGCATCTGCAGTATCACCTTGTTGTGGCGTGGGCACTGTCACCTGCCAGCACCGTTATACATGCCGATAAGAGCCCGGTCGCCGCATCGCCGCTGGATCTGAACGCCCCGGCCACATCGCAGCAATTGGCCGCCTTGCTTTATACATTGGTCTCACGCGATGGAGATGACCCGGCGCAGCACGGCCGCCTTGCCGTGATCCTGCCCGGGGATGATGCTGTGAATGTCACAATGGTGCCACTTGCCATCATGCGGGCAGAGCTGCGCTCCGCCTTTCTTGTCCGACTGGTCGGCGGTCTTGGTGTCTTTGGTCTGCTTGCAGTGCTTTTCCGGCGCTATCAGATTCGCCGCGTATCCGCCCCGCTTGGTGCGCTGGTCGATTCCCTCAACAGCTTTAGCGTTGATCCCTCTGTTGCGACCCCGATCCCTGCCATGGTGTCGCGCGCGCCTGAATTCATCGAGGCGGCAAACGCGCTGGAGGCGCTGCAACGCAATACATTGCTGGCATTGCGACAGCGTGAAAGGCTGGCCGATATCGGCGAGGCAGTTGCCAAGATCAACCATGATATCCGCAATGTGCTCAGTTCGGCGACGCTGGTTGCCGACACGCTGCTGGCATCAAAGGATGAACGCGTGCGCCGCATGGCACCGCATATCGTGCGATCGCTGGAACAATCTGTAGACCTTTGCCAGTCGATCCTGGATTACCTTGCCGAAACCCCGTTGCCCGAACCGGTGCGATTCGCCCCCGCCGAACTGGTGGCCGAAACCAGCGAGAGCGCCAGCATCCCTATCCGCTATTCGGGCCCCGATGAAGTGCGCATGGACCGCACCATGCTATCACGCATTCTGCTGAATCTTGCCCGTAACGCCGTCTCGGCCGGGGCGCAAGAGCTGAGCGTTGATATCTGGCGCGCCGGCAAGCTTGCCGTGATCGATATTGCCGATGACGGGCCCGGCATTCCACAGAAACACTGGGATGACCTGTTTCTTGCGTTTCGCAGCAAACAGCGCGGCGGGTCTGGTCTGGGGCTTGCCATCGCGCGCGATCTGGCCGTCGCACAGGGCGGCAATCTGAAACTGGCGCGATCGAACGATGATGGTAGCGAGTTTCGCCTGCAATTGCCGCTGCAGGTTCTTGGCATCACGGATGATGAAGACTGATAGCCTGCAGCTAGGCGCGCTGTCCGATGATCGGTGTTGAGGGCTGCGGTTCCATGTCCCAGGGAAAGAAAATCCAGGTATCCTGCGATACTTCGGTAACAAAGGTGTCAACCAGCGGCCGGCCGGCCGGCTTGGCATAGACAGTGGCAAAATGCGCCTTTGGCATCATCGTGCGCAGCGCCCGTGCGGTCTCGCCGGTATCAACCAGATCATCGACGATCAGCCAGCCTGTGCCGTCACCCGCGCTTGGCGCATCTTTCAGCACAGCCAGTTCACCCTGGTCGCTGCCATGATATGAGGAAATACACGCTGTTTCGATCAGCCGGATCTCCAGTTCCCGCGCCACAATGGCGGCCGGCACCAGCCCGCCCCGGGTGACCGCGACGATCCCTTCGAACGGGCCAAGCTCCAGCAACCGCCAGGCCAGCGCCTTGGAGGTGCGATGCAGTTCCTCCCACGAAACCGGGAAGGATTTTTGTTGGCTTTCAGTCATCTGGATCACCCTGAAATAAGCGAAGTTCAAACCTGCGCCGAGAGTAGTGTCTGCGCGCATAATGGCAAGCCTGAAGGTGCCACCCGGCAGCAGAAAATCGTGATGCATCCAGATAGCCGCACAGCCCCGGGCAAGGGAATATCGCGCCAGACAGGGCCTGAAGTTCGGGCTTGCCAGCGCCAGTGCCTTCGCCTATTGTGCGCCATCTTTCGCAGGGCTGGCTTACGCCCTGCCGCGACGCGCTCGTAGCTCAGCTGGATAGAGCACCAGACTACGAATCTGGGGGTCGGGAGTTCGAATCTTCCCGAGCGCGCCATTTCCTAGACAATATATTCAGATAGTTACCAGTTCACGGTATCAGTCTGTCCTCAGAGAAACCTTGTTTTGACACAGATTTGACACAGTAGAGGTCAAATCGATGGGTTGTGTGCGTAAAAGAGGCAGGTCTTGGAATGCCCAAGTAAGGGTTGCTGGATGGCAGAGTTTCACCAAGTCCTTCAGCAGGAAATCAGATGCAGTGAGGTGGGTTCAAG
>JADHLH010000094.1 GCA_016780765.1 Alphaproteobacteria bacterium | reverse complement strand
TCCTACCAAACTCGCAGCTGTTCGTGCGGTCGTTCCTGCAACAAAATGCTCAAGAAGACGATCTTGCTTAACCTGACTTATCCGTGACTTTCTAATGCTCTCCATGATAACCCAATTCTGAGTTATCTAGGACAGCCCCCAATCTTTCAATGCCTCTGGACAGAGCGTTGCCAATGCCGCCGAAGTTCACGCTTGGCGTGTTCCTCTCGGCCTCAATCTCATTTGCCAACCGCACCATGTTGGACGCATCGAAATCGAAACCATTGCTTTCCTTGGTTGGTGGCGTAGCCCTTGCAACAGGGCTTGGCAGAACGCCAGCGATATTGTTCAGCTTGTCAACATTGCCCTGCCATGTGGCCGCATTGTCCGGATTCGACAGATATCCAAGAACAGTCTCTGGGGACTCATCGAGTGCTTTGTTGTCATGGGCCTCAGAGCGAAACCTTTCCAAGTCCGCTGCCTGCGCCGCCACTGGCATGATCAGCAGCAAACAGAAAGTCAGTTGGAGAATCCACTGCCAGAAGTTGCCTGAACCGCAGCCCAGTCGTTTGTCTCCACAAGACACCGTGCTACATCTCCCAATAATTGTGAAGCTGATCCATTCGTCACTTTACCTGAACAGCTGTAATTTTTTGGTTAACACCTTGCGGCAAACTCGGCTCTGGCGGTAGGGGCGGAACGGGGGTAAAACCTCGGATATGAGTGCCGCGCCAAAATCCAGTCCAGATTCGTCAGAGGCAAATTCGAGGGCCAACCCACCTTTAGGCCTGCGCCTTGACGGCGTTGTGCTGGCGCGCGGCATGCGCGTTCTGCAGCGCGGCCTGTCGCACAGCATGTCGGCGGGGCAGATCACCCGTCTGCGCGGACCGAACGGATCTGGCAAATCAACTTTGCTGCGCGTCATCGCCGGCAGATTACGACCTGCGGCAGGGGCGATCATCTGTCAGGCACCGCGACTGTACATCGGTCATGCGGATGCGTTGGCATCGGCCCGCAGCGGGCGCGATAATCTGTCCGACTGGGCGCGCCTGAACGGGTTTGATGCGACGCCTGATCATATCGCCGCCTCTCTGCAGATGATGTCAGCGGCCGGCTTTGCCGATATACCGGCCCGCCAGTTGTCTCGTGGGCAACGGCGACGGCTGGCGCTGGCCCGCCTGCTGCTTGGCCCGCTGGATGCGTTATGGCTGCTGGATGAACCAAATGCAGGTCTTGACGGCCCGGCATCAGTGCGCCTCGATGATCTGATCTCTCGCCATCTGGATGGCGGCGGCATGGTGATAGCAGCAACGCATCTGCCGTTGGCACCCACGCACAAAGGCAGCGATCTTGTGCTGGCAGACCCGCAATGAACATGCTGACAGCACAGATACGGCGCGATCTGGCGTTGATGTGGGCCGGGCGGGGCGATGCCGCGGTCATGCTGGCGTTCTTCCTGATTATCATCACACTTTTCCCGCTGGCCGTCGGCCCTGATCCGATGCGCCTGCAGCCAGTTGCGCTGCCTGTGATCTGGATCGCCGCTTTGCTGGCCAGTCTTGCCGGGTTTCCGCGCATTTTTGCGGATGATGTGCGGTCTGGCTGGATTGATCAGGTGGCGCTGTCGCCCTTGCCATTACCCCTTTACGCCTTGTCAAAGGTGATCACCCACTGGCTTGTCAGCGCACTACCGATGCTGATCGCAACACCGCTGATGGCTGTCATGCTGTATGTGGACATGACAAGGCTGGCGCCTCTGATCCTGGCGCTTGGCATTGGCACGCTGGCACTGACGCTGCTTGGCGTGTTGGCCGCCGCGCTTGGCGAAGGCGCACGCAATAGCGGTGGGCTGATGGCCATTCTGGTCTTGCCGCTGGCAGTGCCGATATTGATTTTTGGAACCCTGGCCTCATCACCCATCAGCAGTGGCCCGGTTGGCAAGGACCCGGTTGGCAATGACCCAGTTGGCTATGACCCGGCTGGCTATGACATCATAACGCCGCATCTGTTGCTGTTGATGGCGGTGACAGCGGTGTTGCTGGCCATCGTGCCAGTGGCGGCGGCGGCGGCCCTCGCCGAAGCCGAGGCGGAATCCTCATGACCCGGCACTCTGTTATACCGCCAGCGGCCGATCTGCCAAACATGCCCGCCAATATTTGTACGGCCAATACTTGTACGGCCAGTATTTGTACGGCCAGTATTTTTGCTGCTGGTGTTTTTGCTGCTGGTGTTTTTGCTGGGCCACACCATATGAAAAACGATGTTTGACTATTTCGCAAATCCGACCCGCTTCATGCGCCTCGCCAGAGTGCTGGTTGCGCCGCTTTCCGTGCTGTCTGTCCTGTTGATTTTGGCTGGCCTCTATTACGGGCTGCTGGCTTCACCGCCTGACTATCAGCAAGGTGATACGGTACGCATCATGTATGTTCATGTGCCTGCCGCCTGGCTGGCCAGTCTTGGCTATGTGGCGATGGGGGTCTGCGGGCTGTTTTATATTGTGTGGCGGCACCCGCTTGCCGATGTTGCCTTGCGGTCAATGGCACCGGTGGGCGCGATGTTCGCCTTTCTGACACTGGTGACAGGTGCGCTGTGGGGCAAGCCGATGTGGGGTGCGTGGTGGGTATGGGATGCCCGGCTGACATCCATGCTGATCCTGCTGTTCTTTTATGTCGCCGTGATCGCGCTGGCGAATGCATTTGATACAATCGAGCGTGGCAGCCGTCCGGCCGCCATTCTGGCACTTGTCGGGCTGATCAATGTTCCCATTGTGAAATTCTCGGTCGACTGGTGGAACACGCTGCACCAACCGGCAAGCCTGCTGCGCAGCGGCGGCGTATCCATTGATCCGGCAATGCTGACCCCGCTGCTGTTGATGCTGGCCGGCATGCATCTGTTTTTCGCATTCGTGGTTATCCTGCGGATGCAGGCGGTACTGGCCGAACGGCGCATCGCGGCACTGCATATCCGCACCATGGCGCGCGAGGGCGGGGCATGAGCTTTTTTCTTGAGATGGGCGGATATGGTGGCTTTATCTGGCCCTGCTATGTCCTCACTCTTGGCGGCATGATCTGGATAGCCATCTCCAGTTGGCGACGCGCAAAATCAGCTGCTGCAATGCTGGCTGACCTCACCGCAGAACAGGAATAGCTGGCAAGATATCCGGCTCATCCCTTGCGGCGGCGACCGCCACGGCGTCTGCCGCTTTCAATTGCCGGGGCTTCATCCGGTGTCAGAACGCGTTCGGGCAGTTCGACAACAGCAGCCAGCTTTTCATAGGGCTCACTTTTATGCGGGATCGCCATCGCCTTGACGAACTGATCCTGGAACGAGGCTTCTACCGCCGTCTCGATCTTCTCAATATCCCGAACAACCGCCTCGATCTCGCGCCGGGCCCCCTTGTTCAGCAATGCCATCCGCGCGCCGGTTCCAGCAGAATTGCCGGCAGCCCGAACATTCTCCAGTTCGCAGTCCGGAATCATGCCAAGGACCATCGCGTATTTCGGGTCGATATGGGTGCCGAACGCACCGGCCAGCACCACCCTGTCCACCCGCTTCAGATCCATCTTGTCCATCAGCAGACGGAACCCGGCATGCAGTGCCGCCTTGGCCAGCTGGATAGCGCGGACATCATTCTGCGTGACCACGACATTGTCAGAAACACGGTATGAGAATGTGCGGCCATCCTGTTCGATACGCGGTGAGCGCGCCACGACATCGCCGTCAATCACCCCGTCCGTTGACAGAATGCCGTTGATATACATCTCGGCCAGCACCTCGATGATGCCAGATCCGCAAATGCCGGTGATACCAGTGGATTGCACCGCCGCATCAAAGCCATCCTCATCCGACCATTCCTCGACGCCAATCACCCGAAAGCGCGGCTCCAGCGTATCTTTGTCGATACGGATCCGTTCAATTGCGCCGGGCGCGGCACGCTGACCTGATGAAATCTGCGCCCCTTCAAAGGCCGGACCTGTCGGCGAAGAGGCGGCAAGCATCCGCTGGCTGTTGCCGACCACAATTTCGGCATTGGTGCCGACATCTACGACAAGCGTGTTGATCTCACCCTTCTGCGGGGCCTCAGCCAGCACAACACCTGCTGCGTCCGCACCAACATGCCCGGCGATGCAGGGCAGGATATAGACCCGCGCGCCCTTGTTCACATCCAGCCCGATCTCGCTTGCACGCACTTCGATCGAGGTATCAACGGCCAGCGCGAATGGCGCACCGCCAAGTTCCACCGGATCAATGCCCAGAAGAAGGTGATGCATCACCGGATTGCCGACCAGCACAATCTCGACCACATCATCGGCGGCAAGACCGGCCTGTTCAGCCGCACCGGAAATCAGCTTCTGCAACCCTTCAATGACGGCGCTGGTCATTTCCAGATGCCCGCCCGGATTCATGATGCCGTAAGACACACGGCTCATCAGATCCTCACCAAACCGAATCTGCGGGTTCATCGCGCCGGTCGACGCCAGCACGTCGCCTGTCACCATGTCACAAAGATGCGCCGACATGGTTGTCGAGCCCACATCAATCGCCACGCCGGCCACCTGTTCCTTCAGCCCCGGCCAGATACCGACAATCTGATGAGCATCACGCAGCGCCACTGTCACCTGCCAGTCGCCAGCACGCAGCACCGGTTGCAGTGTTTGCAGAATATGAAGATCACATGTCACATCGCCGCTGACACGATCTGGCCACTGCGCCTGCAAACCCTCGACCAGGCGGCGGAAATCACCCGACGGTTCGTGCATGTCGGGCTCGCGCACCTCGACAAGGCACAGCCGGATGATCGGGTCCATCTCGATCTGCCGGTCATCGGCGGCCTTACGCACCAGCTGGTTATGAACCTGACTTTCTGGTGGCACATCAATGACCACATCGGCCTGCAATGTGGACTGGCAGGACAGCCGCCTGCCGACAGCAAGGCCTTTTTTGTCGGCATAGCGGGTTTCAACAGCGGTCACACCGCACAGGCTGTCATCGCCAGAGGTGATCCCGTGCTTGGCAAATTCGCCGTGCCCCACATCAACCTGGCAGCGTCCACACAGGGCCCGGCCGCCGCAAACCGAATCAATATCAACACCAAGTGTCCGCGCCGCCTGCAACACCGTTGTGCCTGTCGGCACAACACCTTGTCGCCCAGACGGCGTAAAGACGATCTTGATGTCTGATCCGGTGTCGCTCACGGCATCCGCCTTGCCCGGTCAGGCGCTGCGCCGACGGCGCGTCTGGCGACGTTCACGCCCGCCCTCGCCAACAGCTGCAGGTTCACGGAAACGCTTGATCCAGTTGCGGCATTCCGGGTCATGCCCGTTCATCACATTCGCGCCCATGATGCCGGTCATCTCTTCGGCGTGAAGCGGGTTCATGATCGCCGACGTCATGCCAGCACCAGCCGCCATCGACAGGAATGCCGCGTTCATACCGTGCCGGTTCGGCAGGCCAAAGGAAATGTTCGATGCCCCGCAAGTGGTGTTTACCTTCAGCTCGGTGCGAAGCCGTATGATCAGGTCCAGCGCCGACCGTCCGGCAAGATTGATGGCACCAACCGGCATGATCAGCGGATCAACGATCACATCCTCACGCGGGATGCCGTAATCTTCGGCCCGCTCGACAATCTTTTTGGCAACCTCGTAACGGACGTTCGGGTCCTCTGAAATGCCTGTCTCGTCATTCGAAATGGCAACCACAGCGGCGTTGTACTTCTTGACCAGCGGCAGAACTACCTCAAGGCGTTCTTCCTCGCCCGTCACCGAGTTTACCAGAGGCTTGCCCTTATAGACAGCCAGACCGGCCTCCAGCGCAGCAACAATAGAACTGTCGATGGCCAGCGGCACCGACACCGTATCCTGTACCAGCTTGATTGACTCAGCCAGGATCGCAGGTTCATCCGCCATCGGAATACCAGCATTCACGTCCAGCATGGTGACACCGGCCTCAACCTGTGCCACGGCATCAGAAATAACCCGATCGTAATTGCCTTCCGCCATTTCCGCGGCAAGCAGCTTGCGCCCGGTCGGATTGATCCGTTCTCCGATTACGCAAAAGGGGGCATCAAACCCGATGACGACTTCCTGCTTGTCCGACGAAACTAAGGTTCTGGTCATGAATTCGCTCCTTCTGCGATTACGGCGATGGCCTTTAATGGCTCAGTCATCGGTTCAGTTGGCAATCACGTCAAACCCGCCTTTCGGCAGGAGTTCAATATTGCCTCCGGCAATGGCACCAGCATAGGCGGCAGTGCGGGCAAATCCCCCAAACGGATAATAATGAAAATGCCGGATCAGACAGGCATCATCAGCAGCCATGCCCTCGGCAAGGCCGGCAATCAGCATATGCGGTGACTGTACCGTCATCAACTTGGCCACATTCTTTGCCTGTTTGGCGATAAAGCGCATCGACGGGCCAATGCCGGAAATCTGGGCAAAACGGAACAGCGTCTTGATCGTCGCCGGTCCCGGAATGCCAATGCGGATCGGCAGCGTGTTCCCGGCAGCCCTGACGCGGCGTTCCCAGTCCAGAACGATATCTGCCTCAAAACAGAACTGCGTTTCGATATAGAGGTTCAGACCATCACGAGCGGCCAGCGCATTTTTTGCTGCCAGAGCCTCGGCAACTTCCTCATCGCTTATATCAGGGCTGCCTTCGGGGTGGCCAGCAACACCAACCGAGCGAATTCCGTGTTTCTGGATCAGACCGGCCTCCAGCACCTGTATCGTGGCATCAAACGTCCCGACAGGCTTGTCGACACCGCCGCCAATACACAAAACCTCATCGACACCGCAGCGGCTGGTAAAGGCTGTCAGCAATTCATCCAGCTGGTCAGCATCGCGCAAGGACCGGGCCGCCAGATGCGGCACTGGCCGCATGCCGTCATTATGCAGGCGTTCGGCGACAGCAATGGTTTCGGCCGGGTCGGTCCCCGGCAGGAATGTCACATTCACCGTGGTGCCGGGCGGCAAGCAGTCACGAAAACTCTCGATCTTGGTGGCGCCTGTCGGTGTGACTTCGATGGACCAGTCGGTGGCTGCCTTGCTGATCATCTCGATAGTACTGGCCATCATTCACTCCGCTCAGAAATCATTGAACATGAAATTCGAATTGGTCCTGTTTGTCTGCATGTATCGCAGGGCGGAAGAATGGCGATTTCGGCCCGCTGGCGATGGCTTACCAACGCCCCCCTATCTTCCGATTGCGACATGCCCCCATCTGACCGGTTAATCGGGGTTATTTCCACCATTCTCGACAAGCTGGCGCACCCGGTCTGCCGGGTAGTCCTCTTCCAGTTCTGCTGCCTTTGCTGCTGCCTCTGCTTCCAGATCCTCACCACATTCAACCGGGTCGCCGCGACGCCATTCTGCCAGATAGTCATCTGTCGAATCCGCGCCATCACGCATGGCAGCGGCATCAATGGCAATGGCAAAGCGCCGTGACAGTTCAATCTTGGCCTGCTCTCGCTTGCGGCCACGACCACGCTCGGCAATGACCTGGGCGGGAATATCACGCCAATATAATGTGATCAGCTGTGCCATCCTTATCTCCGCTGTTTTTGCTGTGATGTCTGAGAGGTGCTTGCCGTAATCGCATCCGCCACAAAGTCGGGAAACGCGCCATATCCGGTGAACCGATAGTCATAGGTCAGACCCAGCTCGTCAGCGGCCCGCCGGGCCTTTTGGCGCAACCCCTCATCATCTGTCTGCGCGATATAGAGAGCGCGTGTATAGTTACCGAAATAAATGTCCCGAAGCTGCGGGTATGCGCGCAGGCCCATGCCCTGCATCACAATGCGTTCAAAATGCCGGACCATATAGTCGGTCAGGAAAAATGTGCCGATCTGATCTTCCATCTCGGCATCAAATTCGGCTGTGCCCAGGAACATTTCATAGCAATGCGGACCGGAGATGCGCGTCAACCCCTCGCGTTCCAGAAAGGCATCAATCTCGCCACCTGTTCCGCAATCACCATAGATCACAGCAATCTGGCGGCCCTTGCGGCGCAGTGATGCAACCTTGCGGGCAAGGCCCGGAACAATCTTTTCAGGATGGTTGTGCCAGGAGGCAGGAAGACAGGTCAGATCAACCATGCCATCGGGAAACTGGCTTGTGATGGCAAGAATTTCATGGGCAAGCGCGCCGCACGCCAACAGGGTAAGCCCGCCAGGTGTGTAATCACCAGTCTTTATGTCACCAGTCTTGACGTCACCAGTCCTGGCGTCACCAGTCTTGACGTCACCAGTCCTGGCGTCGCCAGTCTTGACGTCACCGGTCTTGACAGTTTGGGAACGTGTCATCTGCATC
>JADHLH010000093.1 GCA_016780765.1 Alphaproteobacteria bacterium | reverse complement strand
AGACGCGATACCCGCGCACAACCGCCTGGTTTGCCCGTGTCAGTCAGCGCCCGTCACTGGCAGCGGCAACCGCCCCGTGGCTGGATGAAAACGAAATTGAAAGGATCAGGGCCATTGGCACTGATACCTTTGTGGCGGGCGGCCAATTCTCAAGCTATCTGTAAGGGCTGGCTGCCCGGTAATTGGCAACAGGATGGAACCCTCATGGCGGACTGCTGATGACGAACGCGTCTGGAACGATTGTATATGTCGACGCTGATGCCTGTCCGGTAAAGGATGAGGTGACAACCATTGCGATCCGTCATGGCTGCCGGGCTGTGATGGTTTGCAATGGCGGCATCCGCCCGCACCCGAATCCGCTGATTGATCTGGCGATTGTCAATGATGGCCCGGATGCCGCAGATATCTGGATTGCCGATCATGCCGGCGCGCTGGATGTGGTGGTTACAAATGACATCCCGCTGGCGGCCCGTGTGGTTGAAAACGGGGCAGCGGTGCTGCGCTCGGATGGCAGTCCGGTCAGCGCGGATAATGTTGGCAATGTGCTGGCGACGCGTGATCTGATGACAGACATGCGGGCTGCAGACCCGTTTCGCCAGGCAAAGGGACGGCCATTCTCGAAGGCTGATCGCGGGCGGTTCTCGCAAGCGTTGGACCAGCTGCTGTCACGCGCCGCCGCACGGGGCTAGGCAGCTTCGCCTGCAACAAATCCCGACGACCAGGCCCATTGAAAGTTATAGCCGCCAAGATGGCCGGTTACATCGACCACCTCGCCAATAAAGAACAGGCCGGGCTGTGTCTTGGCCTCCATGGTGCGCGATGACAGCGCGTTCACATCCACCCCGCCCAGCGTGACCTCGGCTGTGCGATACCCCTCGGTGCCGCTGGGGCTCACCTGCCAGCGATTGATCCGCTGACCGGTGCGCGCCAACAGCTTGTCAGGCAAATCTGCCAGACGCCCGGATACTGACAATTCATCCAGAATATCGGCGGCCAGCCGGCGCGGCAGACAGTCGGCAAGCGCAGTCAGCACATCCTGGCGCGGGGTCTCGGACTTGCGCGCCTTCAGCAGGGCGGTCACATCTATATCAGGCAGCAGGTCGATCTCCAGCGCCTGTCCCTCGTCCCAATAAGAACTGATCTGCAGAATCGACGGGCCTGACAGGCCGCGATGGGTAAACAGCAGACCTTCGCGAAAGACAGTCTTGCCATATCGCACTTCGGCATCCACCGACAGGCCGGACAGGGCGCGGCATCGATGCAGAAATTCGTCCTGAAAGGTCAGCGGGACCAGTGCAGGTTTCACCGCTGTGACCGGCAGCCCGAACTGTTTTGCAACATCATAGCCAAAACGGCTGGCACCGATTTTCGGGATCGACAGGCCGCCACTCGCAATCACCAGTGACTGGCAGGTGATGGTGTGCGTGCCGGATTGCGTATCTGCGTGCACGGTAAATCCGTTCGCTGTCTTCCGGATATCGGTAACCGTTGTGTTCAGGCGCAGTTCAGCTCCAGCCCCTTCACATTCGTCAACCAGCATATCGATGATCTGCTGGGCGCTGTCATCGCAGAAGAGCTGTCCCAGCTTCTTTTCATGAAAGGCAATCTGGTGGCGGGTGACCAGCTGAACGAAATCATCCTGCGTATAGCGTGAAAAGGCAGATTTGCAGAAATGCCGGTTTCCCGACAGAAAGGCCTCTGGCGAAGAATGAATATTGGTGAAGTTGCACCGCCCACCACCGGAAATGCGAATCTTCTCGGCGGCGCGCTTTGCATGATCAAGAATCAGAACGGACCGGCCCCGCTGCCCTGCTACACGGCCACACATCAGGCCAGCAGCGCCGCCGCCGACAATCACAACATCGCGGTCTTCATTCATCACATTACCCGAACAGTTTCAGCCATGACGCACCGTGCTATTGGCCGCATCCCTAGCATGCCCGGCGATGCGGTGCCAGTCGCAACCGGACCTGACGAGCCGTTCATGATGCGGTCCCGCCCGGGGCAGCTGACGACAGAAGCGGGAAATTTCATGTCGTGCGCAGAATGCTGCCTATTTGAAAGTTGGCGTCACAATCGGAATACGGGCATCTCGATAAAGTGAGAGCAGGGGGAGTGACATGGCCAGACGCGCACGGTCTGCAAGGCGGTCGCCGGACAAGGTGCCGTTTGCCCCGCCATCGCCGCATATCCAACGAGTGCTGCCGCATTTTGACCCGCTGGATAGCGCTGGCATTGAACGCATCGAAGCGCAGGTCGACTGGATGCTGGAGAATGTCGGCGTTGCCTTTCGTGATGATCCGGCGGCATTGCAGGTCTGGCGCGACGCCGGTATCACGCCCGGTGGGCCGCATGGAGACTTGATCAGGGCTGATGCGAAGTGGATCCGCGAGTTGTGCGCGAATGCGCCGCGCCAGTTCATACAGCTGGCCCGAAATCCGGACAGATCGGTGACAATCGGTGGTGCGCATCAGGTGTTTGCGCCGATCTATGGGGCGCCGTTCGTGCGTGACCTGCATGGTGGTCGCCGCTATGCGACCTTTGATGATTTCGAGAAGCTGCTGAAGCTGGCCTATCTGCACCCCAATCTGCATCACACCGGACTTGTCATTGCCGAGCCGACAGATATTCCTGTCTCGAAGCGCCATCTGGATATGGTGCTGGCGCATATGACGCTGTCGGACAAGCCGCATCTGGGCGCGATTACCGAGATGAGCCGCGCGCAAGACAGTGTCGATATGGCCGAGATTCTGTTTGGCGGTGATGTGCTGGACAATAACTGTGTGATCATGGGCAACGTCAACACCAACTCGCCCTTGCTGGTCGACAAGGTGGTGACCGAGGCGGTCAATGTCTATTGCGGGCGCGGGCAGGGCATTGTCGTCGTGCCGTTCATCCTGTCGGGTGCGATGGGCCCCGTTTCGACAGCTGCCAGCATCACCCAGGCAATGAGCGAGGCCCTGATGGTTTGTGCGTTTTCGCAGCTGGTCAGAAAGGGCGCTCCGTTTGTTCTTGGCAATTTCCTGTCTTCGATGTCTTTGAAGTCGGGTGCGCCGACCTTTGGCATGCCGGAACCTGTCGTTTCCAACTATGTGATCGGCCAGCTGGCGCGCCGGGCCGGCCTGCCACTGCGGTGTGGTGGATCGCTGACAGCATCAAAGATTGAGGATGCGCAGGCTGCCTATGAATCGGCTGATTCGATGCATTCGACGATGATGGCCGGGGCGAACTTTGTCCTGCACGCCGCTGGCTGGCTGGAAGGGGGGCTGTGCACCGGGTTTGAAAAGCTGGTGATGGATGCGGACCGTCTGGGAAGCTATCAGAAGATTCTGGGTCAGGGGCTGGATATGTCGAAGGATGCCTTTGCTGAAGATGCCTATGAGGAAGTGGCGCCGGGCGGCCATTTTCTTGGCTCGGCGCATACGATGCGCAACTACCAGACCGCGTTCTATGAACCCGCCCTCAGCAACAGCGAGAATGTCGAAAGCTGGGAAGAGGCGGGCAGCAAGGATATGCGGGTAAGCGCCCATGAACGCTGGAACGCCATGCTGGAGTCATATGTGCCACCGCCGATGGATGACAGTACCCGCGCGGCGTTGCAGGATTATGTGGCCCGCCGCAAGTCAGAACTGCCGGATGCCTGGTATTGATCAGGCATCCCGGCGCGACGCGCTGCTGTCATTTCAGTGAGTTCAAAATTTTCAGTGAAATGACTATTTCAGGGCTTTTTCCATTACCGCGACAATCCGCTCTGAAAACCCGCGCGGATCGGCAATCGGCTCACCCTCTGATACCAGCGCGCTGTCATGGATCAGGCTGGCAAAATGTTCCGAGCCATCAAAATCGCCCGTCTCCATTTTCGAATTGAAGGCCTTGATCAGCGGGTGCTTGGCATTCACCTCAAGGATTTTGGCACCGCCTTTGAAGTCTGGATTATGCATGCGCATCATCCGTTCCATCTGCGGGTCCATACCATTTTCGTCAGACACCAGTCGTGAAAGGCTGGTCTCAAGATTTGATGAGCCGCGCACATCGGCCACCGTTTCACCCAGTGCCTGGCGGATCTTTGCAACAAAGCTGTCGGACAGCACAATTTCAGGCTCTTTGTCGTCAGATGTGCTGTTGCCAACCTCGGAGATGTCAACTTCACCACGCGTGATCGACTGAAAGGCGCGGCCATCAAATTCGGTGGTGTTCGCGAGCCAGAAATCATCAATCGGGTCTGTCAGCAGCAGCACATCGATACCCTTGGCCTGGAAGGATTCCAGATGCGGGCTGCGCATGGCAAGTTCGGTACTTTCTGCCGACAGGTAATAGATAACGTCCTGCCCTTCGGCAAACCCTTCGACATATTCGGCAAGGGTGACCATGCCTTCAGACCTGGTTGACGCAAACAGGCTGATCTCGAGGATCTTGGCGCGATTGGTCTCGTCCTCATACAGGCCTTCCTTGATGACCCGGCCAAGTGATGCCCACAGCGTTTCATATTCCTCGCGCCGTTTGTCGAGCGCCTTCTTCAGCTCGTTCAGCACGCGTTTCACAAGCGCCTTGCCGATCCGGGTGACAGCCGGGTTTTGTTGCAACATTTCACGGCTGACATTCAAATCAACATCCGGCGTGTCGATGATGCCGCGCAGGAAGCGCAGCCATTTTGGCACCAGACCGTCATACTGGTCGGTGATGAATACCCGGTTCACATAGAGCTGAAGGCGTGACTTGCGCTCCGGATCATACAGGTCGAACGGTGCGGTCGACGGAATGAACAGCAGATTGGTGAATTCCACCGTGCCTTCAGTGCGGTTGTGCAAGGTGGCGAATGGCGTGTCATAGGCCGAGGATACGCCGGCATAGAAGTTCTGATACTCCTCTTCGGTGATCTCCTTGGCGGGCCGTGTCCACAGGGCGGTAGAGCTGTTCAGCTTTTCGCGTTCATCATCTTTGCCAATCCAGAAAATCGGCTGCGTGATGTGATCGGAATATTTGCGAACCAGATGTGCGATCCGTGGCTGGTCGAGATATTCCTTTGCCTCTTTTCGCAGATGTATGGTGATATCTGTGCCAACCGCCTCGCGGGTTGCATCGCCAATGCTGAAGCCGTTCTGCCCGTCGCTTTCCCAACGCGCAGCTGTCTTCGCACCGTGACGGTGTGATACCACCTCGATCCGGTCAGCCACCATAAAGGCCGAATAAAAGCCGACACCGAACTGGCCGATCAGCGCATTGCCGAAATCATCTTTGCTGTCGCTGTTGGCAACACTCTCCATAAAGGCCTTGGTGCCCGAACTTGCGATGGTGCCGAGCGTGTCCTTCATCTCGTCGGCATCAAGCCCGATGCCATTGTCGGAAATGGTGATTGTTTTTGCCTTGGCATCGACCGCAATGGTGATTTCGCCGTCAAAATTGTCTGTCATGCCACCGGCAGAGGTGACTTCGAACTTGCGCTTGTTGATGGCATCTGACGCGTTCGAAACAAGCTCGCGCAGAAATATCTCTTTTTGCGAATAAAGTGAGTTGATCACGATATTCAGGATTTTTCCTGTATCAGCCTCAAAGGCGAAATTCTGGTCGGTCATCTTGGCTCCCCGTTTGTTCATCCCAAAAATCGGTCTGTCTGGTGATGTGATCGGGATTTATGTCTGTTCCCGATTGATTTCAAGACTGTAGGGGATGGCGTGTGTCATTGTCTGGCCGCAGGCAGTCGCGGCATCATGACAGAGACAGGTGTTTGGCAATTCAGAATTTCAAACCGCCATTGGCGCGCGGCAGAACAGGGCCTAGCCGCCATCCAGCTGGCCGACGATATTTCCGAACAGCGCCTGAAAGGATTTTGACTGTTCGGCAAGACGGCTGGTGATGACCGACTGGTCCAGCTTGACCAAGGTCGTGGTCAGCGAGGCCACATAGGTATGCCGATAGGCCTGTCGCCGCAGAACATTGGTAATGCCCAGCATTTCATTTTCGGCATAGTCGCTGTCCTTGTCGTTGATATCGACACGGGTCAGGCGTCCATGCCGCACCAGAAAGAAATGATCGGCCTCGGTGCCGGCCATGACCGCCACTTCACCTTTATAGAGATGAACCTGTTCCATCAGGCAGGCGCTCCTTCCTGGGCAAGGGCAACGCGTACAGCGGACGCCTTCATTGTCATTGCCATGACGTTATCAGCTGCTTCCAGCATGCTGGTCAGGGCTTGTGTCGGTATCACCATCAGCTCGACATCTTCCAGCGCACTGCAACTGCGTGAACATGTTGTGCCGGCAAGCGCATCGATCAGACACAGGACATCGCCAGCTTCGCGTTCAATGTCGGCTTTTCCCTCGGCCTGACATTTTACCCGCCCGGAGATGATCACATAGATATTCTGGCAAAGAGCGCCTGCCGAGAACAGGGTCTCGCCACTGCCAAGGCTGGCCGTCTCCCCAAGCGAGGAGAATGTCTCCATAAGCTCATTTGCGCTCACAGCTCTTCCTCGACAACGGTAAAGCCCGCTTTGCTGACCGCCCGGGAAAACCGGTTTCCATGGTCGATCATCTCGTCATCTTCAGGATCGGCCAGCCATTCGATGTTGTGCGCTGTGTCGCTGGCATCAATCATCTTGATGATCTCGAGAATCTTGCGCGATGAGCCGCTGTTGAAATATTGCAGCTGAAATTTTACCGTCATCGGCGTCTCGCCGGACTCGGCCAGCGTGGTGCTGATCGATGTCATGAGCGGTTCGAACGCGGCGGCAACATCTTCCGGATAAGCTTCGCCTTCCAGCAACACGGCATGGTTTTCGGCATCGAGGCTGACCCCCGGCATTCTGTTGGTCTTTTCATTCAGAACTTGCATATGTCTTTACTCGTCAGATGTCTGCCCGCATGACGAGCATGAAATCCTCGCCATCAGGTTCAAATTCAAAGCTGAGCGTCTTGACCTGACGCCGGATTTCAAACAGCCCCAGCCCGGCCCCTTTTTCCGAGCCGGTAATCTGGTTCATCAGCTGTTCTTCATAGGCGGCGTCGATATCCTCATCACTCATCGCCATCAGGCTGTTCAGGCGGCCTTCGAAATCATCTTTCTTGTCGGCCAGTACGATGGTTGAGGACAGCACCGAAAAGGCGTCCTCACCAGTGGTCTGGATGAAGATGGCGCCATAGCCAGCGCCGTCACGCGTACCTTCAATGGCCATCCGGCGGCCAGAATAGAATATGATGTTCTGGGCCGACTCAACAAAGACCGAGAACACCTTGCGTGACTTGCGGGTTTTTGTCGGGCCAGATTCGAAGATGGCCTTGATGCCCTGGGAAATGCCTTCGAGCGTCTGGTCAGAGATATACCCGCTGTAGGAGATCAGGACATTCGCGTCCTGAAACCCGTGCATGGTGCCTTTGACATCCAGTTCAGCCATCATGGCCGTCTACCTCTCTCTTCGTACTACGCACTGAGTTGGTCCATAAGGCTTTGCCGGTCAAGGGGCAAGCTGCGTAATCTTACACCCGACGCCCGTGCCACGGCATTGGCAATTGCCGGTGCTACGATGCTTGTGGCCGGCTCACCCACACCGCTTGGATACAACCCATTCTCGACAAGATGAATGTCCATTTCAGGCAAATTCCTATTCGCTTGCCAGCTATATGAATCAAAGTTGCGCTCAACAATAGCGCCGGCCTGGACAGTCATCTTCTCGTACATCGCGTTTGATAACCCCCACAGCAGCCCGCCTTCAACCTGAGACCTAACACCGTCAGGGTTGACTATAACGCCTGCATCAATCGCAATGGTGAGCCGCCGCACATCAATAGCAGCAGAATCCGGGTCAACATGGACTTCGGCTACGCAAGCAGTGAAAGAAGGGTTCTGGCGTTCTTCGGCTCCAGAAATAGCAATCCCCTGCGCGGTATTTTCTGGCAAAACCTTTGAACCGTAGTTTGCCACACCTGACGCAATTCGAAGGACGTTTGCAAGGCGTTTGGCACCTCCAATTGCCGAGCTTTTCTGATAAGCAGAATAGTTAAGCCATTTGGGAGAGTGAGATTTTTCAATGTGATCTGCATCTGGGCCAGCATTGTGGCCCAGCGCTTTCAGCATCGAAAGACGGAATTCGAGTGGGTCTCGACCCAACTCCAAGGCCATTTCGTCGATAAAGCTCTCCAGAGCAAACAAAGTATAATTGTTTGCGATACTGCGCACGGCCCGCACCGGAATGGCTTTTTCTACTGAGTGCTGTCGATAGCTGCAAACTTTTTGGTTGGGAACATCATACCAATGGTCCGACCCAAGTACTGACAGGCCTTCCACAAGACCCTTTTCATTAACGCTTGGCTTTCCATCGACGAAACTTGGAAACATGCCA
>JADHLH010000092.1 GCA_016780765.1 Alphaproteobacteria bacterium | reverse complement strand
GCCTTTTTTGATTACGACGCGGATTACGGGCATCAGCGTGCCAGTGTTGGTGGCGAGATCAAGTCTTCGACCCTTGGGCTGACCGCCAATTCATATCAGGCACTGACCGAATGGAAGTCGGGGAAGGACAGCAATCAGGAACATGCACTTGGTGGTTATGATGTCGAGCTTGGTGCCAAGCTGCCATATATGCCCGGCACGACCCTGTTCCTGAAAAGCTGGAAGTGGAATGGTGAGGACGGTGCTGCTGACACCAAGGGCAACACATATAGCCTGCAGTTCGCTTATATCGTTGATGGCGTAAGCGTCGAGGTAGGCCGCCGGGATTATGATGGTACACAAACCGATGAGAATTTTGGCCGGCTCTCATATTCCATGCCGATTGGCAATGCGCCAAAGCCGGTTGCCATCCCGTTCTTTTCAGATGAAGCCTTTGAAAACAGGTCTATGCGTGACGAGATGCTGACGCCGGTGCGTCGGAATAATGCGATCGCATTTCAAACCAAATTTACCTCTGGCGTTGGGGGAGTCTAAAATGAAAAACTTCGCAAAATTTCTGGCAGCAAGCCTGCTGACTGCGGTCATGTTTCCGATGCAGGCTTTCGCCATTTCCAATGTCGATGCAGAATCCGTATCGGCATGCAATGCCACAGGCACGATGTTGCCTGATGATGGCATGTGCCGGTCGACGCCAACCCAATACGGGATCACCATCTACGAAATGGGGCTTTGCGCTTCACATCCTTACGGCGCTGCCAAGACAGCCGCAACTTTTGATGACTCGACATGTGTTGTAACATACAGCAACCCCGCAGCAACTGAAGTCGACCTTGCGGCCAGCATTGGCGGCGTTACGCCCTTGCCCGGCACCAGCACTGCCCCGGCTGTCGGGACCTATAATTTTCCCTATATCGTAATGGGCAGCAGTTTTACCGTTTCGGGTGAATTTACACACGACACGCTGGGCACGTTCAGAAGCGATGGTTCTGATGGTGTCAATGGCGGCGTTGTCACCGCACAGACGGATTCGCTGGTACAATTCGGGGACTCTGCGAATATCTGTTATTCAGGATATATCGGCGCGCAAGTGACTGGCGGGACGATTGACGGTTTCATCACAAATACAGCCTTCACCCGCGGGGCAAACGCGTCAAGCGGGGCTTGCATCAATCAGGGCAGGGTAGTTGGCGTTATGAATTTGAGCACTCCAGTGAAAGTTACGCCGAAAACCTTTTCCGTTGTGTTCAATTTCCTGCTGACCGACAACGGCATTCAATGGGGTGATGGCAATACTGACGGATCAGACGGTCCGGAAGACTTTGGCAGTGCGCCCTTTGCTGGTTACTTTGTAATCAGGGACGCTGACTGACCACTGATCTGACATCATCTGGCGGGACGTCTTCTTCACTGACAGACGTCCCGTTGTCTTCCCTTTTGGTGTTTCGCAGGCCTTCGCCGCCAAATAAGATCACGGCAAGGCGTTGATAGTGTTTCTACTCTAGGCGTGCGCCATCACCGCACCGGGGGCAATTGTCGGCGCGGCAGCGTTCAGTGTATCGCGGGCAAACCCGGCAGCAGATTTGTAACGCGCCATAAAGGCCTCGCGCTCGGCAAGCGGGATGACCTCGTCAATATCCTCGAACTCACCACCGCAGCGCTCATTCACCAGGTTCAGCAAACCGAACGGCCCGGCCTCGCGGTTACGCAGTACAATTTGTGACACAGGTTCACACAGCGCGGCATCATAGGCCGCCAGTGCAGATGGTCCGATCCCATGCGCAAGGATTTTGGCCCCCAGAACACGTGCATCGATGATCGCCTGGCTCGCCCCGTTCGAGCCGGTCGGATACATCGGATGCGCGGCATCGCCCATCAATGCCACCGGCCCGTCTGTCCAATGCGATACCGGATCACGGTCGATCATGGGGTTCTCATAAGCGGCCTCGGCGCCGCGGATCAGCGCCGGCACATCCAGCCAGTCATATTTCCAATGCTCAAAATGATGAATGAAATCATCTATTTCGATCTGGCTGTACCAGCCAGTGCGGTTGCTGGCAGTGACATCATCGATGGTGACCTCGGCGATCCAGTTGATTATCGCCAGTCCGGTATCAGGGTCGGCGGGAGAGATCGGATAGATCACCATGCGCTGGCGATGCGTGCCAAGCCCGATGAAGGATGATCCCGTGCGCAGAGGCTTTGCCAGCGAGGTGCCCCGCCACATCAAAGCGCCGCCCCAATGGATAGGTGGCTGGGCTGGATGCATCTGCGCGCGAATGGCGGAATGAATGCCGTCAGCGCCAATCAGCAGGCCGCCGGTCTCATGGCGTTCACCCGCTGGTGTTTCGATCGTCACCGTCACCCGGCCATCATCTGCAATCGCATACTGGGTAACGCGCGAAGCCAGCTGAATACAATCATCGCCGGCCAGCCGCCTGAACCGGTCATAAAGCGCCATCTGAAATTGTCCGCGATGCGCTGCATATTGCGGCCAGTGATAGCCAGCCTCGGTCCCGCGCGGCTCGGCATAGATGTCCTGACCGTTCATCCCCACAAGGGCCCATTCCTGCGCTGGCACACCGAAGCTATCAAGATCAGCTTTGGTGAAACCCAGATCCATCAATTCGCGGATTGCGTTTGGCTGCAGATTGATGCCGACACCGAGCGGGCGAATGCGCTGCGCCTGTTCAATTACAAGGCTTGGGACGCCGATCTGTTGCAGCGTCAGGGCTGTGGCAAAGCCGCCAATGCCGCCGCCTGCGATAATCACCCGGTCAGCCGGGGAAGCGGGCCTTTGTGTCATGATACCGAACCCCGTCTGCACCGATGGCTGTTTTATCAATCCCGGTCGGCGCTGCTGCATCGCAAACTGTCATACAAAACGCGCCAGCGTACTTATCTGACGTATCGTCCAGGCATATCAGAAAAAAGTTGGTAGATGAACAGCCGCTATTGCCTCAGATGCGGCAGGCTCTAATGTTGGTCGTCAATGCGTGATGCGTGGAGAACAACGATGCTTCCTGAACCGGTGCTGCGCCATATAGCCGATCTAACCATCAACCTTGATCCGGCCCGCGAAATGGGGCGGGGGCGCGCTGGCATACGTCGCATCATCCCGATTGTTGGCGGGCGGGTCAGTGGGCCGGCGCTGAACGGAGATATTCTGAATATTGGTGCTGACTGGCAGACTATTTTTGAAAGCGGCCTGGCTGAACTTGATACGCGCTATGCCTTCAGGACCGATGATGGCGCGATCATTGAAATCCGCAATTTTGGTCATCGCCACGGGCCGGATGATGTCATGCGGCATGTCGCGGCAGGTGATCAGGTGGACCCGTCATCCTATTACATGCGAACGCATGCCCGCCTTGAAACGGGCCACCCGGACTATGCCTGGGTCAATGACACACTTTTTGTCGGTGTGGGCGGGCGTCGCGCGGCAAGCGTACATCTGGCGCTTTATGCAATTGAATAAAAGCTCGCTTATCGCCCAGGTGAACAGATGGCAGGCGTTGTATCTGCCTGCCATCCGCAAGGTCGCAGTTCCGGTCAGTGGCTGATTTCATACACTGCAACCGTGCCGGTCATCTCATAGGCGATGGCCAGAAGCGGCTTGCCGGTCGGGCTGTCGGCACTGCTGATGAATTCGAGCCCCTCTGGCGAGTTGTGTGCTGATGACGGCATCATATAGCCGACCATATGCGGGTCTGACGGTAAGGTGATGTCATAGGCAAAGATGGCATTGTTCCGCTCCATGCCGATAAAGGCATAGGTCCGGCCATCAATTTCACCAAGTGCCAGCGCCTCGGGTTCAGGGCCCTTGTCATCGGAACGGTCATCCGCCTTTTCCATGCTGCCATTTGCATTGAACAGCTGGGGTGAGCGCCTGGAGATGACGTTTTCGAACGCGTTTCCGCTGTCAAAAATCAGCGTGCCGTCTTCGGCCCAGATTGAGAATGACCGACCGCCATAGGCAAAAATCAGGTCATGATCGCCATCACCGTCGGTGTCACCCCCAGTTGTGGTGGTTTTCAGCCGACCCAGATTTTCCGGCAGCTGCAGAACATCAGAATTTGGAAACATCGTCTTGTCGAGTTGCAGTTTGCCGACGCGCGTTTCTTCGGAAAACCCGTCATAGTCTTTCGCATCACCTTCATTGGCGGTCACCAGATAGGTTGCCCCTTTGACTTCATAGGCGGCAATCGCATCCGGCTGATACATCATCAGTACTGGCCAGCGTTTCATATTGATGCCGCTGTCCTTGTTCGACATGTCGTGGCTTGTCCGTGAGACATTCTTTGTCCCGAGACCACTGACAGCCGCAACGCTGGCTGAGGCGATGTCGATAACGGCGACAGCGTTGTTTTCCTGCAAGGTGACATAGGCCAGCTTGCCATCGGGGGCAAAGGCCACATATTCAGGCTCGGCGTCGGCTGCAAAGCTGCTGCCCGGCTTGACGATACGGCTGCCTGCAGGTGCGCTGAAACCGTCCAGCGAAATCTGTGTCACCACTGCGCTGGTGGGACCGTTTGCCAGATCAATCAGGGTGAAGCTGCCCTCCGGATCAACGCTGTAATCATCAGAAGGCTCACCCTCATTGGCTGTCAGCATGTATCGGCCGTCGGGCGAAAAGGCGACATTGTCTGGCAGCGCACCTGTTGGATAGCTTGCCAGCAGCGTACCGTTTGTGTCGTACAGCTTGACCTCACCCGGAGCATCTGCAGCATCCGCCTTGATGGAGGCAGCGACCAGATCACCATGAACCGCAACCGCGGTGACGTTTCCACCATCCAGATCAAAGGGCGTCGCAAGGCCAAGGGCTGACGGGTTGGCCATGGAAATACGCTCAAGCGTACCGGTCTCAGAGGCGGTCACAAACAGGCTCTGCGAGGGGGCGTGATAGCGGATCATTTCCGCATAGCCTTCACCGTCACCGATCTTGATGCTTGCTTTTTCAGTCATGTCCAGCGCTGCGGCAGGTACCGATGCCGCGGCTGTCAGCACGGCAGATAGCATGATTGGCTTGCTTTTGGATAAAAATGACATAATCCGCTCCGTCAGTTAAATGAACCTGATAGTCACCAGCAAATGTTGCGGTTGATTTACGGTCTTGTGATGGTTTTGCGACACCGCTTCATGTCCTCGCAGCCGCCAATAAAATTGATGCGGGGTGGCAGGTAGCGGGCGATATGCGGTTTTGGCTTTCGCGCTGCAAAAGACCTTTTTCTCTGCAGCGATGATTACTGCTTGCAATCCGGTGCATATCCGGTTTTATGGCGCCGTGAACGTGCCGGCCCCGTCTGTGCAGATTGTACCAGATGCGCCGAAGCTGTTTCCCGGACCGGAGATCCGCATGCCAACGCAATTGCGAAATATCGCCATCATCGCCCATGTTGACCATGGCAAGACAACGCTGATCGACTCGATCATGAAACAGACCGGGTTATTCCGCGATAACCAGAAGATTGCGGAACGGCTGATGGATTCCGGCGATCTGGAAAAGGAACGCGGCATCACTATTCTGGCGAAGCCGACCTCGGTTGTCTGGAAGGACGCGCGCGTCAATATCATTGATACCCCCGGCCATGCCGATTTTGGCGGTGAGGTGGAACGTGTTCTAGGCATGGCTGACGGGGTTATTTTGCTGACTGATGCGGCTGAAGGCCCGATGCCGCAGACCAAGTTCGTTCTTGGCAAGGCGCTGAAACAGGGGTTGCGCCCGATTGTTGTGATCAACAAGATCGACCGTCCCGATGGCCGCCCCGATGCGGTGGTCGATGAGGTTTTCGATCTGTTTGTCTCGCTCGACGCTGATGACGATCAGCTGGATTTCCCGATCCTCTATGCCTCTGGCCGTGATGGCTGGGCGGCTGAGGAGCTGGATGGCCCGCGTGACAATCTTCATCCGCTTCTTGACCGCGTGCTGGCCCATGTGCCGGCACCACAGGTGGAACCTGACAAGCCCTTTGCCATGCTTGCCACGCTTCTGGACAGTGATCCCTTCCTTGGGCGCTGCCTGACCGGCCGCGTCATGCAGGGGACAGCGCGGGTGAACAGCCCGGTCAAGGCGATCAATCTTGATGCCAGTCAGATTGAGGTCGGCCGTCTGACCAAGCTGCTGCGCTTTGAAGGGACGCAGCGGGTGCCGGTGGATGAGGTGCAGGCTGGTGATCTGATCTGTATTGCCGGTCTGGCAAAGGCGTCGGTTGCCGATACCATATGTGATCCTCAGGTCAGTGATGCACTGCATTCAACGCCTGTCGACCCGCCGACAATGTCCGTTACGATCACAGTGAATGACAGCCCCTTTGCCGGCAAGGAAGGCAAAAAGGTCACCTCGACGATGATCCGCGAGCGCCTTCTTGCCGAGGCGGAAACCAATGTCGCCATCACCTTTACCGAAAGTGCGGGCAAGGATGCGTTCGAAATCGGCGGGCGCGGTGAATTACAGCTTGGTGTTCTGGTCGAAACCATGCGCCGCGAAGGTTTTGAGATGACCGTGTCGCGCCCACGTGTGCTGGTACGCCGTGAGGCTGGTCGCCGCCTCGAGCCGATTGAAGAAGTGACCATTGATGTCGATGAGGACTATGCCAGCACGGTTGTGGACGCGATGAACCGGCGCAAGGCTGAAATGCAGGATATGCGCTCATCCGGTGCGGGCAAGACGCGGTTGGTATTCTTTGCGCCGTCACGCGGCCTGATTGGCTATCCAAGCCGTTTCCTGACGGATACGCGCGGCACCGGCGTGCTGAACCGCGTGTTCCACAGCTATGCCGAATATAAGGGGGATATTCCGGGCCGCCGCAATGGCGCTCTGATTGCCTCGGAAACCGGCACGGCCGTGGCCTATGCGCTATTCAACCTGCAGGATCGGGGCATCATGTTCATCGACCCGCAGACCGCGGTCTATCAGGGCATGATTGTGGGCGAACACAGCCGTGAGAACGATCTTGAGATCAATGTGCTGAAGGGCAAGAAGTTGACCAATGTTCGTGCTGCCGGAACGGATGAGGCGGTCACATTGACACCGCCGCGCCGGATGTCGCTTGAAGACATGATGGCCTATATCGACAGTGATGAGTTGTTGGAGGTGACCCCGAAGAGCCTGCGCCTGCGCAAGCGCTATCTTCTGGATCATGAGCGCAAGAAGTTCCGCCGCCAGATTGAGGCCGAAGAGCTTGCTGCCTCAGGCGCGTGACAGCAACAACCCTCCAAGCACAAGCAGATAGGACAGGATCGCCACCGGTCCCACAGTCTCGCCAAGCGCAATAAAGCCAATGATTGCCGAGATGACTGGCACTACATAGCCGTTGGTAGAGGTATAGATCGCGCTTTCCCGCCGGATCAGCATGCCGCGCAGGATCATGCCGCAGCCGGTGGCAACAATCCCGCTGACCAGTACCCAGAACATGCCTTCTGGTGACGGGATGGCCGGTGGCGGCGACCACAGAACCGCAGGCACGGCTACCAGATTGCCGATCAAAAGTGCTGATGCTGTGATCGCAACCGGCGATGCCTTTGGCATTTTCTGGAACAGCACACCTCCGACGGCGATGCAGATAGCGGTCAGGATACACACAAGATGCGGCACCCACAGCGGCATGTCGCTGTCAGCGCGCAGCTCTGGTCCTGCCAAAGTGTCTGCGGCGCCCTTTGCCCCGGACAGGACGAGAAAGATCAGCCCGCCTGATGCAATGGCAAAGCCGGCCCATTTGCGCGCTGACACGGGTGATCCCAGAAATATCCACGACAGGACCAGCACTTCGATGGGAATCACTGCAAAATAGATCGCGGCGGTGGCATTGCTGAGATAGGTCAATGTCCAGGGAAGTATGGTAAATGGCACAGCCATACACACCGTGCCGTAGATGGCAGCATAGCGCCACATCACCGCGCCTTTGACCAGCCCGACCCCGGTCACGCGCACCACAACAAGCAAAAACAGCGAGGCCAATATCACCCGAAAGCCACCAGCACTGACGGGGCCTGTATCCAGGGTTGCAAGTGACGCGGACAGAAAGCCCAGGCTGTACATGGTGGCCAGTATCATCAGCATGATCAGCGACAGCAGCTTTGGCTGATGTTCATCCAGCCAGCGGATCATAGGGGGCTGCCCACAAGGCGGATCATTTTGGAACAGCGTATTTCAACCATCATGCTGGCTACTTTCTTCATTTGTTCGGCCCAGCCTAGCATGCTTTGGTCTCTATCGGCGGCTGTCTTTCGCACCATAGTGTTGAAATATCAAGGGGCTGTCCTAGATAACTAGCCCATATGTTTTTTAACCCATTGTTTCATCTGTGATAATTGCTGTTTTGGGTTAGGTGTATTAAAACGCCATTCACACTCCTTCAAATATAACCCAAAATGTGTCCTTGGGACCCC
>JADHLH010000091.1 GCA_016780765.1 Alphaproteobacteria bacterium | reverse complement strand
TATGTTGGCGATATGGCCGAAACAATCTCGCTGATCTGGCCTGAGGCTGACTCCGCCGATGTGGAAACATCCCCGCTTCCGGGTGTTGCCGGCTTTATCGCCGATGTCGAGGCCACCCCGAAATCTGCGCTGGAAGCCTATATCGCCCACCAGTTGGACAATGCATCGGCAAATGAACGCTGGGCGATGATCAAGCTGGCAACAGGCGGATTGCGGGTGGGTGTGTCAGCGCGCCTTGCCAAGACGGCGCTGGCGCAATATGGCGGACAGGATCTGGCAGAGATAGAAAAGATCTGGCACGGGCTGGACATCCCCTATGCCGGGCTTTTCGCCTGGCTGGATGGCACTGGCGACAAGCCGCAGATTGCGGCTGGCAACATTTTCCATCCGATGATGCTGTCCAACCCCATTGACGCCGACCGTGATTTCAATCGCCTTGAAGCGGCGGATTATGATGCCGAATGGAAATGGGATGGCATACGCGTGCAGCTGGTATTCGGCGCTGACACCGGCAGTGATGCAGCAGACAGCCCGGCACCGGGGCGGATGTTTTCACGCACCGGTGATGATATCTCTGCCGCCTTTCCCGATGTCACCACATCCTTGCGCGGACAGGCGGTGCTGGACGGCGAATTGCTGATCGGTGCCCCGCAGGATCATGGCCCCGAAACAGATCGCGGTGATCACATCCTGTTCGATGCGCAACCCTTCAACCATCTGCAGCAGCGGCTGAACCGCAAAAAGGCAGCAAAGACGCAGCTTCGCGATCTGCCAGCCTTCGTGCGCGTCTATGACATGCTGTTTGATGGCGGTGCAGACATCCGCGATTTGCCACTTGTCACCCGCCGCGACAGGCTGGCCAGATTTCTGCGGCAGCATGACAATCCGCGCCTGGACCTGTCGGAGACATTATCCTTCGACAGCTGGCAGGCACTGGCAGCATTGCGCGACACCGGCACGGACATGTTTGGTCATGAAGGGTTGATGATCAAACAGAAGGACAGCCTCTATATTGCCGGCCGGCCAAAGGGACCGTGGTTCAAATGGAAGCGCGACCCGCGGGTGATTGATACGGTAATGATGTACGCCCAGCGCGGACATGGACGGCGCAGCTCCTTTTATTCTGATTTCACCTTTGGAATCTGGAAGGGCAATGAGATTTTACCCGTTGGCAAAGCCTATTCAGGCTTCACCGATGAGGAACTGCGCGAACTGGACAAATGGGTGCGGGCCCACACCACCAACCGGTTCGGTCCGGTGCGGGAAGTGGAAAAGACACTGGTCGTGGAACTGGCATTTGACAGCGTCCATGACAGCCCGCGCCACAAATCAGGCGTTGCACTGCGCTTTCCCCGCATCAACAGAATTCGCTGGGACAAACTGGCGGGTGAGGCAGATACGCTCGACAGCGTTCGCACCCTGATCGACTAACCCGCCCCGCTTCCCGATGCCTTTGCTTGATCACCCGTCCATATCTGGGCTTCGTTCGATCAAGCGTTGACAGCAATCGGCGATTGAACGCGATCAGTTGTTGGTAATGCTGCCCAAATGCATCTAAAGTTACAGAAATGTCATCGTTACTTTTCAGATGTGAAAGAAAATGAAGGATCTTGATAACCAAATTATCGCCTTGCTCAAACGGAATGCGCGCATGCTGGTAACCCAGATGGCGCGGGAACTTGGCGTATCGCGCGTAACGATTGATGCTCATATAAAGAAGATGGAAACCAGTGGCGTCATTTCGGGCTATACAGTCAAGCTGGGCACCGAGGAATTCCGGCACAAGGTGTCGGGCTGGATTCTGATCAGCGTTCAGGCGAACAAGGAAGAACACGCCATCGAAAAGATGATTGGCACACCGGAAATCACCCGCCTGCACACCACCAACGGCAAGTGGGACCTTGCGGCCGAAATACAGGTGCCAACGCTGGAACATTTCGATGCGGTGATTTCGAAACTGCGCCAGATCGACGGCATAACCGAGACCGATACCAGCCTGTTGCTGAATTCGCGTATCGGCGAATAGAGGCAGTATGGCCGACTTCTTTCCTGCGGCCCTGTTGCCATCCCAAGACCCTGAATTGCTGGCGCTGATCGCTATCTTTCTGTTGGTGTCGGGCATCGTCAAAGGATTTTTGGGGATCGGCCTGCCGGCAGCGGGCATGGCATTGCTGACCCTGATCATGCCGCCAACCGAAGCGATAGCACTGCTGTGGGTACCGATTATCGTCTCCAACGCCTGGCAGTTTTCGCGTGCGCCGGGCCGGCGCAACATCATCATGGATTACCGCTGGTTTGCCGGTGCCATTTTCTGCAGCATACTGGTGACATCGATGTTCATCGCGGTGTATCCGACTGCGCTGCTGACTGTGGCCATCGGGTGCACGATGATTATTTTTGCCGCCAATCAGCTGTTCGGACTGGCGCTGCCGATCAAGGCGGGCCGGTCATGGCAGATCGGGCTGGGTGTTGCCGCCGGTATTCTGGGCGGGTTGAGTTCAATCTGGTCCCCGCCAGTGGCGATGTATCTTCTGGCAACCAATACATCAAAGGAACGCTTTATCGGGGCGACCGGGTTTCTGTTCCTGTCGGGGTGCCTGCCGCTGGGCGCCGGTCTTTTTGTATCAGGCCTGCTGAGCGCGTCCGTGATGCTGAAATCACTGTTGGGGCTGGTGGTTGTTCTTGCCGGCTTTCAGATTGGTGAAGCGTTGCGTGGACGGATCTCGCAGGACTTGTTTCGCCGGTTTGTTCTGTTCGGTTTTCTTGTGATGGGGCTGCGCCTGGTCGCGACCAGTCTGATTTGAATGTTGTTCAGCCTGATTTTATTGTCGCTTGGCCTGATTTGATTTTCACCAGCTGATAACAGCTTGTCCGGTGGCATTTCAGGCTGGCCGGATCAGCGAATTGCTGCCACAGTCATCCACCCTGCAAGGAGTGGTTACCATGTCGTTCGTTATTATTCTGAAGTTCATTCATTATCTCGCCCTGTTCCTTGCTGGTGGATTGGGGATTGGCGGTGCCATCATCCAGTCATCGCATCTGAAGGCAGAGACACCGCCCGCCCCGCCTGTACAGCGCGCCATGCGCACGCTGGCATGGCTGTCGCTGATTGCCGTGGTGTTGTTGTGGATCACCGGATTCGGACTGGCCTATCTGATTTATGGCGGAATGAATATGGGCTGGGCATTTCATGTCAAACTGCTGGGTGCGACAGGCTTGCTGGTTGCAAACATCGGGTTGAATATCCACCTCTCATCCATAACCAGAACGGGTAGCGCGCCGAACCCCCGGTTAATGAAAATTATCCCGATGCTGGCACGCGCGTCGCTGGTGCTGGTATTGGGTGGCATCGCCGTCACAACAACGTCAATCTGACTGCTGGCTAGGGTTTTTCGTTACGCGGTCACCCCTTGCCACACCGCCGGGCCAATTTGCGTGGCGGCGTTATATTGACAAAAGCCGGCATGCCGCATCATCTAGGTAGTGGGCCCTGCCCCTTGCCAAACCAACTTTTGAAAAGGACGGACGTCGTCACATGTGCGGAATCGTCGGACTGTTTCTGAAAGATGCATCCCTTCAGACCGAGCTCGGCAGCATGCTGACCGACATGCTGGTTACCATGTCGGACCGCGGGCCGGACAGCGCAGGCATCGCCATTTACGGTGATCAGGCAGGAAGTGGCAAGAACGGGAATACCCCGACAGACATCGCCAAGATCACGCTGCAATCAGCCACCCCTGATACAGATTTTGACGGTCTGGAGGCCGCCTTGTCCAAGATGCTGGCAAGCAAGATATCGCTGCAGTCGCGCGATACCCATGCGGTGCTGGCCCTGCCGCGGGACATGATTGATGCCGCACGCACGCTGCTGGCTGACATGCGCCCCAATATTCGGGTGATGAGCACGGGCGAGACCATCGAAATCTATAAGGAAGTCGGCCTGCCGCGCGATGTTGCACACCGGTTTGCCATCCCGGCGATGACCGGCACGCATGGCATCGGTCATACCCGCATGGCGACCGAATCAGCTGTCACCACCATGGGCGCGCATCCCTTCTCCACCGGCGCTGACCAATGCCTTGTTCATAACGGGTCGCTTTCCAACCACAACAGTCTTCGCCGCAAGCTGATCAGAGACGGCATCAGCTTTGAGACTGACAATGATTCTGAAGTGGCCGCCGCCTATCTGACAAACCAGATGAACCGTGGGGCAAGCCTTGGTGAGGCGCTGGAAAGCGGGCTGGATGATCTGGACGGTTTCTACACATTTGTTGTCGGTACACGTGACGGATTTGGTGTGGTGCGCGATCCGATTGCCTGCAAACCGGCGGTGATGGCCGAAACTGATCGATATGTGGCGTTCGGGTCAGAATACCGTGCGCTGGTCAACCTACCGGATATCGATGCCGCTCGCGTCTGGGAGCCCGAACCCGCAACCGTATATTTCTGGACGCACTGACATGCAGACCATCGATCTTGCAGATCAGGGACTTCGCGCCCTCAACGAAACCCTGCAATCACAGGACAGTGACACCAACCAGACTGAATGGCTGGTCACCAATCCGCGCGGCAGCCATGCCATTGCGGTTGGTCTTGATGCCCCGATCGATGTCACCATCAAGGGGTCAACCGGCTATTATTGCGGTGGTATGAACAAGCAAGCCAGCATCACAGTCGACGGATCAGCCGGCCCGGGCGTTGCCGAAAACATGATGTCCGGCAAGATCGTCATCGAAGGTGATGCCAGTCAATATGCCGGTGCCACCGGGCGTGGCGGCCTGCTGGTGATCAAGGGAAATGCCTCGTCACGATGCGGTATTTCGATGAAAGGCATTAACATTGTGGTGCATGGCAATATCGGTCATATGTCAGCTTTCATGGCCCAGTCAGGCACGCTGGTCGTGTGCGGTGATGCTGGGGATGCGCTGGGGGATTCGCTGTATGAGGCGCGCCTGTTTGTGCGCGGCAGTGTGAAAAGCCTTGGTGCCGACTGCATCAAGAAGGACATGCGCCCCGAACATATTGAATTGCTGCGCGGTCTTCTTGAAGAGGCTGGCAGCGATGCCCGTCCAGAGGACTTCACCCGCTATGGATCAGCCCGCAAGCTGTACCATTTCGACATTGACAACGCTGGCGCTTATTGAGGTCTGAACTGATGGATGATCACCAGAAAAACAACCCGCCCCGAACCATGCCCCCCCGAACCATGCCAATTCAGTCGGCGACCTTCAGCAATCCGGTGAATGCTGAGATCCGGCGCGCTGCTGCCACCGGCATCTATGATATCCGCGGCGGCGGTGCCAAACGGCGGGTGCCACATTTCGACGACCTGCTGTTTCTTGGCGCATCGATGTCGCGCTATCCTCTGGAAGGCTATCGCGAGAAGTGCGAAACATCTGTCACACTTGGATCACGCTTTGCCAAAAAACCGATCCATCTGGATATACCGATCACCGTCGCGGGTATGAGCTTTGGTGCGCTGTCCGGCCCGGCAAAAGAGGCGCTTGGTCGCGGGGCCACGATGGCCGGCACTTCGACCACGACCGGTGACGGCGGCATGACCGAAGAAGAACGTGGCCACTCGGAAAAGCTGATTTATCAGTATCTGCCATCACGATATGGGATGAACCCGGATGATCTGCGGCGCGCCGATGCTATCGAGGTGGTTGTCGGCCAGGGCGCAAAGCCGGGCGGCGGCGGTATGCTGCTTGGCCAGAAGATCAGCGACCGTGTTGCTGACATGCGTGACCTGCCGCCGGGTATCGACCAGCGATCTGCCTGCCGCCACCCTGACTGGACCGGACCGGATGACCTTGAAATCAAAATCCTCGAACTGCGTGAGATCACCGGCTGGGAAAAGCCGATCTATGTGAAGGTTGGCGGCGCGCGCCCCTATTTTGACACCACGCTGGCTGTCAAGGCAGGTGCCGATGTAGTTGTGGTTGACGGCATGCAGGGCGGCACGGCTGCCACGCAGGATGTGTTCATCGAAAATGTTGGTCAACCCACCCTTGCCTGCATCCGCCCTGCGGTAAAGGCGTTGCAGGATCTGGGTATGCATCGCGAGGTGCAGCTGATCGTGTCAGGCGGGGTGCGTTCGGGGGCCGACGTCGCAAAGGCACTGGCGCTGGGAGCTGATGCTGTATCGATCGGATCAGCCGCGATGATCGCCATCGGCGACAATGATCCACGCTGGGAAGATGACTATAACGCGCTCGGCACCACGGCCGGAGCCTATGATGACTGGCATGAGGGCAATGATCCGGCCGGCATCACCACGCAGGACCCGGCATTGATGGCGCGTCTGGATCCGGTTGAGGGTGGGCGTCGCCTGCGCAACTATCTGAAAGTCATGGCGCTGGAAGCGCAGACCATCGCGCGCGCCTGCGGCAAGAATCACGTCCATAATCTTGAGCCCGAAGATCTGTGTGCGCTGACCATTGAGGCAGCCGCCATGGCCGGCGTACCGCTTGCCGGCACCAGCTGGATTCCGGGCAGTGGCAGCTTTTAGCACCGCAGCGGCTATATCGGCACAGGATCCACAGAGGCACGCGCAACAAAGGGAGACCGACATGACCATCGATCTGGCAGCATTCGCCAAGGAAAACGGCGTCAAATACTTCATGATTTCCTACACCGACCTGTTTGGCGGACAACGCGCCAAGCTGGTACCTGCGCAGGCCATCGCTGACATGCAGGTTGAAGGGGCTGGCTTTGCAGGCTTTGCCACTTGGCTTGATCTGACACCGGCGCATCCTGACATGCTGGCTGTTCCCGATCCGAATTCGGTAATCCAGTTGCCGTGGAAACCTGAAGTGGCCTGGGTTGCTGCCAACTGCATGATGGATGATGCCCCGGTCATGCAGGCCCCGCGCAATGTGTTGAACAAGCTGATTTCCGATGCCGCTGCAGAAGGCATGCATGTCAAAACCGGTGTCGAGGCCGAGTTCTTTCTGCTGACCCCGGATGGCAGCCAGATCTCAGATGAATATGATAAGGCTGCCAAGCCCTGTTATGACCAGCAGGCCGTGATGCGCCGCTATGACGTGATTGCTGAAATCTGCGACTACATGCTGGAACTTGGCTGGGGACCGTATCAGAACGACCATGAAGATGCGAACGGCCAGTTCGAGATGAACTGGGAGTTCGATGATGTTCTGAACACCGCCGACAAGCACAGCTTCTTCAAATTCATGACAAAATCAGTGGCTGAGAAACACGGCTTTCGCGCCACCTTCATGCCAAAGCCGGTTGAAGGGCTGACCGGCAATGGTTGTCATGCGCATATCTCGGTCTGGGACAAAGCTGGCAAGACCAACGTGTTTGCCGATGACAGCATGGAGCTGGGCCTGTCCGCCAAGGGCCGTCACTTCCTCGGCGGGATCATGAAACATGCCAGCGCGCTGGCCGCGATCACCAATCCGACGGTCAACAGCTATAAACGGATCAATGCGCCGCGCACCCTGTCCGGCGCGACATGGGCCCCGAACACCGTCACCTGGACCGGCAATAACCGCACCCATATGGTGCGTGTGCCGGGTCCCGGGCGTTTTGAATTGCGGCTTGCCGACGGGGCCACCAACCCGTATCTGCTGCAGGCAGTTATTATTGCGGCCGGTCTTGACGGTGTGCGCAATGCGGCCGACCCCGGGCGGCGCTATGATATCGATATGTATGCTGAGGGGCATAAGGTGCGCGGCGCACCAAAATTGCCGCTGAACCTGCTGGATGCCCTGCGCACCTTTGACAAGGACCGGTCACTGAAATCAATGCTGGGTGACGAATTTTCGGCCGCATATCTCAAACTGAAGATGCAGGAATGGGATTCCTTCATGGGACATTTCTCGTCCTGGGAGAAAGAAAACACGCTCGATATCTGATCCGCAGCAGGCCAGTTACAGATTGGATTCACGGATCGCTGCAATCACCGCGTCCGTCACATCCTGCGTGTTGGCATTACCGCCCACATCTGGGGTCATGATGCCAGCGGCACACACATCCTCAACCGCTTTCATCAGTCGGCGGGCGCCATTTCCCTCGCCAAGATGTTCCAGCATCTGAACCGCTGTCCAGAAGGTCGCGACGGGGTTGGCAATGCCCTTGCCGGTTATATCAAAGGCCGACCCGTGAATTGGCTCGAACATCGACGGGAAGCGGCGTTCAGGATCGATGTTCGCTGTCGGGGCCACACCCAGACTGCCAGCCAATGCCCCCGCAAGATCGGACAGGATATCGGCATGCAGGTTGGTAGCGATGATGGTATCAAGGCTTTCAGGCTGTAATGTCATCCGCACGGTCATGGCATCAACCAGCATCTTGTCCCAGCTGACATCCGGAAATTCATCAGCGACTTCAGCGGCGATCTCGTCCCACATCACCATGCCG
>JADHLH010000014.1 GCA_016780765.1 Alphaproteobacteria bacterium | reverse complement strand
ACTACAGTAGGCTCTTTCCATTACCAGTAGATTTCTTGCGGGTAGGTCACAGGGTAGGTCTTTGATGCATCTTGACGGTGCATCTGCTGAGTGAGATTCTAGGCACAGCTTCAATCAAGGCTGCCAGCTGGTACATACGTACGGAACCAAGACAGCCCCCGGGCACCATTTTCCCATTTTTCCACCTTCCCATTTTTCCATTTGGCCCGCTTGCCTCGATCCTTGCTGTGTCAGGCTTCAGATACCAGCGATCTACGCCCGGCTATCGAGATAGCGGATGTGCTTCAGAAACTGCTGCACCTTTTCAGTCCGGTGCAGGTCGATATGGGTCACCTGCCAGATAGCGACGGACCAATCCTGTGCCGATGGCAGTATTTCCACGAAATCAGGGTCACCGGACACATCGTTTTCAGACAAGAATCCGAGGCCGATGCCGTCCCTGACAGCGCTGATAGTGACCTGCTGGTCTGTGGTTTTCAGAGACAGATTCCGATCACTGACATGGGTTTTCATCCATTGTGCGAAGGGCAAGCGAGATGACGGTTCGATTGATCCGACAAAATTGTGGTTTGCCAGCGCGCCCGCGGCGGGGTGTCCATTCAATTCCACATATCGCCTGCCTGCATACAGGCCGAAACAGATGCGTTTGAACAATTTGACAACATAGTCCGGCATGTTCGGTTTTGGTCCCGCGCGAAACGCAATATGCGCCTCTCCATATTCCAGCTTTGCCAAATTGCTGCTTGCCGCAAATTCGATGTTGATCTGCGGATGTGCAAGGTGAAACTCGCGAAGGGCCGGGGTAAGGAGCGATGCTATGCCGGGCAGGGCAGTCACAATCAGATTGCCGGACAATGTCTCGGAGCGTCCATGGTGCCTTCCGGCCAGATCACTGAACATCTCGTCTGCCCGACCAACAACGTCCAGCATCTCCTGCCCGCTCTCGGTCAATGTGTAGCCGCGTGCGTGCCGCTGGAAAAGCTTCGCGCGAAGCACTGTCTCCAGTGTGTCTATGTGACGATTGACGGTGGCCCTGTGCACACCAAGGGATTCCGCCGCGGCGCTGACTGTGCCCAGGCGGGCAAGCATGAGCGCTGTTCTGAGTTCCAACCAATGCTGCATAGGTTATCACTAGCATGATTGTAATGTCGCATCAACGCGCATTAGGTGTGCATATGGTCATCTGGTGCGCATAGCGAATTGGTGGGATAAATCTTCCCACGCACAACATCCAACAGTGAGACATCCAACAGGGAGACATCCAACTCGAGAGGCCATGTCATGAAATATATCTCAATCGCTCTTCGCGCCCTTCTGACACTTGTATTCCTGGGGGCTGGCGGCGCCAAGCTTGCCGGCGTTGAAATGATGGTCGAGACCTATAACACAATCGGGCTTGGCCAGTGGTTCAGATACCTTACAGGCATCATCGAAGTGGGCGGTGTTGTTCTGCTGTGGCTACCCAACCGCCAGGTTGCCGGCGCGGTACTTCTTGGTGCCACCATGGTCGGCGCAATACTTGCCAATTGGTTCATTCTTGGCCCCTCTGCAGTTCCTGCGATGGTGCTTGGCCTGATGTCGGCCGCCGTCCTCTATATCCACCGGGCCCAGCTTCTGGCCCAACTTGGTCGCGCCTGAGCAATCTGCTCCGAATCATCAATGCCTCGATAAGGGCAGACAGAAAGGTTCAATCCGATGAAAATTCTTGCCTTTGCGGCCAGCAACAGCCTCCAGTCCATCAATCGCACGCTTGTTGAATATGCAGCTATCAAGATGCAATCCGACATCCTTGCCGATGCAGAGATCGAATATCTCGATATCAATGATTTTGAGATGCCGATCTATTCACCAGAGCGTGAACGTGAACAGGGCATTCCGGCCCGGGCACTGGATCTCTTTGACAGGATCGGTGCGGCTGACGCGCTGCTGGTGGCCTTTGCCGAGCATAACGGTTTTGTGACTGCCGCGTGGAAGAACATCTTCGACTGGATGAGCCGGATCAGAATGGAGCTGTGGCAGGGAAAACCGATGGCGCTTCTGGCCGCGTCACCCGGGCCAAGGGCTGGTGCGGGAGTGCTGGCAAGTCAAGAGCTTCTTGCGCCACATTTTGGTGCCGATCTGCGCGGCACGTTTGGTATCGGACGCTGGCCGGAAGCCTGGGACACAGACACTGATCAGCTAACCCGCCGCGAAGACATTGCTGCGCTGGATAAACTGCTTGTCCGTCTCGCCGCACCAGCGCCCGCAATGGCCGCAGAATGATCGGGCACCGGGCTGACTGACTGACATACGCCCCTTGAAGGATTTCTGAATGACAAAAACACAGATTTCTGCCTTGAAAATCGCTGCTTGCCTGTGGGTGATCTGGGGCCTTGTTCACATGCTGGCCGGCGTGATGGTGATGGCCCAGACCACCTCGCAGGGTTTTGCTGTCATCGCGGATGCGGTCGATCCGATGCTTCTTGTCGCCGAGCACCACCCGGCCGTTGGCGGCGTGCTGGGCCAGCATGGTTTCAACCTGTTCTGGTTCGGGGCTGTTACCCTGATCGGCGCCATCTTTATCTATCGGATAAATCTGACCGCGATCTGGGTAACGGGTATGGTTGGCGGACTGGCCGATCTGGGTTATCTGGCGTTTGTGAATCTGCCCGGCTATGTGAATTTTGTTCCAGGAACCGTCACGAGCCTGGTCTCCGCGTCGACGATCGCACTCAGCTTATGGGTCAGGCTTTCAAGTCGTCCCCGGCAACCCCGATCCGCGCCAGTCACGCGCGTGCATCACGCCATGCCAATGCCGCCTTTAGCCCCTGTTCCTTGCGGATGCGGTTGAACTCCACTCTTTCGGGCGATTCATCGGCCTCGATCAGGATGTCTGTTTCCAGCGCCTCCAGCAATGCTGTTCGCATCTTTGCAAGTTCATAGCTGCGGTGAATTGCGGCCTTGGTCATCTGCACCGAACGCGGTGCGGCGCTGGTGATCTGGGTGGCCAATGCCATCGCCGCCTTCATCTCATCACCGTCGGCGACGACACGGTTCAGGATGCCCATCTCATAGCAACGCTGGGCGTTGACCCTGTCATTGCCGGTCAGCAACAATTCCTTGGCCTGCTTCGGGCCAATCACATGGGGCGCAAGCATGGCAACAATGCCGGATCCAAAGCGAACTTCTGGCTCGCCAAACAAGGTGGATTCACTTGCAACGGCCAGATCACACGCCATCAACAATTCCATCGCTCCGCCGATGCAATGGCCGTGCGCCGCCGCAATGGTCGGCTTCGGCGCGTTCCAGAACTGCATGATGAAGTCAAAATCCTTGGTCAGAACGTCCCGCCATTCATCTTCACCACTGATTCCGCGGGCAGCGCTCTCCTTCATGTCAAATCCGGCTGAAAAGCACCGGCCATCGCCATGCACGATGATTGCCAGCACCGCGTCATCATTCATGAAGGCATCCATTGCCTGATTGGTTGCATCAATAAGCGCGCTGTTAAAGGCGTTCATCACCCGCGGCCGATGAAAGGTCAGAATGCCAACACGGCCATCAATTCGGGTGGTGATTGGTCTTTGGTCGCTCTCCGGATTTTCATTGCTCCCCGGATTTTCATTGCTCATGGAACCGTCCTTTATCGTGGCGTGCCCATAAAGGCTAACAAGCTGTTGGGGACAGGGGTAAGGAAAATTTCTGGACACCGGGATCAAATCACCAATTGGACGCTGGACGAATGTTGCTTTTTGGGTGTTCATGTAATGTGGAATTTTTTGGTGTGACGATGGCATGACACAACACCCTCTCGGTCCCCTTCTTTGTCCGCGGTCGATTGCCTTTGTCGGGGCATCAGACCGGCCAGACAGTACAGGCGCGGCGATGCTGGCGATGAGCCAGATCGACGGCTTTACGGGGACTATCTATCCGGTGAACCCGCGCCTTGCCGTGCTTGCTGGCAAGCCTTGCTACCCCGATCTTGGTGCGCTTCCAGAGGTGCCTGACCATGTGGTAATCGGGGTCGCCAGCCGGTTTGTTGAGGCCATCCTTGATCAGGCGATCGGGCTTGGCGTAAAGGCGGCAACAATTTTTGCCGCCTGCTATCTGGATGATGATGACAGCCCCCATTTGTCAGCCCGCATTGCTGCAAAGGCCGCAGAAGCAGGCATGGCGGTCTGCGGCGCGAATTGCATGGGTTTTTACACGCCGTCTGCAGGGCTGCGCGTGGCCAGTGCTGTTTCACCGTCAGGATTGCAAAAGGGCGGCATTGCGTGGATTGCGCAATCGGGATCGGCCTTCAGCGCGCTGCCAAATAACGACAGGCGGCTGGGGTTCACGCTTGCGGTTTCCACCGGCATGGAACTTGTCACCACAGTTGCCGATTATATGGACTGGGCGCTGCATCAGCCAGAGACCAGGGTTATCGGCCTTTTTGTTGAAACAATTCGTGATCCGGCAGGATTTCTGCAGGCACTTGACGCGGCGCGCCAGCGCGCCATCCCGGTGGTGATATTGAAAGTAGGTCGGACAGCGAAGAGTGCACAGATGGCGGTGTCGCATACAGGGGCAATCGCCGGCAATGACGCGGTCTATGAGGCGGTGTTTCGCGCCTATGGCGTACACCGGGTTGCTGATATGGATGAAATGGCGGCGACGCTGGCGCTGTTTGACACCTCGCGCAAACCAGCCCCCGGCCAGTTGGGATCCATTCATGATTCTGGCGGTGAGCGTGAACTGATCGTCGATATCGCCGAGGATTACGTCATTGAATTTGCCGCCCTGGAGCCGGCCACCTGCAGCGCGCTTGCGGCCCATCTTGAACCCGGTCTGGTGGCTGAAAATCCGCTTGATGCCTTTGGCACGCATAATGATCTTGAAAACCGGTTTGCCGCCCTGATCGCCGCGCTGGTCAATGATCCGAATGTTGGCATCGGCCTGTTCATGTCAAACCCGCGTGACGGCTATGAATATGCGGAAAGCTATAGCCGGGCCGTGATGAAGGCAGCGCAGATGACCGACAAGCCGCTGGCACTGGCCTCCAACTATTCGATGGCCGGTGACAGTGATCTTGCCATCAGGTTGCGCCAGGCCGGCGTACCGTTGTTGCGCGGGACACGCAATGCATTGCTTGCCGTGCGCCATGTGATGAATGATCGGGACTATCGTGACCGTCATGACCGTCATGCAAGGGCACGCGCCACCACACCAGCCGCGCCGTCACCTGATGGCCAGATGGTCACGCGCTGGCGATCCCGGCTTGGCGAAAAAGGACCGGTCACAGAAGCTGACGGCCTTGCCATGCTCGCTGATTTCGGACTTGTCACACCGGGGATGGCGAGGGTCGCCTCCTTGCATGAGCTTGAGGCGGCGTTGTCAGATATGCATTTCCCGGTGGTGATTAAGACCGCCGAGGACTATGCCCATAAAAGTGATGTTGGCGGTGTCAGACTCAACATCACTGATGCGGTGGCGGCCAGCGCCGCCTATCAGGACATTGCCCTTCGGCTTGGACCGCAAGCGCTGGTCATGGAGATGGTGCCATCCGGCACCGAGCTTTCACTTGGCGCGATTTATGATCCCGGCTTTGGCCCGGTGGTGATTGTGTCTGCCGGTGGTGTGATGATCGAATTTCTGGCGGACAAGGTCGCGGCACGCGCCCCGTTTGATGCGGATGAGGCGCGGCACCTGCTTGGTGAATTACGCATTTCAGAATTGCTTGCCGGATACCGGGGGCAACCGCCCGCTAATATGGAGGCAGTGGTCACGCAGCTGGTGCGCTTTTCACAGATGGTCGCCGCGCTTGATGATGCGATCGCTGAAATTGACATCAACCCGATGATCTGCGGTGCGGACGGGTCCTGTGCCGTCGATTGCCTTGTGGTGCCCGGGCCCCGGGACTAGCCGGACAGGCGTTTCGGCACGCAGTTGTCACAACAAACTTGTCAATTACAGCCTGTGTGCTAAGGCCTGTTCGCTTCGGCCTATTTGCTCTTGCTGCTGAGCAATTGCGAGATAATCAACAGGCCTGACGAAATGATGATGAGGATTGTCGATATCGCTGCAATCGTCGGATCAATCTGGTCGCGCAACGTCAGAAACATGCTGCGAGTGATGGTTGAATTGTCACCACCCGACACAAAGAGCGAGATGATAATCTCGTCAAACGATGTAAGAAACGAGATCAGCGAGGCGGAAATCAGCGAGAACTTGATTTGCGGCAGGGTAATCTCGACAAAGGCGCGGGGCCGGCTGGCACCAAGCGAGCGGGCCACCTTTTCCTGGTTCATGTCATAATTCTTCAGCGCCGACATGACGATGATCAGAACAAGCGGCATGGCCACAAGTGAATGTCCCAGCACCAGCCCGAGAATGCTGTTCACCATCTTGAACTGGACGTAGAAATAGAAAAGCCCGATCGCGACAAGGATGATCGGCACCATCATTGGCGAGATCATGATCGGGAACAGAACTGCGCGCAGGCGGGAAGTGCTGTTGGTCAGGCCATAGGCCGCCAGCGTGCCAATCGGTGTCGCAACAAAAATGGTCAGGACGGCAACCAGCAAGGATGTGCGTGTCGCTGCCATCCAGTCATTGAATCCATTTTCCACTTTCCATGAGAAGAAGTAATTCTCATACCACCGGAACGACCACTCCTTTGGCGGGAATTCCAGATACTGGCTGCTGGAAAAGGACATTGGTATCACGACCAGCGACGGCACGATCAGAAGGAACAGAATGATCGCCGAGAGGAAGTAAAGCCAAAGCCGGTTGCGCAGCTTGATCTGGGTGTCAGAGACATTCTTGTCGAGAAATCCCATGACCTAGCTCCGCTGACCAAACTGGTCCAGCGAGACCAGTTTCGATGCGATGAACAATATCAGCATGGTGACAACCAGCAGGACAACGCCAAGCGCGCTTGCCGCGCCCCAGCTGAAATAAAGCTCGATATTGCTGGAGATTTTCATCGCCGCCATGATGACCTTGCCGCCGCCAAGAACCGCAGGGGTGACGTAGAAACCAAGGCACAGAACAAAGACGATCAGCAGGCCGGCAAGCAGGCCCGGGATGCTGAGCGGGAAGAACACCGTCCAAAACGCCCGCGTCGGCGTCGCGCCAAGGCTTGAGGCCGCTTTGACACAATGCGGGTCAATCGCGCGCATGTTGGCATAAAGGGGCAGGATCAGGAATGGCAGCATGATGTGAACCATGCCAATCAGCGTTCCCGACGTGTTGTGCACAAACTTGATCGGTTCGCTGATCAGGCCGAGATCGACAGCGACACTGTTCACCAACCCCTTTTTCTGAAGCAAAACAAGCCATGCATAGGTGCGTACGAGAAGGCTTGTCCAGAACGGGATCAACACGCCGATCATGCAGATGTTGGCCCATTTCCGGGAAATCTGCGACATGAAGTAAGCCAGCGGATAGCCAAGCAATGCACAGAAGAATGTAGTCAGGATGCTGATCTTGAAAGTTGTCAGAAAGATGCGGATATAGGCTTTCGAATTGATCATCCGCTCGTAATTCTCGAACGAGAATGACCCGTCTCTGCCGATAAAGGACAGGAAGAACAGCCAGCCAATCGGGATGATGATCATCGCCCCGACCAAGACCAGGTAGGGCAGGGTCAGGCCAAAAAAGGTGTAATGCTCACGCTGCGCAAGCTGTGTCAGCGCAGCCTGATTGAGGTTCTGATCAAGCACCGCCATTGGCTGCTTCCACGAAATAGCTGTCGGCAACTTTCAGACCAAGGGTGACTTTCTCGCCAATGCCGGGCAGTTCGTCATCCTGCGCACTTCCATTTGGCAGCCGCAGGCGAAGCGACTGCTCACCATAGTTCTGCGGGTCCAGCTTGATGACCATCAACTGGCTTTCACCCTGAAAAATGGAATCCTCTACCACGCCTTCAAAATGGTTTGCGTCACGAGACTTTTTGGTGGCGATGAAGAGTTTTTCCGGGCGGATAACCAGCAGAAAATTCCCATCCTTTTCGAGTTTTTGCGCGCCTTTGAGTTTCGCCGACCCGATGCTGGCAATGCCATTCTTGACGGTTGCCGGCAACGAGCTCGACTCACCAATGAAATCCGCAATAAACGCGTTGTTCGGCCTGCGGTAAATTTCGTTCGGTGTGCCCAGCTGCATCAATTGCCCGTCATTGATGACAGCAATCCTGTCTGACATTGTCAGCGCTTCTTTCTGGTCGTGAGTCACATAGACCGTAGTCATGTTCAGACTGTCGTGAAGCTGGCGCAGCTCGATCTGCATTTCCTCGCGCAATTTCTTGTCGAGAGCTGACAACGGTTCGTCCATCAACAGAATTTTTGGCTGGAAGACGATGGCGCGTGCCAGCGCAACGCGCTGTCTCTGACCGCCGGATAATTCATCAACGCGGCGATGCCCAAGCCCGTCAAGCTTTACGGTGGCCAGCGCGTTATCGACACTCTCTCGGGTGTCTTCCTTGCTGACACCGCGCAGCTTTTGCGGATAGCCGACATTCTCCGCCACATTCATATGCGGGAACAGGGCGTAATTCTGGAACACCATGCCGATGCCGCGCAGGTGAGGCGGCTTCAGAATAACTTCTTCATCACCAAATTTGACGCTGCCGTAATCAGGGCTGGTAAAGCCGGCAAGCACCATAAGCAATGTCGTCTTGCCGGACCCGGATGGCCCCAGCAAGGTCAGGAATTCCCCTGAGGTGACTTCAAGACTCACATCCTTCAGCGCATGAAAATCGCCGTAGGTTTTTGTCACATCATTGATCGAAATGTTAAGTGAACTGTCTGCCATGGATCACGTCACCGCCATAGATTGAAAGGCACAGATCGGCTGAAATACGATTTTCAAAACCAAAGAATTTCAGAAACAAAGATGTAGGAGGGCGTCGCCGCCCTCCAACCCAGGATGATCTACTCAGTCATCATTTCAGTGTATTTCTCGGCGGCAATGGTTCTCCACTTGGCGTACCATGCTGTCCTCAATGTCAACTGATGCTTTGCGTTATCCGGATGTGAAGGCATCTCAAGCGCGCGAGACTCTTCCATCAGGTTAAGCTCATAGACCTTCTTGTTGGTTGGTCCATATGTGATGTATTTGGCGAATTCAGCCATATATTCTGGCTTCATCATCTCGGCGATATACTTCATCGCCAGATCCTTGTTTTTGGCGCCCTTGGGAATGCCATAGCCTTCCCAGTCCATGATGCCTGTTTTCCAGTCATAGGACACCTGCGCACCATCCAGTTTGGCGACGTCAAAACGGCCGTTCCAGCCTGTTGTCATGTCGACTTCACCGTCTTTCATCAGCTGTGCATGCTGTGCACCTGATGTCCACCATACGGCGATATGCGGCTTGATTGACCGGATCTTGTCGAGGGCACGGTCAATGCCTTCTTCGCTATCAAGCACCTGGTATATGTCTTCCATAGGAACACCATCGGCAAGCAGTGCTGCTTCAAGCTGGGCATCCACTTTTGCGCGCATGGCACGCGTGCCCGGGAACTTTTCAACATCGAAGAAGTCGGCCCATGTGCGGGGCCCGTTATCACCATATGTTTCGGTGTTCCAAGCGGCCACAACCGAGAAGATATCGGCACCAGCACAATAGTCACTATACATGCCTGGCAGATGGTTGCTGACATCAATCACCGAGTAGTCAAGCTTCTCGAGAATGCCCTCGGCACCACCTGAAGCACATCCACCAGCGCCGCTGGAGAAAATGTCAAACTTGTCTGCGCCAGATTTGACCATCAGTTTGACGTCAGAAATGCCACCATAAGTATCTTCCTTTACGGTGATACCCATTGCCTTGGCAGCAGGCTGGAAAATACCGACCGATTGGCCTTTTTGGTAAGCACCGCCCCAGGACACGATGCGGAGTGTGTCCTCAGCCATGCTTGCGGTTGAAAAACCCGCAAAGCCGACTGCGGCGGCTACAATTGCGGCTGTTTTGAACTTTAACAATGATCTCATCAATTCCTCCCGACTGATCGTTATTGGCCTAAGCGTAAACACAGAAGTTGCCTGTGGCAAAGGTTTCATTTGACGACAACCGCTATGTCGGGTTTCTAATCTAGTCAGCGTTTGAGACATTGTGAACCGGGGAAAATTATGTCGAGACAAGGTGAAGGGGCACAGAACAGTGCCAATTCCGGCGCGGGCAATGTGTACTGGCATGACGGCATCGCGGCGCTGACACCGACGGCGACAACACCGATGAACAATGCCGATGTAGTGGTCATCGGTGCCGGATACACCGGGCTTCATGCCGGCATTGCCGCCGCGCGTGGCGGTCGGTCAACCCAGATTATCGACATGCATGAATTGGGCTGGGGATGCAGCACGCGAAATGGCGGCCAGATCAGCCCCAGCATAAAACCCTCGCGCACCGCGCTTGCCCAGCGCCACGGCGCCGAGCGGGCGAAAGCGATTCGTGATGAGGGATATCGCTCGCTCGAATGGATTGGCGCGTTCATCGAATCCGAGGGTATAGCGTGTGACTACCAGCGGTGTGGCAGATTTCACGCCGCGCATACGCCTGCGCATTTTGATGCCCTTGTCAGAGACACCCAGACGCTTGGCCGTGAAGAGGGCGTGCCATTCGAGGTGGTGTCCCGCGATGACCAGCATGCAGAGATTGGCACGGATGCATATTTCGGAGGTGTGGTGCTGAAGCAGCACGCGTCAGTGGACCCGGCAAAATACTATAGCGGCGTCCTCGATCTTGCCAAGAAAACCGGTGTTGCGGTTACTGATAACTGCCCGGCTCTGGACATCAGGCGCGAAGGCAAGGCCTTTGTTGTGACCACACCGACGGGTGACATCAGGGCTGAAAAGATCGTCATCGCAACAAACGGCTACACAACCAGTCTGGTGCCGTGGTTGCAGCGGCGGGTCATTCCCATCGGCACGTATATGATTGCGACTGATCCCTTGCCAAAGGCTCTGATGGACAATTTGTTTCCGACGGACCGTGTGGCAAGTGACACCTGCAAGGTGATCTATTATTACCGCCCGTCACCAGACCGCAGCCGGATTCTGTTTGGTGGCCGTGTGTCGGCGGCCGAGACAAACCCCGCGATCAGCGGGCCAAGGCTGCATCATGACATGTGCCGGATTTTTCCTGAGCTTGCGGATTACGGCTATACCCATTCCTGGACAGGCAAGGTTGCTTTTACCTTCGATACGCACGCGCATCTTGGCCAGCATGAGGGGCTTCACTACGCCATGGGGTATTGCGGGTCTGGTATTGGCATGGCGAGCTATCTCGGCATGCGTCTCGGGCAACAGCTGGTCGGCGACCCGCAAGGCGCTACGGCGTTCGACAATCTGCAGTTTCCAACCCGCCCGCTGTATTTTGGCAAGCCGTGGTTCTTGCCATCGGTTGTGCAATGGTATCGTTTGCGTGATCACTGGCAAATCCGGCGTGCGGCTGCCCACAACCGGTTGACGGCCTAGAGAGGCGTGAATGCAGCAGCCTGACAAAGCGACTCCTGTCACGATCCTTGGCGCTGGCATAGTCGGGATTTGTACGGCCCTGTCCTTGTTGGAGCGCGGTGTGCCGGTCATCCTGATTGATCGGGGTGAGCCCGGACAGGCGACATCCTACGGCAATGCGGGGGTCGTCTCGCCATGGTCACTTGTCCCGCAGGCGGTGCCGGGAATTTGGCGGAATATTCCAAAATTGATGCTGGGCCATGGGCGCCCTCTGTCCGTGCACCCAAAATATGCCCTGAAAATTCTGCCCTGGGGCGCGCGCTTCCTGCAACAGAGCAGTGAGGAGCGGGTCCGCGCTACATCCGATGCGATGGCCAATCTCTGCGGCCCCTCAATTGACTTGTTCACAAAGCATCTGACTGGCACGGGTCATGAGGGGTTGCTTGTGGACACCATGTATCTGCAACTGTATCGCGATGGCAGCAAACTGACACTGGACGCACTTGATTGCAGAATTCGCGCCGAGAAAGGCGCGGATATGGAAGTTCTGGGACAGGATGAACTGTCGCGGCTCGAGCCTGCCGTCAGCGCTGATTTCAAGGCCGGATTGCTGGTCAAAGGCACCGCCAGAGTGCGTGCGCCGGGCCGGCTGGCAGCTATCCTGGCGGAAAAGGCTGCCAGGCTGGGTGCCACATTTGTGAAGGCCAATATCAAGCGGCTTCAGAAGAGCGAAACCGGCTGGACGGTCCAGTGTGAAGACGGGGACCATGAAGCTGAACGCATCATCATGTGTCTGGGTGTCTGGAGCGCGGATCTGCTGCCGGATATAAAGCATAAAGTTCCCCTGATGTCAGAGAGGGGGTATCACGCCGAGTTTTCGAACCCGGGCATCGAACTGAATCATTCGGTCATGGACGCGGATGCAAAATTCATCGCCAGCAGCATGGAAGGCGGTGTGCGCGTCGCTGGCCATGCCGAGTTCGCGCCGCCAGACGCGCCGCCCTCGAAGCGGCGACAGAAGATATTCCTGCGCCTTGCCAAGGCGGCCTTCCCCGATCTGCAGACAGGCAATGTGTCCCTGTGGACGGGGTGCAGACCCTCGTTTCCCGACAGCCTGCCAATGATTGACCAGCTTGACGAACAACCGGGACTGTTCCTGAATTTTGGCCACTCGCATTATGGTCTGATGATGTCGCCTGCGTCTGGAGAGTTGACAGCACAGCTGGTCTGCGGTGATCGCCCGAATGTCAGCCTTGACGGCTATTCTGCAAGCCGGTTTGACCAAAACGGGGCATAGATTGGCGGTTCGGGCCTGGCTGGCCTGCTTTGTCGATGATCCAGCCGCCGATATCATCATATTCAGGTCGAAAATGGCTGGCGTCACGGGTTGGACCGGCTAGTCTGTTTGTCTGCATATCCGGCTGTTAACAGGGGGTTCGAAGTGACCATGGCGGGAAACATCTCTTTTGAGGATCTGAAATCGGAAACCGCAGCAGGCACGATCGATACGGTGCTTGTCTGTATTGTCGACATGCAGGGGCGGCTTGCCGGCAAACGCTTTCACGCCGAACATTTTGTCGAAAGCGCCTGGGAAGAGACGCATTGCTGCGACTATCTGCTGGCCACTGACCTTGAAATGGCAACGCCTGAAGGATACGAGGCCACGTCATGGGAATCGGGCTATGGCGATTACATCATGAAGCCCGACCTTTCGACCCTGCGCCGTGTTCCCTGGCTTGAAGGCACGGCGCTGGTGCTGTGCGATGTGCTTGACCACCATACGCATGAAGAGGTGCCGCATTCACCGCGCGCCTTGCTGAAGACACAGGTGGCGCGGGCGACCGCAATGGGGTTCGAGGCGATGTCGGCCACCGAGCTGGAATTCTTCATTTTCGAAAAGAGTTTCGATGAAATCCGCAAGTCGGGATACACCGATCTTGCGCCGATCAGCGGCTATAACGAAGACTACAACATCCTGCAGACGACGAAGGAAGAGCATGTCATGCGCCCGCTCCGCAATCATCTGCGGGCAGCCGGCATTCCGGTCGAGAATTCCAAGGGCGAGGCCGAGACCGGGCAGGAAGAGCTGAACATCAAATATGCCGAGGTGATGCTGGCCGCCGACCACCACACCATCGCAAAGCATGCAGCCAAGGAAATCGGCTGGCAGCAGGGCCGTGCTGTTTCATTCCTTCCAAAATGGCATCATGACAAGGTTGGTTCGGCAGCGCATATCCACCAGTCGCTGTGGAAGGACGGCGCGCCTGCCTTCTATGATTCGGACGCCCCGCTTGGCATGTCAAAAACCATGCAGCAATATCTGGCCGGGCTGCTGAAATATGCTGGCGAGACGACCTATTTTCTGGCGCCCTATATCAACAGCTACAAGCGGTTTGCCAAGGGCACGTTCGCACCGACGCGGATAATCTGGTCGGTGGATAACCGCACTGCCGGGTTTCGTGTCTGCGGTGACGGCACGCCCGGGGTGCGGGTGGAATGCAGGATTGGTGGTTCTGATCTGAACCCGTATCTGGCGATGGCGGCACAGCTTGCCGCCGGGTTGTCAGGCATTGAGGAGGGTCTTGACCTGCCAGCCGCAGCCAAGGGCGATGTCTATCGCGGGCGCACGGCGATGCTCCCGACAACGCTGCGTGAGGCGCGGGCCGCGATGCTGCGCTCGAAGATGCTGCGCACCGAATTTGGTGAGGCTGTTGTCCGGCATTACGCACGTGCAGCAAGCTGGGAAATCGAGGAATTCGACCGAGTTGTGACGGATTACGAGGTGGCGCGCGGGTTCGAGCGCGCCTGACCGGAAGGAAGGCCGAGCATGGCAGAGATAAGCTGTATTTCACCTATCGACGGGGCTGTTGTGGCTGTGCGCCAGGCGATGGATGCCGCCGCTGCAACGGCCACCATCAAAGCCGCTCGTGCGACGCAGACCGCGTGGGCAGCGCGCCCGCTCGATGAACGGATTGCGCTGGTGAATGCCGGTGTCAAAGCGCTGGGTGCGGCGAATGACGAAATTGTCCCCGAGCTGGCCCGTATGATGGGGCGCCCGGTGCGCTATGGCGGCGAGTTTGGCGGGGTTGAGGAGCGGGCCAGCCATATGGCGTCGATTGCCGCTGCCACACTGGCCGATATCGAGGTTGGCGAGGATGCCAGCTTCAGACGGTTCATACGGCGCTTGCCGCATGGTGTCGTGTTTGTCGTTGCGCCCTGGAACTACCCTTATCTGACGGCTATCAACACCATCGCGCCGGCGCTGATTGCGGGTAATGCGGTGGTGCTGAAACATGCCACCCAGACGCTGCTTGCCGGGGACCGTCTTGCCGCTGCGTTTCACAGTGCGGGCGTGCCGGAACAGCTGTTCGTGAATATCTGTCTTGATCATGAAACAACAGCCGCGCTGATTGCTGACGGGCTGTTTGATTTCATCAATTTCACCGGTTCGGTTGGCGGTGGGCGCGCCATGGAACGCGCGGCGGCAGGCACCTTTACCGGCGTCGGGACCGAACTTGGCGGCAAAGATCCCGGCTATGTGATGGACGATGCCGATCTTGATGCGGCGGTGGCGACCCTTGTCGATGCGGCGATGTTCAATTCCGGGCAATGCTGCTGCGGGATTGAACGGATCTATGTTCACGAGAGCCTGTATGATGACTTTGTGGCGCGTGCCGTGGCCACGGTGAATGACTACCGGCTTGGCAACCCGCTTGATGGTGACACCACCATGGGGCCGATGGCGCATGTCCGTTTTGCAGCGCATGTCCGCCACCAGATTGACTTAGCGGTTGCCGCTGGTGCTGTGGCACATATCGCGCGCATGGCTGCGGATGATGACGGTGCCTATCTGACGCCGCAGGTTCTGACCAATGTCACGCATGCGATGGACGTGATGCGCGAGGAAAGCTTCGGGCCGGTGGTTGGCATCATGAAGGTGCGTGATGATGATGAGGCTGTTGCGATGATGAATGACAGCCATTACGGTCTGACCGCCAGCCTGTGGACAGGCGATCTGGACCGCGCCGAGGCCGTTGGCAACCGGGTCGAGACCGGTACCGTGTTCCTGAACCGTGCCGATTATCTTGACCCCGGCCTGTGCTGGACCGGAGTGAAAGACACTGGCCGTGGCGGCGGGCTGTCGGTCATTGGCTATCACAATCTGACGCGGCCAAAATCCTATCATCTGAAGAAAGTCATATCATGAACCTTTCCGGAAAATGGTCCTATCCGACGGCGATCCGTTTTGGCGCCGGCCGGATTTCTGAACTTGCCGAGGCCTGCGCACAGGTTGGTATCAGCCGCCCGTTGCTGGTCACTGACCGCGGGCTTGCCGGTCTGCCGATTACGGCGCGGGCGCTGGATTGTCTGGCCGCCGCCGGACTGGAACATGCGCTGTTTGCCGAGGTCGACCCGAACCCGAATGAGGTCAATCTTGCGGCCGGTATCGAAGCCTGCAAGGCTGGTGGGCATGACGGGGTGATTGCTTTTGGCGGTGGCTCGGGTCTTGATCTTGGCAAGATGGTTGCCTTCATGGCCGGTCAGACACGGCCGGTCTGGGATTTTGAGGATATCGGTGACTGGTGGACCCGCGCCGACGCCGACGCCATTGCCCCGATCATCGCCGTGCCCACAACTGCCGGTACCGGGTCCGAGGTGGGACGGGCCAGCGTGATCACCAATTCGGCGACGCATGTAAAGAAGATCATCTTCCATCCGAAAGTGCTGCCCAGCATCGTGATTGCGGATCCCGAACTGACAGTCGGCATGCCGGACGTCATCACCGCTGGCACCGGCCTTGATGCCTTTGCGCATTGTGTCGAGGCGTTCAGCAGTCCGCATTACCATCCGATGTCACAGGGTATCGCGCTTGAAGGCATGCGCCTGGTGATAGACAATCTGCCGCGCGCCTATAAAACGCCAGATGATATCGAGGCACGCGCCCATATGATGAGTGCGGCGGCAATGGGTGCAACCGCCTTCCAGAAGGGACTTGGCGCTATCCATGCGATGAGCCATCCGGTAGGCGCGGTTTTCAACACACATCACGGCACTACCAATGCGGTATGCATGCCGGCGGTGCTGGCGCTGAACGCGCCCATGATCAGGGACCGTTTCGAGCGCGCCACCCCCTATCTGGGAATTGAAGGGGGGTTCGACGGATTTTGCGAATTCGTACAGGCTTTCAATGACAGCTTTGCCATTCCGCGCCGGCTTGGCGAGATGGGTGTGACGGGTGAGCGCGTGGATGATCTGGTGTCGATGGCGCTGGAAGACCCGTCCTGCGGCGGCAATCCTGTGCCGCTGACAGCCGATAATCTGCGTGCGCTGTTTGAAGCCAGTATCTAGGGGGCCAGTATCTAGGGGGCCAGTATCTAGGAGGCCTAATCAAGAGGCTTTTGTTTGTCACGGTCGCAGGCGGTTTTTGGGTCAAGCGTGTCTGGCACGCGGCCGAGATGCCTGGCAAGAAAGCGCCGCTCCGTTTCGTCGGCCTTGGCGTTCATCCGCTGAACTGCCGAGCCCACATCTTTTCGAACCCAAGCGCCGCTGACGTCCATTATCAATACATCGTCCATAAAACCTTAACGGCGCAACACGCCAGATATTTAAGGACGCGGTGTTTCGACAGGTGCTTGAAGACGCAGACGGACCTGTGGGTCATGGTCGACCCGACCCAGGTCATCACACTATTGCAGCTTGATCGGGATCTGTGTCGGGCCGCGAAAGCCAAAGCCGCGCCAGATCACATCGTCAAGGTTGGGTATGGACATGTTCGGGAATTTTTCGAACAGCAGGGGCAGCATCACAGCGGCCACGGCGCGGCGTGCGACATGGCTGCCCTGACAGAAATGTGGCCCGTTGCCAAAGGCCTGATGTGATTTTTTCTCGCGGTACACTTGATAGGATTCACCATCCTCATAACGGTCCTCATCGCGGTTGGCGCTGGCCTGAATGGTCATCACCGTGTCGCCCTTCCGGATATGACAGCCGCGGATTTCGGTATCTTCCATCACCAGACGTGAAGAGACCTGGATCGGAGCCACCCAGCGAATACCTTCTTCGAAAGCACGCTCCCAGTCATTCTGGCGTTTTACCTCAGCCAGCTGGTCAGGATTTGTCAGCAACCCGTAAAGGATGGTGTTCAGCGCGTCGCGTGGCTCGTTGATACCGCCGCCAATCGCAATCTTGATGTTGGAATATATCTGCGTGGTCTCGATCGGATCATCGGCGTTCAACATGACCGACAGGGCCGAGTTGTTGGGCACCGCGCGGTGACGGTCCTGAAGGCTGTCGAACAGCCTGTTCATTTCATCATTTGCGCGGTCTGACCTGGCGAAGGGCTCGTCCTGCCACCCGAAATTGCCGGCCGCGTCGATCAGGGTCTGCGACCAGTGCTGAAGATCATCATCGCTTGCCTCTTCAATGCCAAGCAGAATGGCGAGGCCGCGTGCCGCATAGGGCCCGGCAAGGGCCGGAAACAGATCAACGGTCTCGCCGCGCGGCAGGCGGCTTACATATTCTTCGGCAACCCGCATATATTGCGGCATCCAGTCGGTCCTGATGACCTTTGGGCTGAAGGCGGGTGCCATCGCCATACGCTCGCGCATATGATTATCGCCATCCTTGCGCATCAATGTGTGTGCCTGAAAAGCCCGTTTCATCGGTGTGTTTGGATCGTTGGAGCTGAACAGTGCAGGGTTGTCCTTCACATATTTGGTGTCTTCTGCCTTGGTCAGCAGCGTGCGACCGGTTGCTTTCACGCGCAGCACAGGGGCGTCGCGACGAAGCCGCTGGTAAATCGGATAGGGATCCTCATCCAGTTGCTGCAGGGTGATCTCTTCATCAAGCGGCGCAAGGTCAACCATCTCATCCTACCTTTCTGATATGTCGGGTGTTACAACAGGACGGGCTTTATATTCATCCCAAGATTAAGAGGTCTGGCCGCAGAAGGCGACAGAAATCCCTGTGCCGTGTTCTTGCGGCTTCACTGCGCGTTCTGTTGCGGGTAAAGGCCAATCTTGTTCACCCCCTCCAAACATATTGGCCATTGTTCCTGCGCGACCAGCGTTCCTGTTCGACCAGTGTTCCTGCAAGATCCGGTTGTCACCGCGCCTAGTCGGTCTGGCGTTCAGCCCAGCCAGCAAAAATCCGTTCCAGCACCACAACGACGTAATAGAGCGCGATACCAAGCATCGCCAGAGATATGAGCACGGCAAACATCAGCGGATAGTCGGAATTTGTTTTGCCGCTGTCGAACAGTGCGCCGAGGCCGCGCCCATGCGGCGAGACAATTTCCATCAGGTTGGTGCCGATAAAGGCAAGCGTCACCGCAACCTTGAGGGCGCCAAAAAACTCAGGAAGCGTCTTCGGCAATGCGATCTTCCAGAAAATCGTCATCTGCGATGCCCCCAACGCGCGCAGAATATCGCGGTATTCCGGCTCCAGTGTCGACAGGCCGATGGATACCGACACCGCAATCGGGAAAAAGGAAATCATGAACGCGATCAGGACAGTGTTCAGATCATGCTGGCCAACAAACATCAACGCGACAATCGGCACAACAGTGGCCTTTGGGATGGCGTTGAAACCAACAAGAAGCGGGTAAAGCCCTTCGCGCAACACGCGTGAAAACCCCATTACCATACCAAGCAGAACACCGACCACGATGGCGATTAGCAGCCCGACGACAGTGCGCCATAACGTCTCCCAGCCGAAAGTCAGGAACAGCCATTTGAAACGCCAGAATGCAGGCCACAGATCGCTTGGTGATGCCATCTTGTAGTTTGGCCAGTCATTGACCCAGACCAGCCCTTCCCAGAATAGCAGGAACAGGACGATCGCAAGAACGGGAACAAATACCTGTCTCATGATCCGGGCTCCTCACCTTCGCGGGCAATCTTGATCTGTTCCCGCAGAATATTCAGCGTCTCGGTCGCTTCGGGCGTGTAGAGCTGATCAAGGCTTCGTGGTCCGCGCTGTGGCAGGGCCTTCGTGTATTGCACGGTGGCCGGCCGGCCTGACAGGACAATGACTTCGTCAGCAAGGAAGATGGCCTCGCGCAGATCATGTGTGATCAGAACGCCGGTAAACGGCTCTTCCTCGCGCAGCCGGTGCATGGTCTGCCACAGATCTTCACGGGTGAAGGCGTCCAGTGCGCCAAACGGCTCATCAAGGATCAGAACCTCTGGTTGGTGGACAAGTGCCCGGCACAGCGAGGCGCGCTGGCGCATGCCGCCTGACAGTTCTGACGGGCGTTTGTCTTCAAAGCCGGCAAGACCGACCAGTTTCAGAAGGTCGCGGGCGCGTGCCTCTCGTGCTGCAGAGCTGAGGGAACTGGAGACGATCTCAAGCGGCAACATCACATTTTTCAGAATACTGCGCCATTCCAGAAGCACCGGATTCTGAAAGGCCATGCCAACAACCGACCGGGGCGAGGTGACTTCCTGTCCCTGCAGCCAGACACTGCCAGCATCGGGCTTTAACAAGCCGGCAACAAGGCGCGTCACTGTTGATTTGCCGCAACCGGACGGGCCGACGATGGCGGTAAAACCGTTTTCGGGCACGCCCAGGGTCAGATTGTCGAGAACGGGAAGGCTGCCGGATTCAGTTGTGAAGGTGTGTGAGACGCCATCAATCCTGATCAGGTCTTTATGTAATGCGGGCGTCATTCATTCTACCACTCTGCAGACACAGCCCGGTCAACCGGGCTGTGTCTTTGGTCTCAATTCAGGCCGCCAGACGAATGCCTTCGCCCAGCGAACCGCCACACGGGTTTGATCACCCCGCCGGCCTTTCTATTTAACTGCTATACCGCCCTTGGGCAGGTATTCATCAGTAAAGTATAATGCAGCATTTGGCGCAGCTTTGTAGTCATAAGTTTCAGCAAGCTGTTCCAGTGCAGCGGCAAAGCGTGCGTTGTCGATGCTGCCCATGCCGTTAGCCATTACGTAATCAGTCAGGACGTTTGCATCGATCGCCAGTTGCAGGCGGCGTTGCTCAAGCCCTGCATCTGCGGCCGGATTACGCTTGATCAGCGCTGCGGCTGCGGCTTGCGGATCGGCAATGGCGTCCTTCCAGCCAGCACCGACAGCGGTCAGGAAGCTGGTGACCATATCGGCATTGGCCGCGGCAAATTCGGTGTTCACAATCACCGCGTTGCCGTAAAGTTCCAGTCCGTGATCTGCCATCAGGATGGTAGAAATGTCATCCTCGGGAACGCCAAGACGCACAAGGTTCAGATAGGATGAGAAGGAAAATCCGGTCACCGAATCAACCTTGCCTTCGGCCAGCATCGGCTCGCGCGTTGGAAAGCCTACCGGCTCGACGGTGATCTTGCCGATATCGATTCCGTTCGCCTTGGCAAATGACGGAAACTGGGCCCATGCGCCATCAGGTGGCGGTGCGCCAAGAACCGAGCCTTCAAGATCGCCAGGGCCACTGACGCCCTGCGATTTGCGGCCGATCACAGCGAAGGGCGGCTTGTCATAGACCATCATGATGGCCGTAACCGGCGCGCCGGGATTCTGGTCAAGGAATTTGATCAGCGAATTGATATCAGCAAATCCGAACGGAAAGGCACCTGTTGCAACCTTGGGGATGGCGTCAAGCGAACCTTTGCCGGGCGAAATTTCAACATCCATGCCAGCCGCAGCAAAATGGCCGTTATCGATGGCCAGAAAATAGGGTGCTGATGGCCCCTCGAATTTCCAGTCCAGGGCAAATTGTACCTTGGTTGCAGCGTGGCTTGTTGCCGTCGCGAATATGGTTGCCAGCCCGATGGCCAGCAATCTGATCGCCTGTCTTATCATGATGTTTCTCCTGTATTTAACGGCCGGGTATTACGGCACCCCTGAATTAATCAGGCATCCAACCATAAATGAGAAGTTTCTAATTTACTACTCTGCGCTGCAATTTTTGCATCGCCGTTCTTTTTCGCAAGCAGATGGTGGACAGAATGGAGATGTGATGACGCGCCAGCATCCACTGGTGAGATGGCCCGCTTGCCGCGATGTTGGTGCATGATTGTCGAGATCGTCAGCTTTTCCGTTAATTCTGTCTATAAGGGCAATGATGGCCTTTAAAAATGCGGCGGAGCAACGTAGTGTCTGCACAATCCTTGCTGACCCGTTTCCTGCACCTTCTGCTTTTTTAGAGAGATCGATGGCGCCCATTCTGTCCATACGCAATCTTCGCAAATCCTATGATGATGGTGCCGAGGCGCTGAAGGGCATTTCGCTGGATATTGAGGAGGGTGAGGTGATCGCCCTGCTTGGCCCGAACGGTGCCGGCAAGACGACGTTGATTTCCACAATTTGCGGGCTGGTGCGACCGACAGCTGGCAGCGTGACGGTCAAGGGGTTCGATATCATCGATGACTACCGTGAGGTGCGCGCCCTGATCGGCCTGGTGCCGCAGGAAATTATGCTGGAGAGCTTTCAGAAGGTTAAGGATGCGTTCCATCACTCGCGTGGCCTGTTCAACAAACCGCGTGATCAGGCCCGTGTCGACAGCCTGCTGAAAAAACTGTCCCTCTGGGACAAGCGTGATTCGCAGAATATGACCCTGTCCGGCGGAATGCGGCGGCGCGTCATGATCGGAAAGGCGCTGAGCCATGAACCACGCATCCTGTTTCTTGACGAGCCGACAGCCGGGGTTGATGTCGAACTGCGCAAAGAGATGTGGGACATCGTCAGCGAACTGAAGAATGACGGGGTCACAATCATCCTGACAACGCATTACATCGAGGAAGCCGAGGCGATTGCCGAACGCGTTGGTGTTATCAATGGCGGTGAGCTGTTGCTTATGGAAGACAAGGACACGCTGATGCGCAAGATGGGGTCGAAGACGCTGCGCATCGACCTTCAGGAATCAATCGAGGCGATACCGGCAGCGCTGGCAGAATACGAGCTGACGCTGGAGGGTGGCGGCGAGACATTGCTTTATACCTATGATTCGACCGAAGAGCGGACCGGCATCACCCGGCTGTTGGCCAGCGTCAATACCAGCGGACTGCGCATTCGTGATGTACAGACGTCGCAGAGTTCGCTTGAAGATATTTTTGTCAATCTGGTGCGAGACTGAACCGATGAATTTTCACGCAATGAAAGCCATCTATGTTTTCGAAATGGCGCGGACATTTCGCACGATTGTACAGAGCATTGTATCGCCGGTCATTTCGACCTGTCTGTATTTCGTTGTCTTTGGCACCGCCATCGGATCACGAATAGAACAGGTGGACGGTGTGGCCTACGGGTCTTTCATCGTGCCGGGCCTGATCATGTTGTCGGTGCTGATGCAGAGCCTTACCAACGCGGCATTCGGCATCTATTTTCCGAAATTCATGGGTACCATGTATGAGTTGATGTCAGCGCCGGTTTCACCGTTTGAGGCCGTCATTGGCTATGTCGGCGCGGCTGCCACCAAGTCGCTGATGATCGGGTTGATCATCCTTGGCACGGCGCATCTGTTTGTACCGATCCAGATTTTGCATCCGGTCTGGATGATATCCTTTCTGATTCTGACCTGCGTGTCCTTTGCGATGTTCGGCTTTATTATCGGCATCTGGGCAAAGAATTTCGAACAGCTGAACCTGATACCGATGCTGATTATCACACCGCTGGTGTTTCTTGGTGGCAGCTTTTATTCGATCGATATGCTGCCGCCGGTCTGGCAGAAGATTTCGCTGTTCAACCCGGTTGTCTATCTTGTGTCCGGCTTCCGCTGGTCCTTTTTCGGATCGGCTGATGTGGCTGTGGCCGTCAGCCTTGGCGCTGTAGGCGGCTTTATGCTTTTATGCCTTGGCGTGATCTGGTGGATATTCAAGACAGGCTATCGTCTAAAAGCATAGGGCGAAGCTGCGGGTCAGATTCAACATGGGGCAAAGCACAAAAAAGCCCTCACCCGGAGGAAAGGTGAGAGCTCTTCTGCTACGAAACCGTACTGCCAACGCAGGGCCCCGTGCGGCACTGGCGTTGGCAACACGTAAGTAGTACTGACCTTTTGTGGAAACAAACACTGCTAAGAATGCACGGTTGATGTGCAAAAAACGCATCACATCAGTTTGATATTATCCATTTTGCGGGCAGCGCTTTTTCGACGACATGTCTGGCATTTGGCAGATCATTTGTCTGGGCGCGGGTAGTCGCATCGGATTCGGACATGCCCTGGTCGCGCCAGCGCTGGATCAATCTGGCTTCCAGAACGTCTGGCGGCACATCAAGCCAGATGCTTGCGTCCCATTTGGCGCCAAGATCGCGCCAACCTGCTGTATCAAACAGCAGATAATTGCCTTCGAACAGCAGCACTGATGTGCCGGCGGGCACATGGCCACCTGCCGCAACAACACTGTCAGAATCCCTGTTAAAGGTTGGAAACATCGTCACCGCGCCGCGTTTCAGATTGTCGACAAGCTGGCTGAAGCCGGCGCGATCGAATGTGTCAGGGGCCCCTTTTCGTGACAGCAAACCGCGGTCCTGAAGCACGCTGTTGTCCAGATGAAAGCCATCCATCGGCACAACGCAGCAGGACGGGCCAATATGCGCTGCCAGTGCGGCGGAAAATGTGGACTTGCCGCTTCCGGGTGGGCCGGCAACAGCGACTGCCAGCAAGCCGCCAGCTGCTGAAAGAGACAGAATTTCCGATGCGATTCGGCTGATATCGGCTGGTGATGACTGTCTTTCAAATGCCATGTTGCCTGCCTGTAAACTCTGCTTTTTTCGATTTTGTTTTCATAATTACCATATAGCTGACTTGCCCTGAACTTTACACGCGTTAATATTGCCAGCAGACGGACCGGGCAGTCGCCCGGCGGCAATGGCACCTCTGCTGGAAATTGTAATGAGTCAAAACAACATCAGGAACATGGATGAATTCGCGGCTCTCTGCGGTATTTCCCGTCCCACGATTTCCAAATATTTCTTTGATCCGAACAGTGTCAGGCCGTCGACGCGTGACCGGATTGAAGCAGCGCTGAAGGAATATGATTATCGCCCGAACATCTATGCGATGAATCAAAACAGGCGCCTGACCAAGAATATCGGCATCGTGGTGCCGTATCTTGCCGACCCTTTCTTTGCCGAAATTGCGCGGGTGATCGAACGGCGCTGTATTGATGCCGGCTTCACGCCAACGCTGTTTTCATCACATGGCGACCAGAACCAGGAGATCGCCATTCTGGATACGTTGCGATCACTCCGCCCCGCCGGTGTCCTGCTCGCGCCATTGGGGCGGGCGTCGGACAAGGCACAGATCGAGGAATTTTGCCGCGATGTGCCGACGATCCTGTTTGACAGTAATATTGAGGGCGTAGGCGCCGCCTTTGTTGGCTCCGACAATTTCAGTTTCGTTTCACAAACTGTTGAATATCTCAGCAGAACGGGGAATGTGCCCTGTTTCTTCGAGATGCGGGACCCGGCCAATCCTAATGCCAACAAGCGCCGCCATGCCTATCTTGAAATGATGCGCCGGCTGAATCTTGAACCGCATCTGGTCAAGATTGATGGTGCTGGCTGGGGCTTTGAGGAAATTGGCCGCCTGGGTGCATTGAAGGTGCTGAAAGAAGGTCTTCTGCCGACCGATACAGTGTTGTGCAGCAATGACCGGCTGGCGATCGGGTTTCTGTCTGCGTGCCATGAATTGGGAATCAGGGTCGGTCGGGACGAGGATTGCACGATTCGCCTCGCCTCGCATGATGATCATCCCTATTCCCGTTTCACCTGCCCGTCACTGACAACAGCTGCGCATGATTATGAGGCTGTATCAGATTATGCGGTGGAGACCCTGTTCAGGTTGATTGATGCGGGCGGCGCGCTGGAAACACGCGAGGAAACATTGTTTGCAGCGCGTTTGATCATGCGCGGGTCTGCCTAGGCCTGAAAATCTGTTGGCGCGGCATGACGCCCGCTGAATGATAGTGCCACCCAGCACAGATATACGTGTTTTTCGACTGAAAGCCACGGGTTGCAGCATAAGGGACCTGCCCGGAGCGGGTGTCTAACAAGCAGCTTTTATTTACGCGCGTCAAAATTATATTGACGCGGGTAAAGATTTCTGTGCTGTATTTTCCGGTATGACATTCAGGAGGAATAAAATGCAACTTACCAAATTTGTCTGCACGGCAACTGCTGCCACGCTTCTTGCGTGTGGTGTTGCCCAGGCTGACACACTTACTATCGCAACTGTAAATAATGGTGACATGATCCGCATGCAGGGTCTCACCGATGACTTCACCGCAAAGACAGGCCACAAGGTCGAGTGGGTGACGCTTGAAGAAAACGTGTTGCGTCAGCGCGTAACGACAGACATCACCACCAAAGGCGGTGCTTTCGACATCATGACGATCGGTATGTATGAGACACCGATCTGGGGCAAGAATGGCTGGCTGGTACCGCTTAACGATCTCAGCGCAGGCTACAATGTCGACGACATCCTGCCTGCAATGGCTGGCGGTCTCAGCTATGACGGCACACTGTTCGCAGCGCCGTTCTATGGCGAAAGCTCGATGATCATGTATCGCACGGACCTGATGGCGAAAGCCGGTCTGGAGATGCCAGCAGCACCGTCTTGGTCTTTCATTGCAAAAGCTGCACGCGAGATGACAGACCGTGATAACGAAATCAACGGCATCTGCCTGCGGGGCAAGGCCGGTTGGGGCGAGGGTGGTGCCTTCATCACAGCCATGTCAAACTCGTTTGGCGCGCGCTGGTTCGACGATGAGTGGAATGCCCAGTTTGACACACGCGAATGGTCAGACACACTGAACTTCTACGTGAACATGATGAATGATGCGGGTCCTGCCGGATTTGCAACAAACGGCTTCAACGAGAACCTGTCACTGTTCCAGCAAGGCAAGTGTGGCATGTGGATTGATGCCACTGTAGCGGCATCGTTTGTCACCAACCCGAAGGATTCAACTGTTGCTGACAAGGTGGGCTTTGCGCTGGCACCTGACAACGGCATGGGTGTTCGTTCAAACTGGCTGTGGGCGTGGGCTCTGGCAATTCCTGCCGGCACCCAGAAAGAAGCTGCTGCCAAGCAGTTCATCGAGTGGGCCACATCAAACGGCTATATTGAGCTGGTTGCTGCCAACGAAGGTTGGGCAAACGTGCCTCCGGGCGCTCGTACATCGCTGTACGAGAATGCAAACTACAAGGATATTCCGTTTGCCAAGATGACCCTGGATTCGATCCTGTCGGCCGATCCGAACAACTCGACCGTCGATCCGAGCCCATATGTGGGTATCCAGTTTGCGGCCATTCCTGAGTTTGCCGGTATCGCAACCGAAGTCAGCCAGGAATTCTCGGCTGCCTATGCAGGTCAGCAGACAGTTGAAGAGGCATTGGCCAAGGCGCAGGCCCTGACAAACGATGCCATGGAAGCTGCCGGCTATCGCTAGGCTTTGATTATGTGCCGGGGGGCGGTTCGCCGCCCCCCGGATTTGCCGCTGGGCGTCCAGCGTTGCATTTTATGTATTGATTGATCCATCCACCCATCCACGCCGGTAATGAAGGACCCGTCTCTGTGGCCACGCGGCACTCCAGATCGATAGCCAGACTGATGATGGCACCCGCTGTTGTCCTGCTTCTTGGCTGGATGCTCGTGCCACTGACAATGACGCTGTTCTTTTCTTTCAAGAAATATCTGCCGCTTCGCGGGGGCGACCTGGGCTGGGTCGGATTTGAGAACTATGTGCGGTTCGTCTCCTCCAGCTCGTTCTGGCCCGCTGTTGGTACCACATTATTGATCGTTGGCGGCGTTCTGGTGATCACTGTGTTGCTGGGGATCGCGCTTGCCCTGTTGCTTGATCAGCCGATCTGGGGCCAGGGCATCGTGCGCATTCTGGTGATTGCCCCGTTCTTTGTCATGCCGACCGTGTCCGGTCTGGTCTGGAAGAACATGTTCATGGACCCGGTGAACGGCTTTTTCGCTCATATCTGGCGATTATTCGGGGCTGAACCGATACAATGGCTCAGCCATGCATCGATGCCGTCACTGGTGATGATCATCAGCTGGCAATGGCTGCCATTCGCCACGCTGATCTTGCTGACAGCTATCCAGTCGATGGATTTCGAACAGCTGGAGGCGGCCGAGATGGATGGCGCACGGCCCGTTGGCCGGTTCTGGTTTATCACCCTGCCGCATCTGGCGCGGGCGATTACCGTCGTCATTCTTATTCAGACGATCTTTCTGCTGTCGATTTTTGCCGAGATATTCGTCACGACCGCAGGTGCTTTCGGCACCAAGACCCTGACCTATCTGATCTTTCAGCGTGTGCTGGAAAGCCAGAATGTGGGGCTGGGATCCGCGGGCGGGGTTTATGCCATCATTCTGGCCAACATCGTGGCGGTGTTCCTGCTGCGCATAGTTGGCAAGAATCTGGACGCATAGGCAGGCGGGATCATGGCACGCGCAACCAGCAACAGACAGAAACTGATCACCAGCATCATCGCATGGGCGGCGGCGATTGTGATCTTCTTCCCGATCCTGTGGATCATTGTTCTTTCCTTCAAGGCAGAAGGTGATGCGATCAGAACGCCGCTGGGGGTGCTGACATCATCCTGGACGCTTGATAGTTATGCGGTGGTTCAGGATCGTTCGGACTATCTGAAGCACTTTTTCAACTCGGTAATCGTCGCGGTCGGCTCGACGCTGCTCGGCATTCTGGTGGCGGTTCCTGCTGCCTGGTCAATGGCATTTGTGCCGTCAAAGCGCACGCGCGGCATCCTGATGTGGATGCTGTCGACAAAAATGCTACCGGCAGTTGGCGTGCTGTATCCGATCTATCTGCTGTTCATCCAGCTGGGCATTCTTGACAGCCGCACTGGTCTGGTAATTGTGCTGATGCTGATCAATCTGCCGATCATCGTGTGGATGCTGTACACCTATTTTCGGGAAATTCCGGCAGAGATTCTGGAAGCGGCACGGATGGACGGGGCCGGCATGCGGGCAGAGCTGCTTTATGTTCTGACTCCGATGGCGATACCGGGCATCGCCTCGACAATGCTGCTGAATGTGATCCTGGCCTGGAACGAGGCATTCTGGACGCTGAACCTGACAGCCGCCAAAGCAGCACCGCTGACAGCTTTCATCGCCAGCTATTCCAGTCCCGAAGGGCTGTTCTACGCAAAACTCAGCGCGGCATCGGTGATGGCCATCGCACCGATCCTTGTCATGGGCTGGTTCAGCCAGAAGCAGCTGGTGCGCGGCCTGACATTCGGCGCGGTCAAATAGGAAAACGCAGATGAAACAGATACAGCTCACACAGGTCTCGAAACGTTTCGGTGATGTCGAGGTTATCCCGCCGCTGGATCTGGAGATCGAGGATGGCGAGTTTGTTGTCTTCGTTGGCCCGTCGGGCTGTGGCAAGTCAACCTTGCTGCGCCTGATTGCCGGTCTTGAAGATGTCACGTCGGGTGCTGTCATCATCAATGGTGAAGATGCGACGGGCATTCCGCCGGCGCGCCGCAGCCTTGCGATGGTGTTTCAGTCCTATGCACTCTACCCGCATATGTCGGTGCGCAAGAATATTGCCTTTCCCCTGCGTATGGCCGGCCTCGACAAGGCTGAGCAAAATCGCCGAGTCGAAGATGCGGCGAATGTCCTGAACCTGACCGAGTATCTTGACCGCCGACCCGGCCAGCTGTCGGGTGGCCAGCGTCAGCGTGTTGCCATCGGCCGGGCCATTGTGCGTGAGCCAACAGCCTTTTTGTTTGATGAGCCACTGTCAAATCTGGATGCAGCACTGCGCGTTGGCATGCGCCTTGAAATCAGCGAACTGCACAAGCGCCTTGCTACCACGATGATCTATGTCACCCACGATCAGGTTGAAGCCATGACCATGGCCGACAAGATTGTTGTGCTGCAGCTTGGTGTGATTGAGCAGATCGGCAGCCCGCTGGAGCTGTATCGCAATCCGCAGAACATCTTTGTGGCCGGCTTTATCGGATCACCACGAATGAACCTGCTGGAGGGCAGTGAGGCCGCTGCACATAATGCGCATACCATCGGCATCCGTCCGGAACATATCTCGATCTCAACTGACAAAGGTGACTGGGAAGGTGTTGTCGGGGTTACCGAACATCTTGGCTCTGACACATTCTTTCATGTGAGTTGTCCAGCCTTCGCCAATCCGTTGACGGTGCGCGCCGGCGGTGATGTGGACCTGTCCTATGGTACCAAGATTTTCCTGACGCCCGACAAGGCACATTTGCATCGTTTCGATGACAAGGGGCTGCGTCTGACATGACCCGTCTTGCTGGCAAATCGGCGCTGATCACGGGCGCGGGGCGCGGTATTGGCCGCCATTTTGCCAAAACCTATGCGGCTGAAGGCGCGCGTGTAGCCATCGGCGACATCGATTTTGAACGCGCCCGGACAGCTGCGGCAGAGATCGGTGACGGTGCCATTGCGCTGGCCATGGATGTGACAAGCGAAGACAGCATAGAGGCAGCGGTTGATGCCACACATGACAGTTTCGGCGGTATAGATATTCTGATCAACAATGCGGCTGTTTTTACTGCCGCGCCCCTTACCGAGATCACCCGCGCCGACTATCAGCAGGTGTTCTCGATCAATGTTGCTGGTACGCTTTTCACCATGCAGGCGGTGGCGCGCCGGATGATCAAAGATGGCCGGAAGGGCAAAATCATCAATATGGCCAGCCAGGCTGGACGGCGTGGCGAGCCACTTGTTGCTGTGTATTGCGCCAGCAAGGCAGCTGTCATCAGCCTTACCCAGTCGGCCGGTTTGAACCTGATCCAGCATGGCATCAATGTGAATGCAATCGCCCCCGGCGTTGTCGATGGCGAACATTGGGACGGCGTGGATGCCTTTTTCGCCAAATATGAAAACAAGCCGGAAGGTCAGAAAAAGCGGGAAGTCGAGGCTGGCGTGCCGTTTGGGCGGATGGCTACCCCTCAGGACCTTGTCGGCATGGCTGTATTTCTGGCAAGTGACGAGGCCGATTATATCGTGGCCCAGACCTATAATGTGGATGGCGGACAATGGATGAGCTGATGGAACTTGCCGAAAAGGAAATCAGTGCCACCCCGCTGACGGCCGCAACGCTCGACAGGCTGCCTGCGGGCATGACGCGTCCGCTTTATGACCGGCAGATGCTGAGCCCTGGTATCGTGCATATCGGTGTTGGCAACTTTCACCGCGCGCACCTGGCCTGGTACGTCCACCGGCTGATGCAGCAGGGCGGCGCCACAGACTGGGCCATCATTGGCGCGGGCGTGCGTGAAAATGACAGGATAATGCGCGAAAAACTGCTGGATCAGGACTGCCTGACAACCCTGATCGAACTTGATCCTGGTGGCCGGCAAGCCACCGAGATCATCGGATCGATGATCGATTACCTGCCTGTCGAAGATGACAACCAGTCGCTGATCACCGCCATGGCTGACCCGCGCATTCGCATTGTGTCGCTGACCATCACCGAAGGTGGTTATTTCCTTGATCCGGAAACGGGTGGGCTGGATGTTGCGCATCTTGATATTCGCCATGATGCGGAAAACCTTGATCGGCCCCGCACCGCCTTTGGGGCTATGGTCGCCGCGTTGCGTATCAGACATGCCAATGGCATCGCGCCGTTCAGCGGGCTTTGCTGCGATAATCTGCTGGGCAATGGCGAGATATTGCGCCAAAGCGTTGTCGGGTTGGCGAGGCTCGTTGACCCCGAGCTTGCAAGCTGGATAGACAAAGATGGCGCATTTCCCAATTCGATGGTGGATTGCATCGTGCCTGCCACCGGATCGCACGAACGGGAACTGGCCAGACGCATCGGGGTGGATGACGCGGTTCCGGTCACGCATGAAAATTTCCGGCAATGGGTTGTTGAAGACAATTTTTGCGCTGGGCGGCCGGACTGGGAACAGGCCGGTGCTGAATTTTCCGATCGTGTTCACGAATATGAAGCGCAGAAAATCCGTATGCTGAATGGCGGCCATCAATTGCTTGCCAATGTTGGCGAGGTCATGGGCATCAACACGATTTCCGGAGCCATGGCCAATCCGCTGATCCATGCCTTTTTCCGCAAGGTGCAAACCGAGGAGATCACCCCGCATGTCCCGCATCTGCCGGCTATGTCGGTGACGTCCTATCTCGACATGATCGCCAGACGATTTGCCAATCCGGCCATTGTTGACACCACCCGGCGTGTTGCCTTTGACGGTTCGGCGCGCCATGTCGTGTTCATTCTTCCCTCAATCCGTGATGGGCTTGAAGCCGGCATGGATGTGACCGGACTGGCCCTTGTCGAAGCGATCTGGGCACGCATGTGTGCTGGCACGCGTGAGGATGGCAGCCATATCGAACCGAATGATCCGATGTGGGATATGCTGAAAGACACTGCGATGAACGCGCGCAACACCCCGTTATGCTGGCTGCAGATGACCCCCATCTATGGCGACCTTGCGGCCAACAAGCGCTTTGCAGATGCGTTCGCGGCATGGCTGGCCAGCCTGTATCGCAATGGTGTTGAGGCAACAATACGCCACTATGTGGATCAGACGACCCCCGCCTGACACCCGCCTGCAAGCTGGTCTTGTTCAGCATGCCCGCTCTCTGCTGCCAGACAAAAGTGAAATTGGGCTTGGGAATCCGTTGCGTGCATCATACCATTGTACGCAGGCGATCATGTTGTCGTTATGACGCTGGTGGCTGTTGAAATAGCCAGGCCGCAGGGCGGGCAATCATCGCCGTTGGCTGGACAATCAGACCCGTATTCATGGGAGACCCATATTCATGAAAAACAAGCGACGCCTTGTGATCATGCTGACTTACGCGACAGCGGTTTTTCTGGCTGCAAAGGCGCAGAGTACTATTCAGGGGCTGACAAACCAGATCATTTTCGGCGCGATCTATCTGGGCCCCGCGGTTATCCTGCATCTGCTGATCAACCGGTTCTGGGGCGAAGACAAGTCGGGCACATCATCCGAATGACTTGACCGTCACGTTTCGCTATTTTCTGGCGCTACAGACGCATGCAATGCCGATAAATGGCCGTGTGACGCGTCAGGCTTCGGGCAGCCCGGCCTTGGCAAGCCCGCCCATTACAAAATCCTTGCAGATGGTCGGCACCACCTTTTCATAGTCAGCAAGCGTTTTCACTTCCGGGCGCTGTTCGAGGAATGTGGCAAGGTGGGTCTTGGCCATGTCCAGATCACCGCTGTGTGCGTAAATTGCGGCGAGGTAGCCTTCATATCGACTGTGTGGCCTGTAGTTATTATGCTCTTTTGTATATTTCAGGGCATTTTCACTGTCGTCCATGGCCATGTAAATAAGGGGCAGAATAAAGTCATATTGTCTTTGTCGCGCAGGATCCATTTTCATCGCCTTGAAAACATGATCCAGAGCGTCTTCAAAGCGACCAAGGTTTGTAATCGCCAGCCCGTAATCGTGATTGCAGGCAGGGTGGTTCGGGTTCAGTTCCAGCGCGCGTTCCGCCAACTCAACGCGTTTGTCATAGTCGCGCTTGATATTATACGACCTGCTGAGCGCAATGACGGCTTCCGGATTATTTGGATCGATGTCAAAGGCCTTGTTGGCCATCTGATGATAAAGCGCCTCATTTTCAGCGCGCTTATCGGCGTATTCGCTGGAAAAGACCTTCCCGAAAAGCGAACGGCACAAGAGGACATAGGCATCACAGAAGTCATTATCCAGTTCGATCGCACCTTTGCATTTCTCAACGACGTCTTCGTAATTTTCATCGTCACTGTTGAACATGCTGAGCGCCTGAAGATACAAATCCCATGCAGACAGGCTTGATGTTTTCTTTTGCGTGAGAAGTCGTTTCTGTTCCTGGCCGGTCACTGCCGGCGCGAGAAGCGCCACGATGGCCTGTGAGACTTCGTCCTGAACCTCGAAAATATCATCAAGCGGGCGGTCCCATTTCTGAGACCATACCTGCTCGTTATCTGCCCCACTGGTCAGGCTGGCAGTCACCCGGACCTTGTTGCCGCCTTTGCGCACACTGCCGGTCACCAGATATTCAGCGCCAAGCTCAGCCGCAATCTGTGTGGCTGTACTGGCGGAATCACGATAGGAAAAACTGGAATTCCGGGCAATCACCGGAAAGGTCTTCCAGCTTGATAGATTCGAGATGATATCTTCGGACAATCCATCAGCAAAATAGTCCTGATCGGGATCATTCGACTGGTTGATGAAAGGCAGAACGGCGATCGTTGGCGGCTTGCTTTCAGCATTTCCGGGTGCTGGTTGGCTGGCTGACAATGTCCGCCGTTCGGCCGTTGTCATCTGGATATCGTAGGCCCAGACATCGGTATTCTTGACCCGCTGCTCGCCGATATCATCAAAGCTCAGATCCACTTTCTGACTTACAAAGTCATGGACGCTTTTTGAAAGACAGACGCCGCCCGGCTGGCTCAAAGCCTCAAGGCGTGCAGCAACATTCACCCCGTCACCATACAGATTGTCTCCTTCGACAATCACGTCGCCCATATTGATACCGACGCGGAACATCATTTTGGCGTCATCGTCGACCGAACTGTTGCGCTGTTCCACCAGTTTCTGGAATTCCGAGGCGCAGACAACCGAAGAGACGGCGCTCTGGAATTCGGCAAGGACAGCATCGCCGGCGGTGTTGAAAATCCGGCCACCATGCTCGGCAAACAGATTTTCCATTATGTCCTGACAGGCGCGAAAACTCCGCAGAGTTTCATCCTCGTTCGTCTCCATCATCTTGCTGAAGCCAACAACATCGGCAACAAATATGACGGCAATCTTGCGGACAATCGCATCAGACATAACACCCACCCTGAACCCATGCGTACATGTCTAATATAGGTCGCGGCACGTGCTGTGCCAATGCGCATGTTGGCGCAATGAGTCCATGTTTTTTTCAAAGTCAGATTCTGGTCCGTTGCGTTGCCTGTCAGGGTATCATCACCACACGCCCGGCAAGTGACGCGCCATGATCGGGATGATGCGCGTCAATGATCCGGCTGGTCTCAGGATCAACACCACCCCAGAAACTCATGCCCTGATGACAGACAAGGATGTCACCGCCGGAATCACCGCCAGCCAGAATCAGCCAGCCAGAATCAGGTTGCCCCGGGCGGTGGAAATTACCGAGTTTGCCAAGCTTTCAGGCATCGAACTGCTGTGAATATGTGCTGCAAATATTGCATCGCTGCAGTCTAATCATAGCATTTCCAGTCACCGCATGAAGCAGGCTACGACAACGGTGGATTTCGAAGCTCCTCCACGAAATTCACGGCTGCAAAGCCGTTCCTTTATACCGGTCGGACCCTGATGCCTGCATTGTGCGTGTCCGACCGGTCTTTTTTTTCAGCTGTCTTCTTCGGTCTTTTTCTGCGGCAGGATCAGATCCACTGTTTTCAGCGCAACGAAGGCTGCAATCAGAATCATTACAGCTTCGATCAGCCCAAGCATGAAGGCCTTTTCCCCGAACATGCGGGTCGCCCCGGCAATGACGGCAACTGCCCAGACCAGTTTGGTGATCATACTTCTATAGTGTTGCACGGGTTTCCTCCTGTTTTGGACCTGTCCGATTATGCTCTTGGTGCTACGTTTTGATATGCATGAGATCAAGTGTGCCGCGAAGCAGCGTCACATCCCGCAACTGCCATTGTGATATGTCCTGTTCGCGCAGACCGTTGGCGCGATCTGCTGCGTCGTCGTCATCATAGACCGAGATGGTCATCACCGAGGTATCGGTTGTACGCATTGACAGCAGAACCTTTGCTTAGGTGAATATGGTGCTTGCGTTATCGGCATAGTGGGCGGCAAAGCGCGATGCCTCATCCTCGTCCTGAAATTCGCCGATTACAATACGCCCGACAGCCATCTCTGCCTCCTGAGATCCACATTACCGATCAAAAACCTGGCGCTGGCGCGACAAGTCCAGCTTTGTTGATATGATGGCATAGGCTGACGGCGGATTCGAGCATTGACTGTGTGCAGCGAATATATCCGTGGCCCGGCCATTGCCGGGACGAGAATGAGGCTTGGGAGCTGTGCATGTCTGGTGAACATGATCTTCAAACGCTGCTGATGAATATGACGGCGCGGCTGGCTCCGGATGTGTATGTCTTTGCAACAATTCCGCCAGATAGCGTGACCCCTGATGGTATAGAGGCCCTGATGCGATTTCATGAGGCTGAGGGCACAACCCTGATCCTGACACGTGAAGAAGCAATGGCCCGCCATATCGATCACAGCTTTGCCTGCCGGATGATCACCCTTGAGGTGCATTCCGCGCTTGAGGCGGTTGGCTTCATCGCCACCATTTCTGCTGCATTGGCGGCGCAGGGTATGGGGGTCAATCCGGTCGCCGGTTACTTCCATGATCATCTGTTTGTGCCGCAAGACCGCGCCGATGATGCCATGGCTGCTCTGGCTGAGCTGTCCTCGGCCGCTGCAAAGACGCACGGCTAGATTGCCCATACTGGTATTGCCAATTGCGCATCTGCTTTTTGCCAGCATGCTGATCCTGAAAAAAATCTAACATGAATCGGAAATGCGTCGTTACCATGTCACGGATGTAAAGCCAGCAACACATGCAAGACCCGATATGCGCCGCCGCCGGTATCCGCTCGCAGAACCGGTTGAAGAAGAGGTTGTTGATGAATTGTCGTCCGAGGCGCATCCATACACTGCTGTCTGGAAGACGCCGCAAGACTTCGGAACGATGACAACAGCCAGCTGGCTTGCCTTGCGCCAGCCGGTGTCTGGGAATGACAGCTAAGACGGTTATTGACGCCGTGTCATCCGCAGGCTGTCTTCCAGAATGTCGATGAAGGCCCGCACCTTTAGTGGCAGGAAACGCCGGTCCGGATAGATCGCATAAATGCCCCGGTCAGGGGATGTTTCCACATCCGGCAAAAGGCGTATCAAATCACCGGATGCAAGATGGTCTTCGCAGCAGAATGACGGCAGCAGGGCAATACCGACACCGCGCAAACACGCCTCCAGCATCATCCCGGCGCTGTTCGCATAAAATTGCGGTCGCAAGGATGCCGACCCGGTTATGCCCGCCGCATCACGGTAATTCAATGTCAGGCCTGCCGGATTGTTCGAATAGATGATGGCGGGCAGTACCGAAAGATCATCAGGCGATTGCGGCATATTGTGGCGTTCGGCAAAGGCGGGTGTCGCGCACAGATAGATCGGGCAGTCACCGACACGGCGTGCATAAAGCCCCGAATCCTCCAGCACGCCGATCCGCACCACCAGATCATACCCTTCTTCAACCAGATGCACGCGCTTGTCATCGAAATCCACATCGATGATCACATCCGGATAGCTGGCCGCATAGTCGGCGATCGGCCTGTGCAGGAACATCTCGCCAAATGACATCGGCACATTCATCTTCAGCCGGCCGAAGGGTCTTTCCTGTCCCAGTGACAGCTGTTCCAGCAGCGATTCAACCTCGCCGCCGCTACGATTCAGAATTTCGGTCAGGCGCTGGCCGGCCTCGGTCAGGGTGACAGCACGGGTGGTACGATGCAAAAGCACAAGGTTCAGTCGGGGTTCAAGAGATTTGATCTGCTTGCTGACGGCCGGGCCGGAAATGCCCAATGCGCGTGCTGCCTTGATGAAGCTGCCTTGTCGCGCGACCTCGCGCAGGGCTTCAAAACCGGGATGATACAACATAATTCATGACCACAGGTTACTGAACAGTTGAAAACATAGCCCATTAAAAACCAGTAGATAAGGCCCATCTCCAAGCGACGCATCCAAGCCTTTCCACGAACAAGGGAGAATGACATGAGTGAAGCACCTGCATGCGGCTGTGGCCGGTCACCCACCGGCAAATGCGTTGGCTGGCACAAGCTGACCGAAGAAGAGTTTGCTGCCAAGAAGAAGGCCTATGAGGCGCGTCAGGCTGCCAAGGCAGATGTGCCGGCATAGTGGCTTTTTGATCATGAAATCGTAATCTGGCCGACCATTGTGTCGGTCAGTTCGTTGGAACAGGTGCCGGCCATTTTTCTGCCTGACAGATTGCCCTACCGATTATCGAGCGGTGCAAGGCGGCGTGTTGCCAAAATCGTGACCCCCATCAGGCCGGCACATCCTGCGACGCTGAAGTGAAGCAGGAACAATGAGTTGGCATCGACCAGTGCCAGCACAAGTGAAAACACAGCGCCCAGCAAAATCTGGAATGACCCCATGATACCAGAGGCCATGCCGGCATTGCGCGGCAGAGCTTCCAGCGCCAGTGTTGCCGCTGCGCTCAACATCGCGCCAATACCGCAAAACGCACCGATCATCGTGATGGTCAGTGCCGCTGGATGTGCCTCTGAGACCGGCAGCAGGAATAGCGAGGCCACGCCAACAGCGCCAAAACCGGCCACAATTACACGCACCAGCCCGAGGGTCGACATGCGGGTGACCAAACGC
>JADHLH010000090.1 GCA_016780765.1 Alphaproteobacteria bacterium | reverse complement strand
ACATCGATGGATGGCCGTATTGCACTGGCTGATGGCATGAAGCGGTGGATTACCGGCCCTGAAATGCGCCGTTATGTTCATCTGCAACGAAGCCGCTGTGATGCGATTATGACCGGCATCGGTACAGTTATCGCTGATGATCCCGAACTGACCTGCCGTTTGCATGGTCTTGTCGATGATAATCCGCACCGATATGTGCTGGACAGTCATCTGCGACTGCCGACTGACAGCGCCTTGATGAAAGCTGTGTCAGATACCGGCGTGACTGTGTTTTGCCGGCATGATGCATCAGCTGATCACATGACAGCTTTGCGCGACGCCGGTGCCGTCGTGAAGCCTGTTGATACCGATGATCATGGCGGCCTGTCACTGCCAGATGTCATGGCCGCTGTGGCTGCTGCCTGCCATTCGCATCTGATGGTGGAATCTGGCGGGAAACTTGCTGCCAGCCTGTTGCATGCCGAGATAGTTGATCGCATTGCATGGACGCAAAGCCCGCATATCATTGGCGCGGACGGTATCGCGTCTGTTGCTGCCCAGAAACTGGCCGGTTTGCCTGCGACACCTGCTTTCAAGGTGATGGATCAAGGTCAATTTGGCGCAGACAGGTTCATTCTTATGGAACGCGCCGCCGAATAGGGGTAAGCATACCCCACAAACGGAAGGCACATCGCGCATATGTTCACTGGGATTGTAACAGCTTCGGGAAAGATTGCCGCTGTTGGTGGCGAAGGCGGCGACCGTGTGCTGCGTATCGAAACCGACTGGGACTGCATTTCGATACCCATCGGTGCATCGATCAGTCATGCGGGCATTTGCCTGACAGTGACGGCGCGTGACGCCACCGGATACGAGGTTGCTGCATCTGCTGAAACGATGAGCGTGACCACGCTTGGCAGTTGGCAGCAAGGTGATACGGTCAATCTGGAACGTGCGCTGGCGGTTGGCGATGAACTTGGCGGGCATATTGTGTCAGGCCATGTTGACGGTCTGGCCGAGGTGCTGTCTGTTGAGGCGGTTGGGGACAGCCATGTTGTGTGGTTCCGGGCGCCAAAGGGATTGGCCCGTTTCGTCGCCGCAAAGGGGTCTGTGGCGCTGGACGGGGTGTCGCTGACCGTGAACGCGGTTGATGGCACTGATTTCAGCGTCAATGTGATCCAGCATACGTGGGATATGACAACACTTGGCCGTCTTCAGGCCGGCAGCAAGCTGAATATGGAAATTGATATGCTGGCCCGCTATGTGGCCCGCCTTAATGAGAGCTCTGAACATGAAGTCTGAACAACGCGCTGGCAGCGCTGGCCTGTCGCCCATCGAAGATGTGATTGCCGATGCACGCGATGGCAAGCTGTTTATCCTTGTCGATGATGAGGACCGCGAGAATGAAGGTGATCTGTGCATCATTGGTGAATGGGCTGATGCCGCCGCCATCAACTTTATGGCCAAATATGGACGTGGACTGATCTGCCTCGCGCTGAGCCGTGCGCGTACCGAGGCGCTGGGCCTGTCGCTGATGGAACAGCGTAATGAAAGCCGTCACCAGACTGCGTTCACTGTGTCCATCGAAGCGCGTGAGGGCGTGACCACCGGTATCTCTGCCACCGATCGCGCGCATACCATTCGAACTGCCATTGACCCGCAATGCACGGAAAAGGATATCACCACGCCGGGGCATATTTTCCCGCTTGTGGCACGCGATGGGGGAACGCTGGTGCGGGCAGGGCATACCGAAGCCGTTGTCGATATTGCGCGCGCCGCCGGTGTTGAAGAGCCATCAGGCGTGATCTGCGAAATCATGAAAGATGACGGCGAGATGGCCCGCCTGCCTGATCTGATCGGTTTCGCAGCCGAACATGATCTGAAAATCGGATCGATCGCTGATCTGATCGCGTACCGTCGCAGTAGCGAAACGCTGGTCCAGAGAACTGTCGAAACCAGTGTAAAGACTCGGGTTGGCGGTGACTGGCGGTTGATGATTTTTGAAAACACCATCTCCGGCATCGAGCATATTGCGCTGATCAAGGGAGATATCTCCACCCCCGAACCGGTGCTGGTGCGCATGCACAGGCTGGATATGATGTCGGACGTGATTGGTGAGGTGTCTGACAGTCGTACAGGTCATGAACTGGAATTGGCGATGAAGACAATTTCTGATGCTGGCAGGGGCATTGTCGTGCTACTGCGGGAAAGCTTGAAGACACGCCTGTCCGAAACCATCAGCGCCAGCCTGAGCGGTGGTGGGGCGTCAGACCAGTCTCAAGGTTTGCGTGAATACGGGGTTGGCGCGCAAATACTGAATGAGCTGGGGGTCAGCCGCATGATTCTGCTGTCAAACCATCAGGCGAATGTCATCAGTCTTGACGGTTATGAGCTTGAGATTACGGGCTGGCAGTCGCTGGACCAGACCAGCGCCGGGAAGGGAAACTGATGAGCGGGCATTTTCTGATCGTCGAAGCACGTTTCTATGAAGACCTTGCCGATGCACAGGTAGAGGGCGCTGAGCGGGCTTTGAAGAAAGTGGGTGCCAGCTGGGAGCGTATCAGCGTGCCGGGTGCTCTGGAGATACCGGCGGCGATCGCATTTGCCGAAACAGGTGCCCGCAATTATGACGGCTATGTCGCGCTTGGCTGTGTTATCCGCGGTGAGACAACGCATTACGATATTGTGTGCGGCGAATCTGCACGCGCATTGATGGACCTTGCCGTGGCAGAAAACCTGGCGATTGGCAACGGTATCCTGACAGTCGAGAATTCTGATCAGGCCTGGGACCGGGCAGATCACAAGCGCAAGGACAAGGGCGGCGGCGCGGCAGAGGCTGCCATTGCCATGGCCGCATTGAAACAGGAACTTGGTGCAGATGGCTAATCCGCAGGAATCGTTGAAACCGGTGCCTGTGCGCCGCCGGTCCGCGGCGCGCCTTGCCGTGGTGCAGGTCGCCTATCAGCAGCAGATGTCCGGCGAGCCACTGGTCGATTTCCTGCCCATCTTTCTGAACCACTATGTCGAAGATATTGTGAAGGCCTTTCGCGTGAAGGATGTTGATCATACGCATTTGAACGCACTTGCTGCCGGTATAGAGGCGAATGCTGAAAGTCTTGATGAAGCTGTCAGCGCCTGTCTGTCGGCGGACTGGAGCCTTGACCGGCTGACTGTGATTGACCGGGCCATCCTGCATGCTGGAACCTTTGAGCTGAAAGAGATGCCGCATTTGCCGGCGCGTGCTGTGGTCAGCGAATATGCAGCAATTGCCGATGTATGTGGCAGCGATGTCGGGTTCATCAACGCAGTGCTGGACCGGGTGGCACGTCAGGCCAGATCGGTTGAAATGGATCGCGAACGCGCAAATGTGTGACGGCGTTATACCTGTATGAGGTATGTCTGTGATCAGTTGCCGCGGCGGCGCAAGGTAGAGAACAACTGCTCTGCCAGGGTGTAATTGTCACCCGGGGTTGGTGTTTTCTTGTCCAGATTGGCGATCACCTGACCGGTACTCTCATCACGCACCTCGATATCTTCCACCACATTGCTGTCATCGAAAATGAAGACAACAAGGGTGCGCGTGGTTGTGCGTTTGCGACCGGCAGCGGGTTCGATCATCACGTCATTCAGATAATAAATCTTGCCAGATTCGAAGGCACCCTCAAAGCTGGGCCGGCCGAGAAGGGCGATAACGCCCGCACGGTTGGTCACACCGGGTTCAATCTCGTTCAGTTCGGCTTCATCGATAACCTGGCCATGCGATGAAACACGCGCATCACACCCACCCAGAACAATGCCAAACATCATGATGGCAAGCACAGTAAGGCGGTGAAACATTGACAATCTGCGATGCGACGATGCGTCAAACAAGCCTCTGGCCATCTTGGGGTTCCTGCATTATTGATGCGTCTGGAAAACGGTCTGTTTCCAGCGTTGCCGCTACCATAGTAGGATGAACCGATGAAGAAAAGCCAAGAAACCGGATGGCTGGGAAATATGCTTTCCTGGGGTCAGCGGCGGCAGATGCAGCGCTCGGAAACACTATATACCAACGCTGTAGAAATGGCGCGCAACCCACTGTTTTATAATAAATTTGATGTAAAAGACGATGTTGATGGCAGGTTTGATGCGCTTGCCTTGTGTGTCTCGCTTGTGATGCGCCGCCTGAAGGGGCTTGGCGATGAGGGAAGTGTGCTCAGCCAGCAATTATTCGATACCATGTTTGCCGATATGGACCTGACCCTTCGTGAGATGGGTGCTGGTGATATTGGTGTGGCCAAGCGTGTACGGGTTATGTCAGAGGCGTTTGCGGGCCGGCTGAATGCCTATGCAACATCGCTTGATCGTGATGATCGTGACGCGCTGGCAGCGGCACTGGAACGTAATCTGCTGCGTGGCACCGGCAAAGCAGACTCGGAATTGCTGAACTTTGTCATCGATCTTGATCGCGGTGTGCAGGCGGTAGCGGACGATGTCATTCTTGCCGGACGTCTCGATTAGGTTGATACGCCGGTAATCCAGTTCGGCGCGGCAGGGATCGCCAAGGTGCCAAAGGGGCTTTTCAAAAAAGCCGGTCCAAACAGGGCCAGTACTGTTTAGTGCCCGCAGCACCGATCCCTGAATAGCACCCATGGGGGCGATCATGCAGAAGATGTCGTTGAATACCGTCATAGATGTAGACACATTGCCCTTTTCCGGGCCGCAGATCTGCAAGATAGATTGTGATGAAACCGAGCGTGCGGCGCTGGCCACGCGGTTTGGATTCGCTGCTGTCGCCGAGCTGTCAGCACGATTGAAGGTAAAGCGTGCAGGACCTGGTCACTGGAATGTCACTGGCAGATTGCAGGCTGAGGTGACGCAGCTTTGCGGTGTTACCGGCGAGCCGGTGCCAGAATCGGTGGATTTTACAATCGAAGAACGCTATGGTCGCGCATCTGAAGAGGGGACGGATATAGACGTTACCCTGGATGGTTTTGAACCTTTGGTGGACGGTGCTATAGACTTGGGAGAAATAGTTGCCCAGTCGTTGGCAATATCGGTAAATCCATGGCCACGCAGCGTCGACGCGCCGCACAGTTTTGAGGCGGGTGAAAGTGAAAAAGAACATCCGTTTGCAGGGCTTGCCGCGCTAAAATCGCCAGACTAGCGCCGGAAATGCGTTGAACGGACCAGAGGGTACCTCGATAGTGACTTCAAATCCGCAGAAAATCCGTATTGCCCTTGACGCCATGGGCGGTGACAATGCGCCGGAATGCGTTGTCAGCGGCGCTGATATCGTGCGCGCCTCGCACCGCCATATCGAGATGGTGTTCTTTGGCAACAAAGCGCGGATAGAACCGTTGCTGCAGCGCAGCCGATATCTGGGTGATGCCACAATCATTCATACGGATGATGCGGTCTCGCCAGATGATACGGCATCGCAGGCGGTGCGACGCGGCAAGATGACATCGATGTGGCTTGCCATTGCCAGTGTTGCCGCCGGTGAGGCGGATGCCGTCGTGTCGGCGGGCAATACCGGTGCATTGATGGCTATGTCCAAATTGCAGTTCCGCACCATGCCCGGTGTCACCCGCCCCGCCATTGCCGCTTTTTTCCCGACAACGGGTGATCTGATGTGCATGCTGGATCTGGGTGCCAATCTTGAATGTGATGCTGAAAACCTTGTCCAGTTTGCCGTTCTGGGGCAGGCATTCTTCCGCAGCCTGACTGGCGAGGCAACGCCGCGCGTCGGGTTGCTGAATGTTGGTGAGGAAGAACAGAAGGGCCATGAATATATCCGTGAAGCGGCGCGCCGGCTTTCCGAAGCAGAGCTTGGCGTCAACTATCAGGGATTTGTTGAAGGGTCGGATCTTGTTACCGGCAATATCGACGTGGTTGTGACTGACGGGTTCACCGGCAATGTATCGCTCAAGACGGCCGAGGGCATTTCCGGCTTGTTCACCACGTTGTTACGGCGCAGCCTTGGTGGGTCTATTCTGGCGCGCATCGGGTATCTTTTTGTGCGCAATGCGATCAGGGATATGCGGCGACATATCGATCCGCGCTATTATAATGGCGCTGTGTTTCTGGGGTTGAACGGTATCGCTGTTAAATCGCATGGGGGAACAGACAAGGTGGGGTTTGCCAATGCGATCAATGTGGCGGCTGAACTTGTTGACCATGGGTTTATCCCGGATGTCAGTGACGCGATTTCTCGCGCCAACACCCAGTTGGAGAAGATGAAAGAAGATGCCTGAGACATCCATTCTGATGACCTCGGTCGGCGGTTATCTTCCAGAGCGTATTGTCACCAACGAAGATCTGGTCAGCATGGTGGATACCAGCGACGAATGGATTCGCCAGCGCACTGGAATCTGCCAGCGTCATATTGTTGCCGAGGATGAAAAGACATCCGATCTTGCTTGTCATGCTGCCCGCAAGGCGCTGGCGGGTGCCGGACTTGAAGCAACTGATATTGATCTGATCATCATTGCGACATCGACCCCTGACGATACCTTTCCATCGACCGCGACACGGGTCCAGCATATGCTTGGTGCGACCAGTGCGATCGCCTTTGATGTGCAGGCTGTATGCGCCGGCTTTGTTTATGCGCTGGATATCGCTGATGCGATGCTGCGTGCCGGGCGCGGCAAGCGCGCCATTGTCATCGGCGCAGAGAGTTTTTCCAAAATTCTCGACTGGGAAGACCGGTCAACCTGCGTGTTGTTTGGTGACGGGGCAGGCGCAGTGATTCTTGAAAGCAGCCAGGATGCGGACGGCTATGGTGTTCTTGCCAGCAAGCTGCATTCCGACGGGGCGCATCGCGATATTCTGTATGTAGATGGTGGCCCGTCAAGCACCGGTCAGGTGGGGCATCTGCGCATGGAAGGGAACAAGGTATTCCGGCATGCGGTTGAAAAACTGTCGACAGTGATGGACGAAGTTCTGGAGCTTGCCAGCATGAAGGTAGAGCAGATTGACTGGCTTGTTCCGCATCAGGCCAACATCCGGATTATCGAGGGCATGCAGAAAAAGATGGGCCTTGGCGATGACCGCGTCGTGAAAACGGTGGACCGGCACGCCAACACATCAGCCGCATCCATTCCGCTGGCACTGTCTGCCGCTGTTGCGGATGGCCGGATTGAAAATGGCCAGATACTGGCCTTTGAGGCGATTGGTGGCGGGCTGGTCTGGGGGGCGGCGCTGGTCCGCTTTGGACGGCCCTGACATACCGGTTATGTCGGCGGCAGGACGTACGACAATCCAGTTGCAGACCGGGTTGATTAGCAAGCAGGTTAGCAGCAGGGCATAAACGTTTGTATGCAGGATCATATTTTTTTCTTCAAAGCTTCAGATCGAATTGACTCGGTTGGTAATTCTCTTTAGCGTTTGGGCATGTCAAAGACTCTTACACGCGCTGACCTCACCGAAGCGGTTTACAAAAACATTGGCCTTTCGCGCAATGAATCTGCCGAGCTGGTGGAAACATTCCTTGAAGAGGTGTGCGGTTGTCTTGAAGCAGGCGAAGAGGTGAAGTTGTCTTCGTTCGGCACATTTTCCGTACATGCCAAGCGCGAACGCGTGGGACGCAACCCGAAGACCGGCGTGGAAGCTACCATCACGCCGCGCCGTGTGCTGTCTTTCCGCCCGTCGCATATCCTCAAAGACCGGGTCGACGGCTCATTATGACTGAAAAATCAGATGACGCGTTCCGGACAATCTCGGAGGTAGCGGAGCATCTTGAAATTCCCCCGCATGTTCTGCGGTTCTGGGAAACCAAGTTTTCTGCCTTGCGGCCATTAAAGCGCAGCGGCGGACGGCGTTATTATCGTCCTGATGATGTGGCGCTTCTCGAGCGCATCCGTGATTTGCTGTATAATGAAGGTTTTACGATCAAGGGTGCACAAAAGCACCTGAGCGCCAAGGGTGGTGCTGGCGGGCGCCTGGCGGCGTCCACTCATACGCCGTCTGTGGGTCTTGCCGAGGCAATCTCCTGCCTTGAGGACGCGCGTGACAGTATCGCGGCGCTACAACGCACGCTCGACAGCCAGTCCTGACTGGACAGTCAGCCTATTTCGCCCACATTTTTCTGATCAGACTCCGCATCGTCATCTGTGATCTGCGGATAGGCAATGATGTCACGCGCGAACACCACTTTCTGATGGACAGCTTTCAGGCGATCCAGCAGTTCAATCACCGTCGGGTCTTCCGGGTCGAGTTTGTCGACCTGCATCTCGACCAGTTCGGTAATCCGGTCAAGGTTTACAGCCAGATTGTTGCTTTGCAGGTTGCTGTCGATGAGCCGGTACTGCACCTTTCGAATCAGCGCTGCGACAACCTTGTCACGCGTTGTCAGCTCGGTGAAATAACGCGCCGGAATACGTTTCGCCTGCGCACCGGTGCTGCCGCTGATTGCGGTCACGGTACGATTCTTTTCCAGCAGAAGTGATGTCTCACCAAGGATTTCGTTGCTGCCAATCTGGTTGAGCTGCAAGCCCTCTCGCGTGTACAGCATGACCGCGCCTTCGATAATCAGATAGGCGCAGCTCGGCACATCATCCACCTTGTAGATGACCTCGTTTGGTTCCCAGACGATGACGTCGTTCTTTTCATACACGGGCGAATATCTCTTGCACGGGCGCACCCGCCACTTAAGGTCGAATAGATGCGCCATTAGTATTAAAGTTTGGGGCTGTCCTAGATAACTAGCCCATATGTTTTTTAACCCATTGTTTCATCTGTGATAATTGCTGTTTTGGGTTAGG
>JADHLH010000089.1 GCA_016780765.1 Alphaproteobacteria bacterium | reverse complement strand
TGCCAGTCCCCTGAATACAGAAGAGGGGTTGTCTGCGCAATACGCTGTTGCGCGGATCGGATTGGTTGATCTGGAAGGCGTCTTGCGCTCATCGAGCGGGACATCGCGGGTGCGGGCATTGCTGGACGAGCAACGTCTGTTGTTTCAGGCTGAATTTTCAGAGCGTGAAGCTGTTCTGCAATCAACTGAACGTGAATTGCTGGAAATTCGCAGCACGCTGAGCGAGGAAGAGTTCGCGCGCCGTCTGTCAACTTTCGAAGATGAAGTCGCCCAGATTCAGCGCGAGATCCAGTATCGGCGTGAAGCCCTCGATCTCGCCTTTCAGGATGCCCAGGCAAAACTGCGCAGTCTGGCGCTGGACATCATTACCGAGATCGCGCGCGAACAGCGGCTCGATCTGATCATCAAACAGGATTCAGCTGTGGTGTTCCGGCCCGGCCTTAACATATCTGAAGAATTGCTGCGCCGCCTTGATGAAAGAACAAAGGATGCGCGGATCGAAATAGAAGTTGATCGCGACATCTCGGATAATGCTGGTGCCGATCAATGAGCATTGACACCCGCTTTTTTACCATAGTGCCACAAACGGCAGCTGCGCTAGCTGACATCATTGGCGCAGAACTTCGTGGGCTTCCTGATGCGCTGGTTGAAGGTGCTGCTTCGTTTGGTAATGCCAAGGCCGGAGACATCACATTCCTTCGCGGTGAGGCCGATGGCGCAAGGCCGGAGGCAGGTGCCATTGTGGTAACGCAGCAGGCGCAGGCAGATAAACTTGGCTCAGCTGTCATGGCGCTGGTAGTGGATAATCCGCGCCTGGCGTTTGCACGGGCGCTGACCCGTCTTGTGCCCGACACATCACCCGGCAGTGTCGCACCGGCTGATACTGTGTCAGGCATGAACAAGAATTGTGATATTGGCCCGGGCGTGATGCTTGGCGCGGATGTTACCGTTGGCGATGGTACAACGATCGGGGCCGGGGTCATTATCCACAAGGGTGTTCGCATCGGCCAAAACTGTCATATCGATGCAAATGCTGTGTTATCTCATTGCCGCATCGGTGATGATGTCACGGTCCAGCCCGGTGCAGTGATCGGCAGTGCCGGTTTCGGTTTTGAGATTACTGATGACGGACCCGTGCCACTGCCGCATGTTGGCGGTGTAGAAATCGGTAGTTCCGTTCTGATCGGTGCTGGCTGTTGCATTGATCGTGGGACGTTGGGCCCGACCCGGATCGGCGATCAGGCCATGCTCGATAATCTTGTCCATGTGGCGCATAATTGTGAGATCGGTGCGCGCGCTGTTCTGACTGCCCAGATCGGCCTTGCCGGCGGGGCCGTGATTGGCGAAGGCGCGATGATCGGCGGGCAGGCGGGTATTGGCCCGTCAACGCGCGTTGGCAAGGGTGCTGTTGTCATGGCGCAGAGCGGTGTCACCAAGGATGTTGAGGATGGCGCGACTGTGGCTGGATTTCCCGCATCGGATGCGCGTGAAATGTGGCGTGAACGTGCGGCGTTGAGAAGACTTCTTGCAAAGTCTGGACGAAAGGACAACTAGGTCATGACAGACACCGGTATCGACTTGAACATTGACGAGATCCAGAAGCGCATTCCGCATCGCCCGCCAATGCTGCTGATTGACAGGATTATCTCCTTGATACCGGACCAGAGTGCGGTCGGCATCAGGATGGTAAGTGTGACCGATCCGGTATTTGCCGGCCATTTTCCAGATTATCCGATCATGCCGGGTGTGCTGATTGTTGAGGCGATGGCGCAGACGGCAGGCTGTCTGGCCAGTGTCAGCATTGGCGAAGACTCAGACGGCAAGCTGGTGTTTTTCACCACCATCGACAAGGTGAAGTTTCGCAAACCGGTGCGCCCGGGCGATGAATTACGTCTGCATATAGAAAAAGTCAGCTCAAAGGGGCCATTGTGGAAATTCCGCGGCACAGCGATGGTGGATGACAAGAAGACGTCTGAAGCTGAATTCGGTGCGATGATTGTAGACCCGCAACGTTGATAGCTGCATGACACCCCGCGCATTACCAGACCAAAGACATTTGCCTATCTGCGATACAGGACATTCTTGATGAGCGTTAATATTCACCCGACCGCCATTGTCAGTGATGGTGCCAGCCTTGGTACTGACGTCACGATCGGGCCGTATTGCACAGTGGGCACGCATGTAACAATCGGTGACCGGGTGACGCTTCATTCGCATGTGGTCATCGACGGGCATACAAGCCTTGGCGCAGGGGGAGAGGTGTTTCCGTTCGCTGTTCTTGGCTGTCCACCGCAGCACACGCGCTATGCAGGAGAGGAATCGACCCTTGAAATAGGCACGGATTGCGTTATCCGTGAACATGTAACAATGCATCCAGGTACCGCCATCGATTCGATGCGCACGCGCGTTGGAAATAACGGTCTGTTTCTGGTGGCATCGCACATCGCCCATGATTGCGTGATTGGCGATCATGCCATTTTTGCGAATAATGCCTCGCTTGGCGGGCATGCCAAGATCGGTCATCACGTGATGATGGGGGGGTTTGCAACGGTTCAGCAATGGTGCCGTGTTGGTGATCATGCGATGATCGCTTCGCAAACCGCCGTTGACAGCGATGTCATTCCATTTGGCATTGCTGTTGGTAACCGCGCGCGGTTGACGGGCATCAATGTGATCGGGCTGGAACGGCGCGGGTTTGAAGCAAGCCGGGTTGCGACTGTCAGGGCGCTGTACAAGGATTTGTTTCGTGGCAGCGGGGTCTTTGCTGACCGCTTGGCTCGCGCCAGTGCCTTTTATGCTGGTGACAGCATGGCAGACGAGGTGTTTTCCTTCATTGCTGATGCTGGCCGTAATGGCATCTGCCAGGCACATTCGTGACAGGAATGCCCATGCCAAATCCTGGTGCAGAACGTTTGGCGGTGATTGCAGGGCAGGGTGATTTGCCTTTGCGGGTCGCGCAGACGGCGCGTCACCAAGGGCGCGATGTGACCATCTTTGCAATCACCGGGCAGGTAGATGCCAATTTTGGTGATTTTGATGTTGTAGACGTGGCACTCGGCACGATTGGCGACACGCGGACACGCATTCAGGCTGCCGGATGCGGTGACGTCGTCATGGTCGGCAAGGTGAAAAGACCGTCACTGGCACAGCTGCGCCCTGACAGCCATGCAGTCAAATTGCTGGCGCGCGCTGTCGGTAAGGGTGATGATGCGCTGTTGCGAGTGATCGCCAGCTTTTTCGAAGAGGTCGGGATCAACATGGTATCTGCGGACAGTCTTATGCCCGGACAGATGATGCCGAAAGGCCTGCAGGCAGGGACGCTGGATCCTGCCAGTAAGGCAGATATCGACTGCGGCCGTGCGGTGCTGGCGATGCTTGGTGATAGCGATATCGGGCAGGGTGTGGTTGTGCAGGACCAGCGCGTTCTGGCTGTCGAGGCGGCTGAAGGCACCGATGCCATGCTGGCGCGCTGTGCCAGCCTGATTGATGCTGCGGCGACGCCGGCTGTATTCGTGAAATGTGCCAAGCATGCCCAGGATCGCAGGCTCGATATACCCGTGATAGGCACAGACACGCTTCGCGCGGCAAAAGCGGCTGGCATTGCGATAATTGCCTGTGAGGCTGGCGGTGTCCTGCTATCTGATGCACCATCGGTGTTGTGGCAGGAGGCTGAGCAACTCGGGCTCGCCATTATCGGGGTCTAGCCAGTGGCAGCGCCATTATTCATCCTTGCCGGAGAGCCGTCAGGTGACAGGCTGGCTGCCCGGGTGATGGCAGGTGTGACTGCTGCCAAAGGCCAGCGTCAGTGGATCGGGGTTGGCGGTCCGGCGATGCAGGAAGAGGGACTGCAATCAGCCTTTCCCATGGAAGAACTGACAGTATTCGGCTTTGGAGCTGCGGTCCGCGCCTATCCGCACCTGTCACGCCGGATGGACAGCCTTGTTGATCTGATCATCGCTGAAAAGCCGGCTGCGGTTTTGAGCGTGGATGTGAAGGGCTTTTCGGTGCGCCTTGCTGAAAGATTGCGCCGTCGTTTGGCCGGGTCTGGCAACATTCCGCCAATCATTCACACGGTGGCGCCTACGGTCTGGGCATGGGGTGGCTGGCGTGCAAACCGGTTTGCCACAGCATTCGATGCAATGATGTGTCTGTTTCCGTTTGAGCCGGACTATTTTATGCCGCTTGGTCTTGATGCCCGGTTCATCAGCCACCCTGAGGCGTTTAACAAGACCTATGACATTATTGCCGAGGAAACCGGTGCCAATAGGCGGGGGGACGAGCCGGCGCACATAACAGTGCTGCCCGGCAGCCGCCGCAGTGAAATAAGCCATCTGCTGGTGCCCATGCTGGGCGCGCTTGATATTCTGCGTGATGACTTTCCGGGCCTGACTGCAACTTTGCCCACCTTGCCGCATCTGCAGCGCCTGATTGAGCAGGGCGTTCAGGCATCAGGCCTCGACAAGAGATGTGTGAAGGTAACCTGCGAGAAGGATGCGCTGTTCGGATCGCTGGCGGGCAGTGATGCAGTGATCGCCGCATCGGGAACGGTCACCTTGCAGACCGCGCTTTACGGCATGCCGGGCGTGACCTGTTACCGCGCCGGGCGTATATCTGCCTTTATCGGACGACGCCTTGTCGATATGGACAAGGTAATCCTGCCAAATGCACTAAGTGACTCACCGGTATACCCGTTCCTGTTCCAGGAAGAAGTCACGCCGCAAGGCTTGGCGGACAGCATTCGGCCCATTCTGGCATCACCGCCATCCCGCACGCACGCACGCACCATAGCACGCACGCATGCGCTGGCGCTGCGCCACATGTTGCGCGGCGCGGCGGACAGCTTTGAAGCAAATGTCGCGGCAGTGATATCAGACTGGCTGGATTAACACCGATCAGCGCTTGCCGATTTCCACATAATCGCGATGTGTCGGACCAGTATAGAGCTGGCGTGGACGTCCGATCCGTTGCATCGGGTCGGTAATCATCTCGTTCCACTGGGCAACCCACCCCGTTGTTCGCGCAACTGCAAACAAAACGGTGAACATCGATGTGGGGAAATCCATCGCCTTCAGGATGATACCAGAATAAAAATCCACATTTGGATACAGCTTTTTATCTATAAAATACTGATCCTTGAGAGCCATATCCTCAAGTTCCATCGCAAGTTCTAGAAGCGGGTCCTGAACACCAAGCGCGTCCAGCACCTCATGGCATGTCTGGCGCAGCACCTTGGCGCGCGGGTCGAAGTTCTTGTAGACGCGATGGCCAAATCCGAACAGCCGGAACGGGTCATCGCGGTCACGGGCACGCGCGACAAATTCAGCAATATTGTCCTTGTGTCCAATCTCGTTCAGCATGTTGAGAACAGCTTCATTGGCACCGCCATGGGCCGGCCCCCACAGAGACGCGATACCCGCCGCAATACAGGCAAACGGGTTGGCACCCGACGAGCCGGCAAGCCGCACTGTCGATGTTGATGCGTTCTGTTCATGATCGGCATGCAGGATGAAAATCTTGTCCATCGCCTCGGCAAGGATCGGGTTGACCACATAATCCTCGGCCGGCACAGCAAAGCACATATGCAGGAAGTTTTCGGCGTAATTCAGGGAATTGCGCGGGTGGTTGAAGGGCTGGCCAAGCGAGTATTTGTAGGCCATTGCAGCGAGTGTCGGAATTTTTGCAATCAATCGCCGCGATGCAATCATCCGCTGCACCGGGTCGTGAATATCGGTTGAATCATGGTAGAATGCAGACAGCGCGCCAACGACGCCGCACATAATGGCCATAGGGTGGGCATCCCGCCGGAAGCCACGGAAGAAAATCGACAGCTGTTCATGCACCATCGTGTGGCGGGAAATCGCATTGTCGAAGGTGGTTTTTTCTTCGGCCGACGGCAGTTCGCCTTCCAGCAGAAGGTAAGCCAGCTCCAGAAAATCTGATTTTTCCGCAAGATCCTCAATCGCGTAACCACGGTGCATCAAAACACCATTATCGCCATCGATATAAGTCAGCCCCGAAACGCATGATCCTGTGGCCCCATATCCTGGATCAAAAGTGAACATGTCCGTTGCCCCATAGAGCTTGCGGATATCCACAACACTTGGCCCGATCGAACCATCCAGAACAGGCAGTTCGATTTGTTCGCCGCCCTCTCCTTGGGTAAGGGTGACTGTCTTTGGAGAATTGCTATCTGCTGCCATGCTTGTCTTCACCATTCAATTTATTGAAAAAGCGCGCCGGAACGTCGCGTTAGCACCGTCGCATGGGGGAGGTTGAAACTACTGCAAAGTCTCAATTTTTGCAAGTGGATCGGATGCGGTGGAGTGTCTCGTCCCGTCCGATCGCAACCAGTACATCAAGGATTGAGGGTGAGTGTCTTGTACCAGTCACAGCGGCGCGAAGTGGCAAACCAACATCCTTCATTTTCAGATCATTGTCGGCCATCCATTGCTTGAAGAAATCGCCAAATTCATCGGTTGTCCACGGCGCGTCCTCTGCTGCATCGGCAAATGCCAGCAAGCGCGCCCCTGCAGCTGCATCCAGAATATCTGCCGTGTCCTCGGTAATCTGAGGTGGCCCGTCATGCTGCAGGTAATCCACCTTGCCGACGATATCCAGATGCGTACTGGCGCGGTCTTTCAGATGTGACATCAACGCCTTGATTCGTGTTGCTGCATGCGGGCTGGAAGGGGACAGATGCGGTGATATCAACTCATAAATCGCATCAGTTTCCATCGCGCGCAGATGATGACTGTTGGTATCCTTCAGTTTTTCCATATCAAAGCGCGCCGGTGCTTTACCGATGCCCGGCAGATCAAACCAGTCAACAGCATCAGCGCGGCTGAAAATTTCATCATCGCCATGCGACCAGCCAAGGCGCACCAGATAGTTCACCATCGCATCGGCAAGAAATCCCATATCGCGATAGGCATCAACGCCCAACGCCCCATGGCGTTTTGACAGTTTGGCCCCATCAGCACCATGGATCAGCGGAATATGCGCAAAGACCGGCACATCCCATCCCATACCGCGATAGACCATCGTCTGGCGAAACGCGTTGTTCAGGTGATCATCTCCGCGGATGACATGGGTAATTCCCATGTCGTGATCATCAACCACCACAGCCAGCATATAGGTCGGGCTGCCATCAGCGCGCAGGATAACCATGTCGTCCAGCTGTGTATTCTGCACGGAGACCGAGCCCTGCACGGCATCATCAATGGTTGTCTCGCCGCTGTCGGGCATCCGCATACGCACAACAAAAGGCAGATCAGATGCGTCCGTGCGGTCCCGCCAAGGCGAGCGGACCGGTTTGCCCTCGGCATGCGCCTGTTCGCGCAGTGCAGATACTTCATCCGCATCAAGGTAACACCGGTAGGCCGCACCGTTTTCCAGCAGGGCGGCCGCTATTTCGGCATGGCGCGTGGCCTGGGCTGACTGGCTTACGGCTGGAGCATCACCTTCGAGTCCCAGCCATGACAGGCCGTCATGGATGGCGGATATGGCCGCATCGGTAGACCGCTTTCTGTCGGTGTCCTCAATGCGCAGCAGATACGTGCCGCCATGGTGGCGTGCGAACAGCCAGTTGAACAGCGCGGTACGCGCGCCGCCAATATGAAGATAGCCGGTTGGAGACGGGGCAAAACGCGTCACAACATTCATCGTCTGTTAAGGCCTCGCTGCTAGGCTGCTGGTCTGAAAAGATCCTGCCGCGGGTGGGAAAAACTGGCGGCATCCTACAATAGGCGCTGGCGTCATGGCGAGGAGAAAGCACGATTTTCGTGATCCCCGAACGGCGTATTCTTGTCTATGTGGCTGCGATGATCACCGGCATCATTCTGGTGATGCGTTACGATGCGGTGCGTAAACTGCCGCAGCTAATTCAGTCCCATAAGGTCGAATATCAGAATGTCCAATCACCAAACCTGCTGTCACATTATGTTGCCGAGCTGAGCGTTACCACCATTGCCGCCGCGGCTATCGTCCTGATGATCATCGTTCTGATGATCATCGTTCTGGCCTTCATTGTGCTTTCCGGCGGGCCTATGAAGGCGGGCAGGTCGATCATCTTTAGGTCAGGGCAGTCGAGGCTGTCTGGCGGGTGGTGGCGTGATATCGGTTTGAGCGTTCTGTTGGCCGGGTTCTGGTTTCTTGCCGGCATAGTGGCTGCCATTTTGCAGCTGGCCCAGATGCCGGATCTGTGGCAGGGCGGCGGGACGAGCCTGACCTTGTCGGGAACGGTGGAACAGGTTGACGGGCGCAGCAGTGATCGTCTGCGCCTATGGGTGCGTGTTGATGCAGATCCCTCTTCAGACACCACTTCAGGCCCCATTCAAGGCCCCATTCCAGGCCCCATTCCAGATAGTGCGCCGCTGCCATCTGCAGTTGCAGGATATCTGGCGCGTTTGTCTATCGACGCAGGCGAAGCTGCCGTCACGACACCCGACGGCATACGGAATGTTCTGCCGGGAGACCGATTGCAGCTGGCCGCACGGATATATCCATCGCCGCCGCCGGTGTTTTACGGGGCGCCAGACCATGCGCGGCAGGCACGCGCCAAAGATGTGGTTGCCAGTGGATATCTCACTCAACCGCCGCGATATCTTGGGACAGCTGATGGCTTGTCCTATCGTCTTGCACGGTATCGCCAGATACGCGCCGATATCATTACTGACGGCATGTCTGCGCCGCAAGGCGGTATTGCGGCAGCCTTGTTGATTGGCGACCGCCGGCATGTCGATGATGCCACCTATGACATGTTTCGATTTTCCGGACTTGCCCATCTGCTGGCGATATCGGGGCTGCATATGGGGTTGTTGTGTTTTGGTGTCATCGGCTTTGCGCGCGGGGTGA
>JADHLH010000013.1 GCA_016780765.1 Alphaproteobacteria bacterium | reverse complement strand
ATGCATTGCTCGATGGCCAAATTCATCGTTGATGCTGAACAATGTGCGATGGGCTATCGCATGGCTGAAGGGCTGAACTGGGATGATTTTGACGAAGCCCTGTCGGCGGTACGCGATATCGGGCCGGGCGGACATTATCTGGGTCATGCACATACCCAGGAGAATTTCCAGCAAGCGTTCTTCATGCCGCGCATGTTCGACAATAATTCATATGAACAGTGGGTGGCGGATGGCGAAAAGGATGTGACGGCACGTGCATTGGCAACAGCGCGCACGCTGCTGGATTCCTAAGTGAAGCCGCCACTGGATCCCGCCATTGACGAGGCGTTGCTCGACTATATTGCCCGCCGCGAGACAAACATTCCGGCGGTGGATGCGTTGAATCAGGACGCCTGACCGCAGATGCATGACAGGCTGATATATCAGTACCGCAATTCATATAGCCGACGATGTCTTTCACAGACTACCGTTCTGCAGTAGGGTTGTTGAGACCTAAACATTTCAGATATGAGGTGCCGTAATGACCGTCGAAAGATCCCACACAAATGACCGGATGAGCCAGATGGTCATCCATGGTGACACTGTCTATCTGGCCGGTCAGGTGGCGCAGGGCGCGCCCGGCGGCACTGTTGCCGAACAGACACAAGCGATACTCAATCAGATAGATGACCTGCTTGCAGAGGCTGGAACCGACAAGTCAAAGGCGCTGTCGGCCACAATCTGGCTGTGCAGCATGGATGATTTTGCCGAGATGAACGCGGTGTGGGATGCGTGGTCAAGCGGCGGCAACGCACCCTGCCGCGCATGCGTCGAGTCACCTCGCCTTGCTGCGCCGCAATTTACTGTTGAAATCGGTATTATCGCTGCACGCTGAGGACTGCTATGACGGCAAAGAGCATCATTGTTCTGGGGGCCGGAGTTATCGGAACCACAACCGCCTACAAGCTGGCGATGGACGGCCATGACGTTACAGTGATCGATGCCGAAGACGGTGCAGCCATGATGACAAGCTATGCCAATGCCGGGCTGGTTGCCCCCGGCCATGCCTTTGCATGGGCATCACCCGCGGCTCCAAAGATGATGATACGATCACAATGGCGGGGCGATCAGGCTATCCGGTTGCGGCTGCGCCCATCCTGGCGGCAATGGAAATGGATGCTGCGGTTTCTGCGCGAATGCACCACGGCGCGGGCGCATCACAATACCGCCATCAAGGCCGATCTGTGCCGCTTTTCACAGCTTCATCTTCATCGCATCACGCATGAAACAGGGATCAGCTATGACGGGGAAACCGGCGGCTTGATCTATTTCTACCGGAACAGGGACGGCTACCGGGCAACGGCAAAGAAGGCCGACCTGCTGCGCGCCAACGGCACCACGGTTGAAGAGCTGTCACCGCGCCAGATGGTGGGCCGTGACCCGGGTCTGTTCAAGGTTGAGCCGCTGATTGCCGGTGCGCTGTTTGCACCGGGTGACGAAAGCGGTGATGCGCATCTGTTCACCACTGCGCTGGCCGAGGTTGCGCGCGGCAAGGGCGTGACATTCGCCTTCAACACCCGCATCCGCCGGCTGGTGTGCGACGGTGACAGCATTACCCGCGTTGAAACCGACAAGGGTGATTTCACAGCCGATGCCTATGTGCTGTGCCTTGGTGTGAACAGCCCCGATATCGTCAAACCGCTTGGCATTGATCTGCCGATTTATCCAGTGCGTGGCTATTCTGTGACCTTGCCCATCACCGACAAGGCCGCGGCACCGCGCATGGGCGGTATCGATGAGGATAATCTTCTTGCCTATTGCCCGATGGGGGATCGTCTGCGGATTACCGCAACGGCTGAAATTGGCGGCTATGACCGGCGTTTCAAGCCGAAGGATTTCAAGGTCATGCTGGAAAAGGCCCGCCCGCTATTTGCGCATTGTGCTGATTTCAGCCAACCCAGATACTGGGTCGGTCTGCGCCCGATGACCCCTAACGGCATCCCGGTCGTCAGCCAATCGCCAGTTGACAACCTGTGGCTGAATGTCGGACACGGGCATATGGGCTGGACCATGGCAAGTGGCTGTGCGGCGATTACTGCCGACATCATTGCCGGCCGGACACCAAACCATGATATCGGAGGATTGGCATATGGACACAATTGACCCGCAATCCGGGGATGGCTTCACCCTGATCGAGAACATCCCCTTCACCACCCGCAGTATGATCGGCACGCGCGCCCGTATCGGCATGGTCGTGCTGGCATCTGATTACACCATCGAACATGAATTCCGCGCGATGATGGATATGCCCGGCGTTGATATGTTCGAGGCGCGTATCCGCAATGACCCGCAGGTGACGCCGGAAACGCTCAGCGCCATGGAACCGCTGATCACATCAACAGCCGAGCTGATCCTGCCCGGTGACACGGTTGATGTGCTGGCCTTCGGTTGCACATCGGCATCGATGATCCTCGGCATTGACCGCATCGACACATTGCTGCGCGCCGCCAAACCGGATGCAAAAACCAGCAATCCGATTGCCGCCGCCTTTGCGGCCTTCGATGCCCTGGGGGTAAAACGGATCGGCGTGCTGACGCCCTACCGGCGCGATGTAAACGAGATTGTCAGAAACTATATCACCAGCCATGGCTATGAGGTGCCGGTCTTTGGCTCGTTCAATGAGGAAATGGACCCGGTGGTGGCCGCGATTGACGAGGAATCGCTGATCGGCGCTGTCGACACCATCCGCGACGGACACGATATCGATGCCATTTTTGTGTCCTGTACTTCGGTCAGGCTGGCCAACGCCGTTGCCAATATCGAAGCCCGAACCGGGCTTCCGGTGACATCATCCAATCACGCGCTTGCCTGGCATTGTCTGCGGCTTGCCGGCATTGATGACACCATCCCCGGCCATGGACGCCTGTTCGAAACCAGCCTTCACGCCTGAGTGATTCTGACCAACCCGGACCAATCCCGTCCAGTTATGCATACCGGACCACCCCTGAAGGAACCAACCTGAATGTCTGAAATAACAGTTTTCTCTGCACGTGATATCATTACGATGAACGCGTCCCGGCCACATGCGACACATGTTGCTGTTCGCGATGGGCGCATCCTTGGGGCCGGCAGTCTTGAGGACATGCACCAGTGGGGTCCCTTTACCCTGAATGACGATTTTGCTGACAAGACATTGGTGCCGGGATTTGTTGAGGGGCATGCCCACGCCATGGAAGGCGGCATCTGGGATTTTCCCTATATCGGCTTTGAAGACAGATGGGACCCGTCGGGCAGGCGATGGGAAGGTGCGCAGAGCCTGGAGGCGGCGATTGCCGCGCTGACAGCGGCCGAGGCGCGGCTTAATGATGCCGAAACACCACTGTTCGCTTGGGGGTTCGACCCGATCTATTTCGGCGAAGCGCGGATGAACGCCGCCCAGCTCGATACGGTATCAACAACCCGCCCCATCATTGTCCTGCATTCGAACGGCCATCTTCTGAACGTCAACAGCCGCCTGATGGACATGGCCGGCATTACCGCCGACACCAATGTCTATGGCGTGCTGAAGGATGACAGCGGAAAACCGACCGGCGAATTGATGGAGATGGCGGCGAAATACATGGCCTACAGGCAGACCGGCAACCCTTTCTTTGGTGGCATAAAGACACCCTCGCTGCTGCGTTATGCTGAATCGGCTGTCAATTGCGGTGTAACAACGGCAACGGATCTGTTTGCCTCATTCAACGAGGAATCGCTTGCCGCCTATGCAGAGGCCAGCAAGACGCCCGGATATGCCTTGCGCCTGATGCCTGCGCTGAACACCATCGAACAATCGATTGACGAAGGGATTGCGCTGGCGAAACGCGCCCTCCAGGACAATAATGACCGCCTTCATCACCGGCTTTGCAAGGTGATGACCGATGGATCCATTCAGGGATTTACCGCCCGTCTGAAATGGCCCGGCTACCATAATGGCAAGCCCAACGGTCTGTGGAACCTTGACCCGGACACGCTTGGCGAACTGGTGCTTGGCTATCACAAGGCTGGTCTGCATCTTCATATCCACACCAATGGCGATGAAGCATCGGAACTGATGCTTGATGCGGTGGAAGCCGCGCAGCTGGCCTATCCGCGTCCTGATCACCGGCACACCTTGCAGCATTGCCAGATGGCAGATGCCAGCCAGTTCCGACGCATGGCCAAGCTGGGTGTCTGCGTCAATCTGTTTGCCAACCATATCTATTACTGGGGCGACCAGCATGCCGCGATCACCATGGGGCCGGACCGCGCAAACCGAATGGATGCCGCTGGCACAGCGCAACGCGAAGGGGTGCCCTACGCCATCCATTCCGATGCGCCGGTTACACCCATGGCACCGCTGTTCACAGCATGGTGTGCGGTCAACCGGCAAACGCGAACCGGCATTGTGCTGGGCCCGGAAGAGCGGATCAGCGCCGAAGATGCACTGTATGCCATTACCCTTGGCGCTGCCTACACCCTGCATATGGATCATCTTGTCGGCAGCATAGAGCCTGGCAAATTTGCCGACTTTGCCGTCCTAGAAGACAGCCCGCTTGAAGTAGACCCCGAAGCCATTCGCGATATCGGTGTCTGGGGCACCATTTCAGGAGGAACGCCGCACAAGGCGGCAACCCGAACCGGATGAGTGATGCCCCAATCGATTTCACCGTCATTGGCGGCTTTCTTGGCAGTGGCAAGACCAGCCTCGTCAACCGGCTCCTTGCTGCGGCTGGCAACACCCGCTTTGCCGTGCTGGTCAATGATTTTGGTGCGCTGAACATCGATGAGACGCTGATCCGTCATCAGGACGGACGGATCATGCAACTGGCCAATGGCTGCATCTGCTGTTCGCTGGCAGGCGGCCTTGTTGACACGATGGTCGAGCTGATGCGTTATCGCGATGCGATTGATCATATCCTGATTGAGGCCAGCGGCGTGTCCTACCCGAGCCGGATCATGGATTTTGCACGGATCGACCCGGACCTGCGTCCCGGCCTGACCCTTGTTCTGGTTGATGCGGCACATCTGCAGGACCACAGCACCGACATACGCCTTGCCGAGACCATCACCGCACAGATGGAAAGCGCCGATCTGTTTGTGCTTACAAAGACTGATATCGCCAGCGCCGACATGGCGGCATGGACGCGTGACTGGGTTGCAACGCACGCGCCTGACGCGCCGATCATCGAAAGCCGGCCGGATGATGCCAGCCTTGTCGCCCTGATCACCGACCCCCCGCCCGCGCCAGATCCCACAAGCGCCAGTACGCACCATCATCACCTTGCGGATCACACCGATCTTATCGGGGCGCTTCACGCCCACTTTGCCAGTCGCGCCATGACCGCAACAAAGCCTGTTGATGAGGACGCCTTTACCGCCTTTGCCAACCGCTACAGCAAGCATCTGCTGCGCGGCAAGGGTACGCTGCATTTCCATCGGCGCAGCGCCATCTGGCAGCAGGCTGGCCGCCTTGTCCATCTTGAGGACGCCAATCTTGATATTGATACTGCATCGCAGATCGTGATGATTTCTGTCGATGATCTGGATGAAGCCGCCGCCGCTTTGCAGGCGCTGGGATTTCAGGATGTGGCGAACGTCCCGGTCAGGTGACAGGCCAGGCGATGCCCGGTGCTGCCGGGCCAATCCTGCAGCTGTGGCACACCGCCGTTGCAGACATCGCGCGCATGTGGACAGCGGCTGGCAAAGCGGCATCCGGTCTGCGGCAGTGTCAGGTCGGGTATTTCACCATCAACCAACTTGCCGCCCGTTGGCTGCGCCCCGATATCAATGGTCGGCACCGCATCCAGCAGTGCCTGGCTGTAGGGATGACGCGGCGCCGCAAAAAAGCTCTTGCGGTCAGCATATTCCATGAACTGGCCCATATACATCACCGCGATGTCATCACACATATGCTGAACAACACCCAGATCATGACTGATGAACAGATAGGTGAGCCCGAACTGCCCCTGCAGGGACTTCAGCAGGTTCAAGATTTGCGCCTGCACGGCCACATCCAGTGCGGACACAGGTTCATCACAGATGATCAGCGATGGCCGCGTGGACAGGGCGCGGGCTATGCCGATGCGCTGGCGCTGGCCACCTGAGAACTGATGCGGAAACAGCGCCTTTTGTTCGGGACGCAGGCCCACCGCCTCAAATAATTCATCAATGATCCTGTCCTGCTCGGCGCGGCTTGTCTCACCGGCATAGACAAGTGGTTCACGGACAATTTCACCCGCCCGCAGCCGCGGGTTAAGAGATGAATAGGGATCCTGAAAAATAATCTGGATTCGCTGGCGCGCCTGTCGCAGCGCCTCGTTGTCCAGCGTCCCGAAATCAATGCCGTCGATGGTGATGTTACCCGCCAGCTTTGGCACCAGACGCGCCACCGCCATGGCCGCAGTGGTCTTTCCGGAGCCAGATTCACCGACAATGCCCAGCGTTTTGCCGCGGGCGATCAAGAAGTTGACATTATCAACCGCCAGCAATGCCCGACGGCGCCCGTCAGCACCGCGGCCGCGCATCGGGAAAGATACGCTCAGATTCTGCACATCAAGGGCCAGCTTGTCGCTCATCACCGGCTCCCCTCTGTACCAAACGGGTGCCAGCAAGACACGCTGTGGCTGCTATGGCCGGCTATATCGCTCTGCTGCGGTTTTGCCGACCAGCATTCGTCAGCAGCCTTGGCGCATCGCGGCGCAAAAAGACATTCATCCCGGCCAAAGCGGGTGATCGGCGGCACGATGCCGTCAATTTCTGGCAGCGTATCGACAAGTGCGTCCACATCGCTGGTGATATGCGGCACACAGGCAATCAGCCCGCGTGTGTAGGGATGCGCCGGCGCCTTGATGACATTGGCCACCTGACCCTCTTCAACGCGTCTGCCCGCATACATCACAAGCATACGCTCAGACATCTGCGCCACCGCGCCCATATCATGGGTGATCAGGATGATGGCCGTATCCAGTTTTGCTCCCAGATCACGCAGCAGGGCAAAAATTTCAGCCTGCACCGTCACATCAAGGGCTGTTGTCGGCTCATCAGCAATCAGGATTTCCGGCTCGCACGCCAGCGCAATGGCGATCATCACCCGTTGCCGTTGCCCACCCGACAGCTGGTGCGGATAATCATCAACGCGCGCCGCCGCATCGGGAATCCGCACGGCCTGCAGCAATTCGACAGACCGGTCACGCGCCTCGGCATTGTCGACCCCGCGATGCAGACGCAAGACTTCGCTGATCTGCTGGCCAATGGTGAAGACCGGATTGAGAGAGGTCATCGGCTCCTGAAAGATCATCGAGATCTCGTTGCCACGCAGGCGGCGCAACCGCGCCGGTGATGCCGTTGTCAGGTCCTCGCCCTTGAACAGCACCTGGCCACCCGACACCCGTCCCATGGCCGGCAGCAACCCCATCAGCGCCAGCGCGGTCATCGATTTGCCGCACCCCGATTCACCAACAAAGCTGATCCGCTCACCACGCTCCAGCGTGAAGGAAATATCGTCCAGCACTGTCACGGTGCCGCCACGTGTGGTGAACTGCACACTGAGATTGCGGACATCCAGAAGCGGTGCTGTCGATGGGCTGTTGGTCATGTCAGCGCGCTCTCAATTTCGGGTTCAACGCGTCATTCAGCCCGTCTCCGATCAACGAGATCGACAGCACTGTCACGAAAATGGCAAGGCCGGGGATCGTGACGGTGAAGCCGGCATCAAGGATATAGGGGCGGTTTGATCCGATGATTTGGCCCCAGCTGACGACATTCGGATCACTGAGCCCCAGAAAGGCCAGACCGGCCTCGAACAGAATGGCCGATCCAACCATCAGGGCCGCTTGTACGATGATCGGCGGCAGGGCGTTTGGCAGAATGACGCGCGTCATCAGCGTCACATTGCTGGCCCCGGCAGCCCGCGATGCGGTGACATATTCCAGTTCCCTGATACGCAGGAATTCGGCACGCGTGATTCGTGCCACCGCCGTCCAGCTGACAACCCCGATGGCGATTGTCACAACTTCCAGCGATGCCCCGAACAGCGCCACAATAACCATCGAGAACAGCAGGGTTGGCAGCACCTGAAAAAATTCGGTGATCCGCATCAGCACTTCTTCAACAAGGCCGCGATAGAACCCGGCAAGTGCGCCAAAACTGATGCCGATAAAGACACTCATCAAGGCGGCGACCAGCCCGATTGTCAGGCTGACCCGCCCGCCATTCAGCAGCGCTGCCAGCATATCACGGCCCAGATAATCCGTTCCCAGAACAAAGCCTTCCTGACCAGGCGGTGTGAACGGCGCCCAGACCATCTCGAACGGGTCAACCGGATGCAACATCGGCCCGAAGATCGCAGCCAGAACAACAATTGACAGCACGATGCTTGCCACCATCGCCGCCCGGTTGGCCAGGAACATCACCACCATCTCACGTAACGGGTGTTGCGCCTTGTCCACAATCTCTGCCCCGCGCCGCGGTGCGCTGTCAGCTGCTGGCTTCATCAGCCGCCCCCACTGCGAATACGCGGATCAATCAGCCGCAGAACAAGATCAGTCAGCAGATTGCCAACAATGACGACCAGCGCTGAAAAGAACAGAATGCCCAGAATGGTCGGCGTATCGCGCGCCAGAATGGATTGCAGTGCCAGCGTGCCGAGCCCGGGCCAGCTGAACACCGTTTCCACTAGTACCGCCCCGGAGACCACCGCCGAGAACTGCAAACCGGCCAGCGTGACCACCGGGCCAAGCGAATTCTTCAGCGCATGCTTGTAGACAATCTCGCGTTCGGTCAGCCCCTTGGCGCGCGCGGTGCGAATATAGTCAGCGCCCAGCACCTCGAGCATACTGGCCCGGCAAAGGCGGCTGTAGAGCGCCAGAAAGATTGAGGCGAGTGTCAGCGCTGGCAGTAACAGGTGGTGCAACACATCCAGATACTGGCGCCACATCGGCGCATCCATCAGGCGGGCATCAACCATGCCGGCAACCGGAAACAGCGGCAACATCAGCGACAGGCCGATCAGCAGCATGATGCCGGTCCAGAACACCGGCGCGGAATAGCCAAACAACGCCAGCAAGGTCACGAAATGGCTGAGCATGCCGTTCGGGCGCTGTGCCGATATCACCCCCAGAACAACCCCGACCACAAGGGCTAGCAGCTGCGCTGAAAAGACCAGCAGCAGAGTGGCTGGCAGGCGTTCGGCAATCAGGCTGGTCACCGGTGTGTTGAAGAAAAAACTGTATCCGAAATCGAAGCGCACAACATTGCCCATATATAGGCCAAGCTGCACAATGAAGGGCTTGTCCAGCCCGTAATCGGCACGAATTTTCGCCATGACCTCTTCGGTCGCACCGCCCATATCGCCAGCAATGGTGTCAGCAATGTCACCGGGGGCAATGTGGATCAGCACAAAATTCAGCACAACCACAGCCAGAAGCAGCGCGATGGCATAACCCAGCCGGACAGCAGTTTGTCGAAGGAAATTCACGGACAGCCTCGTGGCACGAAAGGCAAAAACACTGGTCTAGCCTGGTAGATTCAAGAGGGTAACAAAAGAATATGTGTGCCGACCCCGCGGCCGGCACACAATGTTTTGATGTAGATCTACTTCAGATAGACACGGTCAAGCGGCGACACGGTTGCCCAGATGCCCACCGGCGGGTTGCCGACAGCATCCGCATAGATGGTGTGATAAGGAAGCGCATAGGTGTGATACACCGGCACATCTTTTGCCACCAGCTTCTGGAACTCCGAATACAGCGCCTTGCGCTTTGCCGGATCGGTTTCACTGCCAGCCATGTCCATCAGCTCGTCAACGCGGCTGTTGGAATAGCTTTGTGTATTCGACCAGATCACACCCTTTTTGATGTTGCTGGTCTGATACGTACGGTGCACACCGATCACCGGGTCACCCCAGTTGAATACCACGTCCCAGGTCAACTCGAAATCATGACCGCCAACGCGCTTGGCCCATGTCGGGAAATCCGGTGACGAACGGATAACCACATCGATACCGACCTTTTTCAGCTGCGGCTTCACATATTCGGCCTGCGCCTTGATGCCTGCCCAGCCATAATCAACTGTCAACTGAAAGCGTGTGCCGTCATCGCCGCGCGGATAACCCGCCTCGTCAAGAAGGGCATTCGCCTTGTCCAGATCGAGATCATAGCGCTCGACATCCGGCTCATAGAACGGTGATCCCGGGTGGATACCGGTCAGCGCCGGGGTTGATGTGCCGAGCATGATCGCCTTGTTTACAAAGTCACGGTCGATCGCATAGGCAATAGCCTGACGCACCTTGGTGTCACCAACCGGGCCTTCGGAAGCCGTGTTGAACGCCAGCCAGGCAATCGGGCCAATCGCGGCATAAGCCACGCCGTCGCTGGTCGCCGTTACGCCATCAGCCTTTTTCATGCGATTGATGTCACGCGGGTTCTGTTCAAAGCCGCTGAGATGCGCCTCGCCATTTTCCAGCGCAATCATCCGCGCCGAACCATCCTTGATGATCCGCATCACAATCTTGTCGAGATATGGACGACCATCAATGAAGAAGTCATCATTGCGCTCGAGGATGACGTGCTGGTCACGCTTGAATTCGACCAGCTTGAAAGGGCCGGAACCAACAACATTTTCCGAGTTTGCCGGATGTGTCTTCGGGTCCTGGCCATCACCATAAACATGCTCGGGGATGATTGGCAGAAGCTGCGAAGACATCGCCAGCAACAACGCCGGATGCGGCTTGCTGAGTTTGATAACTGCCGTGTGATCGTCAGGTGTTTCCACCGAATCCACTGGCGCGTACATCGTCTTGAACGGGTGGTTGTCCTTTACCGTCTGAATGGAGAACGCCACATCGGAAGACTTGATCGGAACGCCGTCATGGAAGGTTGCACCCTTCACAAGGTTCAGCGTGACCGTCAGGCCATCATCCGAAACATCCCAGCTTTCAGCCAGATAAGGCTGCGGTGTCCAGTCTTCATCATACCGCAAAGGCGCTGCAAACAGCTGATTTCCGGGCTCACCCGTTGCAATACCGGACTGCACTGCAGGATTCAGGTGGCGTGGTGTATTCTGCACCGCCCAAATCAGTGTGCCGCCACGTTTGGCACCATCGTCAGCAAGAACAGCACCAACCTGAAAGGTAAGTGCAAGCGCTGCTACCGAAGAAGCCGCAACAAGTTTTTTGATCATTTTGATCCCCCTTCTGTAAGAGTCTAAGCAAGAAGCTGCTAGGGTGAGACTTGCCAAAAACAGGAGGTGTTTCAAGGCTAAACTTTTTATTGGCAACGATTTTCCTGGGATGAGCCATTCGGCACCCGAAAGCCGCATGACGCTGACAAGCCATATCCGGGCCATGATCCGTGTCAAATCCGCGCCGTGATCCGCGCCATGATTCGGGCCGCGATCCCGGGTGGCACACCTAGGGAATGAGTGCCAGAACCCGCAGCGGACTGCCCGTGCCCTGACGAATTTTCAGCGGCGCTGCCACCAGTATCGCACCGGTCGGCGGAAGCTGGTCAAGATTGGCAAGGCATTGCAGCCCGTATCTGCCAGCACCATGCAGAATGTAATGTGCCGGATAGGGCGGGTCGGAATGCACCGCCTGACCGGTATCCGTGCCCACCGTTTCGGTGCCAAAGCCGATAATGTCACGCTGTTCAACAAGAAACCGGACCGCCGCGGCATCGGGACCGGGTGAATGCGCTCCGTCTGCGCGCAGATTGATATAATCTGCACCGCGCCGACGCGACCAGCCGGTGCGCATCAACACCCAGCTTTGCGCCGGAATTTCGCCGTGCTCAGCCTCGAAGGCCGCAATCTTGTCGACGCCCATCTCATAGTCATCATCAGCATCTGATTCGGCCTCGCAATCGATCACGCAGACCTGACCGACAAGCTTTTGCACGGGCAGCGTGTCGGTTGTGTTGTTCGGCAGGTCACGACCACTGATCCAGTGGATGGGGGCATCGAAATGCGTGCCGGCATGTTCACCAAGCGAGATATTGTGCCAGTGCCAGGCCGGACCGCGCGCATCATATCGCGAGATTTCCTCCATGCGAAACGGCGCGCACTGGCCAAATTCAGGTGGCAGGACAATGATTGGAAAATCCGGGTCCAGCCGGTGTGTCAGATCAACGATCTTGATCTCGGCGCTGGCCAGACCGGCGGCAAGACCGGCCAGAATCGCAACGGTATCGGGATGGTCTGTCGCATTGTCTGTCGCATTGTCTGCGCTCATTGCCCGTCTCCAGCAAGTTCCATTTCCAGCAGCTTGGCATCATCCTCGAATCGTTCGGCTACGTCACGGGCGACATCGCCAATATAGACATCCTGCTGCCCGCCCTGCAGTGCGCCCACAATCTCGCGCGCCAACCTGTCAGCAGTCACTTTGGGTGGCAAAACCTGATCATGCCAGTCCTGTTCCAGCGGCCCGGCAAAGGCATTCATCACACGCACACCGCTGCCCTGCATTTCGCCGCGCAGACATTGCGCCAGCGACAGGGTGGCAGCATGTGCCGCCGAATGCTGACCATAAGCAGGCCAGTTGGCATGCGCATAGACCGACAGCAGATTGACCCAGGCAGTGGCCGCATTCACCCCGTCAGCACCGCGGCTGCGCATCACCGGACCAAAGCTTTCGGCCAGCCGCATGAAACCGAACACCAGCTTTTCATGCAATTGCTTGGCATCGGCAATGCCGCGCCCAGCCATCACCCCGCCGGGGCGCACCTGCTCGGCATTATGAACAAGAATATCGACCTTGCCGCCAATCTCGCCGCACAGCTCTTCAACCGAACGCGTGTCCGTCAGATCCAGCGGGACAGTCGAGACGGTCTCCATCCCCTCCAGCGCTTCGATCGCGGCATCGCGTTTCCAGGCATCACCAATGCCAGCGAAAATCCGTTTGGCACCGGCCTTTGTCATTGCCTTGGCCAGCGCCACCCCGGCCGGTGTGCGGGCATCGGTGATCAACACACGCCGATGGCGCGGGTCATTGGTCAGTTCGCGCAATTGAATATCCTCCCTCAGATCGGGGCTGTCTAAATCGCTAAAGGCCATGAACACAGCCCGGTCAGCCTTGTCCAGAAACAGGCGCAGCGTCACCGTGTCACCGATCCGGCACTGCGCATGAAGATGCGCCATCACCGGCACCCCGCCGGCCAGATCAACGGTGCCGACACGCCACGGGGTCCGTTCACGAAAATACAGTTCTGGACTGGTTTCCAATGTGGTTTCAGCAATCAGCGTTCCGGTGGCGTCAGCATCCCGCCACTGCAGTGACGACAGACAGGCCGGACAGGCCTCACGCGGCGGCCATACCGGCTGGTTGCAGGCATTACAATGCGGCAGACGGAACCGCCCACGCGCCGCCTCGGCACTGAGCCGCATGCCCAGCCGGCTGCGGGCGGATGGCGGGATCAGCGCGCTTGGCGTCTTTTTCTGCGGGTCCTTGCGAACCGGTTCGGGAAGCGGCGGCAATGAAGTGGTCATGCGGCAGCCTCGCTTTCGGTTGTTGTCGGGTGTCTGGCCGCTGTCGCAGGCTGGTTCGCGCGCTCCAGAACCGCCGCAGCAGAACAGACACCGCGATCATAATTCACCATGCCAAAGCCTGACACAAGCGCGCGCCGGGCGTTTGGCACCGCCGCCCCGATGGCGCTGCCAGTCAATTGCCGCACCGCCTCGACAATGCCCAGAAATCCGCCAGCCGCCCCGGCCTGCCCAACCGACAGCTGCCCGCCGCTGGTGTTATGGGGAAAGCTGCCGCCGCATGTCAGATCATGGCCGGCGATGAAGGCATCACCCGCGCCCTTTTCAAAAAACCCCAGATCCTCCAGCTGCATCAGGCTGATCACCGGATAATCATCATAGGTCTGCACGAAATCCATGTCGGCGGGCGCGCAACCGGCGCGCTGCCACAGCTGGTCCCGATCATATGTCCAGCCCCCACGAAACTGCACCGGGTCCTCGGCAAACCCGTTATGCCGTTCGATGATGGCAAGGGGGCGCACTGCCGGCAGACCCAGCCTGTGCGCCGTATCGGCCCGCATGACCATAAAGGATTCACTGCCGGCGCAGGGCATCACGCAATCAAACAGGCCCAGCGGCGATGCAATCATCCGGGCATCCAGATATTGCTCCACACTCAGCGGTGTTTTCATCAGCGCATGCGGATAGTACAGGGCGTTGCTGCGCTGGGCGGCGGCAATCTGCCCGAAGGTTTCACGCGCAATGCCAAAGCGGCGCATATAGTGATCGGCAATCAGGGCAAAATAGCCATTTGCCCCACCCGACCCGTAAGGCCAGGCAGCATCGTTCGAGAAATGTGAAAACCGTGACAACGTCTGACGAAAACTGTCCAGCTGGTTGGTGTCGCCCGACAGACAGGCAACGATGCTGGCATCACCGCACTGAATTGCGCGGGCCGCCCGACGCAGGGCAATCACCCCGGACGCACCGCCCATCGGCAGATGTTCCAGCCAGCCAAGCGACAGACCGGCATGCTGGGTAAATCCAACCGCGCTGTCAGGATGCAGGGTAAAGCTGGACACTGTCAGCCCGTCAATATCGGCCGGCCGCAGACCTGCCCCGGCCAGCATGTCGCGCAATGCAGCCAACAGCCACCAATGCGCCGATTCGTTCGAAAAACGCGTATAGGCCACACTGGTTGGCGCGGTGATGACAATATCTTCGAATCCGGTCGACATCGGCTTACCCGGCCGCCCGGTTGCGCCGCGATTTGCGATGCCGGAAATCCTGCAGCTGATCGCTCTCCAGCATCTGGACAAGCTGCGCCTGCAACGCGCCCCGCTGCAGCTTCTGCGTGCCGGTCAGCGGCAAACTGTCAACCGCAGCAAACCAGCCGGGTGCCTTGAAATAGGCCAGCTCATCCTGCGCCAGTGCAAACAGCTGGTCGAACAAATCTTCGGCCCTGACCCCCGGTGCTGGCACAACAAGGCAGGCCACCTCTTGTTCACGCAGCGGGTCTGGCACAGGCCCAACCGCCAGCGCCGCCGCTCCAGCATGGCGCATCAACACCGTCTCAACCTCCAGCGCAGCGATATTCTCACCCGACCGGCGGATGATGTTCTTCTTCCGGTCCCGGAAGAAAAAATGTCCGTCATGATTACGCATCACAATGTCGCCTGTATGAAACCAGCCATCCGCCCAGGCCGCCGCGGTGGCGTCAGGATCCTTGAGATACGCCCGAAAGAACCCGAATTGCGGGTCCGCGCCAGCCCGCCTGACAAGCAGTTCCCCGGGCGTGCCATCGGGCAGATCGCGCCCGTCATCATCCACAATGCGGGCCTGCATGTCAGCTGTTGGCGTGCCAAAACAATTACTGCCGACATGGCGTTCCCTGCCGGTGGCAGCAATACAGACCCCGGCCCCGGTTTCGGTCATCGCCCATGCCTCAACCAGCGGAAAGCCGAACCGCGTTTCGAAATCAGCATGCAGCTTGCGGTCCACCCCGGCACCAAAGCCAAAGCGCACCTGGTGGGCGCGGTCCCCGTCATCAGCCGGACGTTTCATCAGGATTGAGGGCATCACCCCCAGATAATGCACGATGGTCGCCTGGCTGTCGCGCATGGCTTTTGTCCAGCCGTCGGGATGGAACCTGTCAAGCGGTACCAGCGTGCCGCCCGTGGTGATCATCGCCATCACCGAATAGGCCAGCGCGTTCATATGGAACATCGGCAACGGCGTTAACATCACCTCTAAGCCAGGGCGCAAATCAAACGGTGCGGACAGGCCGGCATACCAGTCACCGGCAGCCAGAAAATAAACCTGATCAAGCTGGCATCCCTTTGGCTGGCCGGTGGTGCCGGAGGTATATAACAGTGCAGCCTCGCGGCGGCTGGCCGGTTCCTCGTCCATCGGCGCATCATCTGTGGCAGAGGCAGCTGTGTCAGAAACAATCTTCACATGTTCGATCTTGTCGTGCGGGCCGATCATCGGCAGGCAAAGCGCCTTGCAGGCATCGGTCAGCAATTGCGGTGCTTGCGGTGCGGCAATCACGAACGCCATTTCGGAATGGGTCAGAATATATTCGATCTCCCGCCGCTTCAGATCGGGATTGATCGGCACAATCGAGGCGCCAAGCGCATTCAGTGCCAGCCAGTTCACAAAGAAATCCGGGGTATTGAACAGAAACAGCCCGACCCGCATTCCGGTCATGTCGCGACCAGCCAGATCACTTTGGCGCGATGCCACCTGCCCCGCCATATCACCATATGCAATATCGCCAGCAGCACAGCCATAGACGCGCGCAACCTCTGGCAGAATGCGCAAAAACACCTGCGACGGGCGTGCCGCGGCAGTTGCAGAAAAACGCGAAAAAACGGTTTCGTTCTGATAGGGGTGTGACGTCATGTCGGCAGTGTGGCATGACCGTTTGTGAAAAGTAAATTATGTCGACGGCATTTGGTCCAAAGCATTTGACCAGCCACCGGCTTTTCACCAGCATTGCCGAATGGCTGCGTTCGTCTCATCATGCCCCCGACCCGCCAAACCTTCGGGGCCGGCACCAGCTTGTCAAACCCGTCAGCATCGTCTGCGCCAGACTGAAAGGACCACAGACATGAAAATTTGGTATCAGAGCTTTGTGAATGCCACCGCCGCACCCGGCTATTGGGACCGGCTGTCAGGCTTTCTGAAAGCGCAGGCCCGTCCCGGCACCGAACTGACCTTCCATGGCATCGACCCGTATGATTCCTACGCCCATGCGCTGGTTGAATATCGGTGCGGACGTGACGCAATTGCCAATGCCATTACCGCTGGGCGTGAGGGGTATGATGGCTATCTGATGGGGCATTTTCAGGATTCAGGCATGTATGAAGCGCGCGCCGCTGCCTCGGTCCCGGTCATATCGCTTGGCGAATCCAGCATGCTGTTTGCCTGCCAGTACGGCCAGAAAGTCGGCATCATCACGATCAATCCCCGTTTCATTCCGGGGCATGAACATCAGGTTCGCAAATACGGGCTGCAGGATCGGGTGACCGGCATTCACGCACTGGAATTCGAGCCGGGCCAGATCCTTGCGGCCTTTGATAACCCGGACCGCCTGCAACAGGTTGCCGATGAATTCACCCGGCAGGCTGAACCGCTGGTGGCTGCCGGTGTTGATGTGCTGATCCCGGCAGGCGGCATCCCGATGCTGCTGTTCTCGCAGATACAGGGATTTCGCGTCGCCGGGGCACCCGTGCTGAACGGGTTGCCAGTGGCCCTGCGCATGACCGAACTTGCCATTGAAATGCGTCAGACATTCGGCCTGGAAGTCAGCCGGACAACCGATTTCATGCAGCCGCCCGATGACATTCTGGACGAATTCCTGACGCATCCAAAACTCTGACCCGGCCAAAACACGAATTAAGCCGACATGCTGCGCATCTCGGCAAGATCATTCCACACCATCTGGCTGGTGATCTTGCCACCTGCAACCGTGAACCGGTCGACAAACCGTATGCCCCCGAACGGTGTGCCATCAGGCCATTCGCCATGCAGGGTGCCATGACAGACAACAATCGTTTCCCTTTCGGTAAAGGCCTCGCTGAAAGCGTCAAACGTCTTGGCGATGCTGCGATAGCGCGGCTTTGACCATGCGATCAGCTCATCAAGGGTCTGCATCCGTACTGCGCCCGGAAATTCCATCCAGAAGCCATCATCGAGCAGCGCAGTTGCCGCCTGCAGGTCACGCGCTTGCATGGCGTTCAAATAGTCATGCACAAGGTTGGCAGCGGGTGTCGGCGGCGGTGCCGGGTTCTTGTTTTCATGGCCGCGCATGTAAGACGCCTGGTCAAGTTCGCTGACCATAACCGTGGTGCCTTCGGAAATGGCTCCAAGGAACTGGGTCACCAGATTTGTCATATGGGTAGACAGCCGGCGACGGGCGTCAGCCGAATATCCTTTGATCAAGGTAATGTTCACGACAGGCATGGAATGACTTTCGCGGTTGTTAAACGGGACAATTACGATAATTTAAGTCTAAAGCAGCTGACGACGCCACTGAAATGGAACACGCCGTTCACTGGCATGCTGTCCTGAACACAATCACATCGGTTTCCTGCCACCATGCAAACCATCGTTGAAAAAATTCTGAGTCGGGCCAGCGGGGCCGCCGCCGTAAAGGCTGGCGACTATCTGACCTGCAGCGTTGATCTGGCGATGGTACATGACAGCAGTGGTCCGCGCCGGCTTGCACCAAAGCTGGCGGAGCTTGACATGCGTTTGCAGGACCCTGACAAGCTGGCCGTGATAACCGATCATTATGTGCCAGCGCATGATGATGCCAGCCGCGCCATTCAGCAGATCACGCGTGACTGGGTCGCTGCCGAAGGGGTCAGCAACTATTTTCCCGAAATAGGCATCTGCCATGTGGTGCTTCCCGAACAGGGTCTGGTGCAGCCCGGCATGCTGGTGGTAGGCGGTGACAGCCATTCGCCAACCGGCGGTGCCTTTGGTGCCTACATGTTTGGTGTTGGCGCCACCGATATGGCAGCGGTCGCTACCACTGGCCAGACCTGGCTGAAGGTGCCGCGCACACATCTGGTGGACCTGCAGGGCGAACTTGGCGCGCAGACTTTTGCCAAGGATATCATTCTTGCGCTTTGCGGTGCCCACGGCATGGACATGGCGGGGTATGAGGCATTGGAATTTGCCGGACCGGCGGTATCTGCCATGCCGATGCGGGCGCGGATGACCCTGTGCAACATGTCTGCCGAACTGGGTGCGCAGGCCGGGGTGATTGCCCCCGATGACATGACCGCCGAATGGCTGGCCAGCCGCGCGCCAGATCGCGTTCGTCTTGATGATCAGCCGGACAGCTATTGGGCCAGCGATGCCGGCAGCCATGATGGCAGGCATTTCAGCCTTGACCTTGACACCCTCGTCCCGCAGGCCGCCGCCCCGCACAGTCCGGCCAATGCCGCTGCCATAACCGATCATGATGACGCCGCTTTCTCGGTTGCCTATATCGGTGCCTGTACCGGGGCAAAGCTGGATGATCTGCGGGCCGCAGCAGGCATCCTGAAGAGACGGAAGACAGCCAGCAGCATTCGTCTTCTGGTGGCACCTGCCTCGCGCGCCGATCAGGATCAGGCGACATGCGAAGGCGTGATGGGCATTCTTGAAGATGCCGGGGCCACTGTGCTGCCAACCGCCTGTGGCATGTGTGCCGGTTATGGGCCCAACCGGTTGGCTGCCGATGATGTCTGCATTTCTTCAACAGCACGTAACTTTCGCGGCCGGATGGGCGCACCGGGATCACGCGTCTGGCTTGCCTCACCAGCCAGTGTTGCCGCTGCCGCTGTTACCGGCAGGCTGACCGACCCGCGCGGGATGGGAAACTAGCGCATGCAGATATCAGGACGTGCATGGATTATGGGGGACGGCATCGATACCGATTTGCTGGCCCCTGGTGCTTATATGAGCGGGTCTCTCGACACGCTTTCCAGCCATTGTCTTGAAGCGTTGCGCCCTGATTTTGCCAGCGCCGTCCGCCCGGGTGATATCATTCTTGCCGGTGCCAGCTTTGGTATCGGATCATCGCGTGAACAGGCTGCAGAGGCGCTGAAGCATCTGGGCATCCGTGCCATCATCGCGCGTTCGCTTGGCGGAATCTTCCAGCGTAATGCGCTAAATCTGGGATTGCCTGCAATCGCCTGTCCGGCGTTGGATCTGGATGGTGTCGACGAATTCACCAGCACCGATGTTGATATCGCAGCTGGCAGCCTGACCATTGGCAGGCGGCAATTTGCCACCGAGGCGCTGCCTGATTTCCTGCTGGCGATGATTGCGGATGGTGGCATGCTGGCGCACCTGTCCAGCCAGCACGCGGCCGGTACGACGGGTGTGAAGGGAGATGTCACATGAGCAGGCTTGCTGACCATCTGGCCGCCCGACTGGCCGATCAAGCCGCCCCGCCGGTTCTGGCCCCCGGTGTCTTTGACGGTCTGTCTGCCCGCATGGCCAGCATGGCCGGTGCCGAGGCGCTGTATCTGTCGGGCGCGTCGCTTGCCTATACACGCTTTGGCAGCCCTGATATCGGGCTGGTATCGATGTCTGAACTGGTCGACACGGTGGCGGCGATAACCGAAAAAACCGAAACGCCACTGATTGTCGATGCTGATACAGGCTTTGGAAATGCCCTGAATGTGCAACGTACCTGCCGAAATCTTGCCCGCGCCGGTGCCGCCGCCATTCAGCTTGAAGACCAGACTCTGCCGAAACGCTGTGGTCATCTGTCCGGCAAGACACTTGTGTCGTCAGCCGAGATGGCCGGCAAGATCAGCGCGGCCAGGGACGCGCTTTCCGGCACCAACTGTCTGCTGGTTGCGCGGACCGATGCGATTGCCGTCGAAGGGCTGGCAGCTGCGCTTGACAGAGCCGAGGCGATGGTCGAGGCAGGTGCCGATATCCTGTTTGTCGAGGCCCCGCCCGATCAGGCGGCGATGCAGCAGCTGACCGACCGGTTCGCAGCGCGAATCCCGCTGCTGGCGAATATGGTTGAAGGCGGGCGCACACCGTTGCTGCCGCTGGACCAGCTTGGGACACTTGGTTACCGGCTGGTGATTTATCCCGGGGCATTTGTGCGCGCAATGACCCATCTTGGCACAGCCTTCTATGCCGATCTGCTGCGTGACGGGTCCACCGCATCATGGCAGGACCGGATGCTGGACCTTGGCGGTCTGAATACCCTTCTTGGCACCGATGAAATTCTTCAGGCTGGCGCCCGTTATGATGAGGATGTGTTTGGTAAATGAATAAAGCTTCAGGCCCTTCGGGCGGAACGGGCATCAGTCCGGTACAGCTTGCCGTGCTGCGCGGGCGGTTGGAACAGATCGCCGATGAAATGGACGCAACGCTGTTCCGCAGCGCTTTCAATCCGATCATTGCCGAGGCGCATGACGCCTCGCATGGCTTGTATGACGCCGAAACTGGCGAAACGCTGGTTCAGGGCAAGGAAGGCTTGCCGATCTTTGTCGGGGTCATGGCCTTTGCCGTTCGCTATGTCATTGATCTGACCCGCGATGATCCGCCAAAAGACGGCGATGTCTATATCTTCAACGATCCGTATGAAGGCGGCACGCATCTGTCAGACTTCAAGCTTGTCCGCCCACTGTTCCGCAACGGCAAGGTGTTCTGCTATCTGGCATCGGTTGGTCATTGGCATGATGTGGCGGGCAATGTCCCGGGCAACTATAACCCGGCTGCCACCGAAAGCTTTCAGGAAGGGGTGCATATCCCGCCGGTAAAGCTGTTTGGGGCCGGTGTGCGGCAGGATGATATCCTGTCGATCCTGCGCACCAATTCGCGCCTGCCGCTATCTGTTTATGGCGATCTGAACGCGCAGGTCAGCGCGCTTGATCTGGGTCATGGCAGGCTGAACGCCCTGCTGGACGAATATGGTGATGATACCATTTCCGCCGTCTTTGCCGAATTGCGGGCGCGCGCGCATCTGCAGATGCAAGCCCATATCAGCGCCCTTCCCGACGGTGATGTGGCCGCCACCGACTATCTTGATAATGACGGCATCAAGGACGAAGCGCTGCCGATTGCTGTTGATGTGCATGTCGATGGCGAGAGGATGGTTCTGGATTTCTCGCGTTCGGCTGCACAATGTGCAGGACCGGTGAATATTTCCCGCTCGACCGCAATTGCAGCCTGCTATGTCGCGCTGAAGCACCTGTTTCCAGACGTGCCGGCCAATGCCGGTGTGCTGGACCCGGTTGAAATCATCATCCCTGACCAGTCCTTGCTGTCCGCCACCGCACCAAAACCGGTTGGCGGCTATACCGAGACGATCCTGCGGATTATCGATGTGATCTTCACCGCGATCGGCAAGCTTGATCCGTCACGCGCATTGGCCAATGCCTATGGCACCATCAATGCACTGTCACTGGCCGGTCACCGCGATGATGGCAGCCGCTGGGTAATGTTCTCGTTCTTCGGGGGCGGCCATGGCGGGCATTCTGATGGCGACGGGTTGAGCCATGGCAACGCACCGATTTCAATGGCAACCATTCCCCCGCTGGAGATTCTGGAATCTGCCTATCCGGTTGCCTTTCGCCGCTGGTCGCTGCGGCCGGATTCGGGTGGGGCCGGCCAGCATCGCGGTGGTCTGGGTGCTGTTTATGAGGTTGAGGTGCTGGCCAATGGTGCCGACGGGTTCTTTTTTGGTGAACGCGGACGTCATGCACCGCAACCTGTCGGAGCCGGCAAGCCGGCGGCACTGAACCGGTTCTCATATCGGGCTGACAAACAGGATGACACAGCGCCAGAAACCCCGCCAATGACATCAAAGCAGGTTGGCATCAAACTGCAGCGTGGTGGCTCTGTCCGGTTGGAAACACCTGGCGGCGGCGGCTATGGCGACCCGTTGCTGCGTGCGCCTGCTGCTGTCGCGGCTGATGTGCGGCTTGGCTATGTCAGCACAGAGGTGGCGCGCACGATGTATGGCGTGGCGCTGGGTGCGGATGGCGCTGTCGATGACGCAGGCACAGCCGCATTGCGCGCAGATATGCGCCCCGAAACAAGTGGACAGGAATAGCGTTACATGACCTCGGCAAACGCACGTTTTGTGATCGGCATTGATGTCGGCGGCACCTTCACTGATCTGTTCTTTCTGGACAGAACAACCGGCACTGTCACCACCGGCAAACTGCCAAGCACTGTTGCTGACCAGTCGATCGGCCTTGTCGACGGGATAAGCCGCGAGCTGGATGACTTCTCCGACATCGCTACCATCGTCCATGGCACAACGGTTGGCACCAATGCCCTGCTGGAGCGCAAAGGCACCCGCACGGGCCTGATCACCACCGCCGGATTTGAGGATGTTCTGGAAATGCGGCGGCGTGACCGGCCACACACATGGGGGCTGCGCGGCGGCTATGAACCGGTGATCCCGCGCAATCTGCGAATTGGTGTCGGCGGGCGCGTTCTTGCCAATGGCAGCATCGAGACACCGCTTGATGAGGCGGCGGTCAGTGATGCCGCGCGGCGTCTTCTTGACGCCGGCTGCGAGGGGCTGTGCATCAGCTTTATCAACAGCTATGCGAACCCGGAACAGGAGCGCCGTGCCGCCGAGCTGGTGCGCGAGTTCTGGCCGAATGATCACATAACGGTTGCAGCCGATATCCTGCCTGAAATCCGTGAATTCGAGCGGCTGTCCACCGCCACGCTGAACGCCTATCTGCAGCCACGTATGGCGCATTATCTGAACCAGCTTGCGGCGCGTACACATGATCGCGGCGGCGACAGCGACATCCTGATTGTGCAGTCGAATGGCGGTGTGATGAGCATCGATGCCGCATCCGCCCAGCCTGTTCGCACCGCCTTGTCCGGCCCTGCCGCCGGTGTTATCGCGGCAAGTCATATTGGCCAGTCAGCCGGATTTGAGAATGTCATCACCTGCGATATGGGCGGCACATCGTTTGATGTATCGGTGATTGCCGATGGCAAAACCGCGCTGGCGGCCCAGACATCGATTGATTTCGGCATGGTTGTGCGCACGCCGATGATCGAGATCACCACCATTGGCGCCGGCGGCGGTTCCATCGCCTGGATCGATGGTGCCGGCCTGCTGCAGATCGGACCGCAAAGCGCCGGTTCCGACCCGGGGCCGGTCTGCTATGGTCTCGGGAATGACCAGCCTACGGTGACCGACGCCAATCTGTTGCTCGGGCGCATCAATGCCGACCGCCCGATTGGTGGCAAGCTGGACCGGCTGGATGTCGAGGCGGCAAGCGCAGCCATCAAAACAGTCATTGCAGAGCCGCTTGGCATTGATGTGATGGATGCCGCCGAGGCAGTCATTCAGGTTGCCAATGCACGCATGGCCGGTGCCATTCGCATCGTATCCATTGAACGCGGGCATGACCCGGCGAAGTTTGCGGCGATGCCATTCGGCGGTGGCGGGGCGTTGCATATCGGTGCGCTGATCCGCGAGGTGGGCCTGAACACCGGGCTGGTGCCACGCTATCCGGGCGTTACCAGCGCGCTTGGCTGTGTGATTGCCGATATGCGGCACGACACGGTGCGCACGGTCAACATGCCGCTTGCCAGCGTTGACGAGGCCCAGCTTGGCAGCTGGATTGACGATCTGTATGCCGCCAGCAGCGCGCGCATCGCCAGCGGCAGCGAGACCTTTGACAATCTGGAAGAGGCCATCGAAGCCGACATGCTGTATGCCGGACAAACGCACACCGTTCAGGTGCGCCTTGGTGGCCGCGCCGATCTGACCCGCACCCGTCTTGCGGCTGCCTTTGCCGGTGCCTATCGCACACAAATCGGTGCACCGCTGGAGGGCATTCCCGTTCGGCTGGTGAATCTGCGGCTTGCTGTGATTGCCCGCCGTGACAAACTGGACCTCAGCGTTATGGCGCCGGTTGACGGCTGCAGCACCGCGGCTGCCCGCACCGGCACGCGTCAGATTTATGCTGACGCGCAATGGCAGACGGCCGGCATTTATGACAGGCTGGCACTTGGCGTCGGTGAACGCGTGACAGGTCCGGCATTGCTGGAACAGGCGGACACCACAATCTTTGTCGACCCCGGCCTTTTTGGCGAGGTTGACGCTTTTGGCAATCTGCGCATCGAACGCGCCGACTAGCCCCGCAAGGAGACTGACATGGCAACGGCCCTTGGCGACTTCACGCCCGCAAATACGGCGCTTGTTCTTGTCGATTTGCAGAATGACTTCATTCATCCCGATGGCGCCTATGGGCGGGCCGGCAAGTCCGCCCCGTTGATCAGCCCGCTGGCTGGCCGCCTTGCGCCGCTGACAAAGGCTATGCGGGCAGCAGGCAGCTGGGTGGTGTCAACGCAATTCACCCTGGTGCCAATGAAGAACGGAGAGCCCTATATCGCCCCACATCTGAAAGCGCTGCGTCCATTTCTGAAAAAAGGTGATTTCATGCCAGGCGGCTGGGGACAGGCGCTGTTCGACACGCTGGCACCGGCCGATATCTCGGTCGAGAAAGTTGCCTATTCCGCCTTCTATATGAGCCGTCTCGAATTTGCCCTGTCGCATGCGGGCATCCGGCATCTGGTCTTTGCCGGTATCGTGACGAATGGCGGTGTTGCTTCGACATTGCGAGATGCACATGTGCGCGGCTTTGACTGTGCCGTTCTGGAAGATGGATGCGGTGCCTTTTCAGACCAGGCGCATCATGCCGCGCTTGATGACATGTCCTCGATCGCGCTGCGCACCACCATCACAGCTGTTTCAGAATGGCTTAACGGTGCGTGACGGCGTTGCAATCCGGCAATCGGCACGCCGCAACATGCCGGCAAATCGCTGCATGCTTGATTGCACCGGTGAATTCTGTTTCGCTTGCTCCATTGTAACAGGGCATCTCTCATGACAGCACAAACCGACACCCGTGATATGGTCAGCGCTGCCGAATGGCGGGCGCGCATCGATCTTGCGGCCTGTTATCGGCTTATCGAACATTTTGGCATGTCCGATCTGGTTTACACACACATCACTTTGCGCATTCCCGATGCGCCAGACCGCTTTCTGATCAATCCGTTCGGCAGCCTGTTCGGGGATGTGACCGCATCAAGCCTGGTGACCATCGATCTGGATGGCGCGGTGATCCATCCGCAAGGCGCACGGGTAAATCCGGCCGGTTTCATTGTCCACAGTGCCATTCATATGAAAGGCGATGATGCGCATTGCGTGCTGCATACACACAGCCGGGCCGGTATGGCAGTGGCCGCGCTGGACAGCGGTCTGATGATGCTGAACCAGAAGGCCATGCAGTTTTATGCCCGTGTTGGCTATCACGATTTTGAAGGCATGGCGCTTGCCGAGGATGAACGCGAACGGCTGTATCAGGATCTGACCGGTCACAAGGCGATGATCCTGCGGCATCACGGGTTGCTGACAGTCGGTGCCGATTGCGCCGAGGCCTTTTCACTGATGTATGCGCTGGAATTGTCCTGCCGGGTGCAGATGGATGTTCTGGCAAGCGGTCAGCCCTATCGCACGCCGTCTGACGAGCTATGCGAACATACGGCGCGCCAGCTGAACGGCTTTCCGGTACCCCCGCGTGAGCGTGAATGGCCGGGCTTGCTGGCTATGCTGAACCGGGTGAACCCGGGATTTGACCAGTGATCGCAACGGCTGATGGTGGCGGCGGCCTCGATATCGGTGGCATCCGCTATATGATGATTCGCCCCGATGCGCTGATGGGACTGTTTCGACGGCTGGAACCGGCCGAGCGCGCCGCCGCGTTTGAGGCCATCGCCGCATCCATTCTCGAACATGGCGGCAAATCTGCTGCCAGCTATGCCGGTCATGGGCGCGATGCAGCCGATGCGCTGATCGCCCGCATCGAAGCCACCGCCCCGCAAATCGGCTGGGGTAACTGGCAGATCAGCCTGCGCGATGACGGACTTGACCTGACAGTGGTGAATTCCCCTTTTGTCGCCGGCTATGGCCCGTCTGACGATCCGGTCTGTGCACCGATAAGAGGGATGCTGGCGGCCGTTACGCACCAGATTTTTGGCGATGACGCCGTGGTGACCGAGATCGAATGCGCCGCCACAGGCAGCGCGGATGCCTGCCGATTTACCGCACGGCTGTCCGCTGCCGGGATAAGTCAGACCTGACAGCAGCCTCTGGGATGGGCGCGGCGTTTTCGATCACACCGAAGACTCTAAACATCTTGACCGCATGAACGTTTTAAGTGTCAATTAATATTACGTTGTTGGCCGAATCCAAAACGAAGCGGCACACATCTTTGGATGAAAATCTAAATTTAGGGAGAGAATAATGAAACGTTTGGTCACCCTGCTTGCGGCAGCGGCGATGAGTTCGACCCTCGCGGTAAAAACCGCGGTTGCGGAAGAGATTGTAACAGCTGTCCACGCATTCCCGCCGTTCCTTGTATACACCAAGACATTCCTTGAATATGTCGATGCCGTGAACGAACGCGGTGCCGGTGTGGTTCAGATCGAGGTAAAGGGTGGTCCAGAGGCCATCAAGATGTTCGAACAGCCGAAAGCGGTTCGTGACGGCGTTGTGGACATGGTGCACACACCGGGTTCTTTCTATGGTGCCGAGGTACCCGAGATCGATGCCATGGTTGCCTCAAAGAACACAGCTGAGCAGACACGCGCAAATGGCGGCACCGCAATGATCGATGCGGCCCACCAGAAGCGTTTTAACGTCAAGTATCTGGGCTGGGTTGATTCCGGTGTCGGTTTCAACATTTTCACTGTGAACGAGCCAAAGTTCCGCTCCAGTGACGGCGTTCTGGACCTTGGCGGCGTGAAGATTCGTGACAACCCGATCTACACTGCTTTCCTGAAGTCGCTTGAAGCCACCACATCACCAATGCCATCGACCGAGGCTTATGGTGCACTTGAAAAAGGTGTGATCGACGCTGTGCCATGGACCAGCATCGGCATCACTGACCTGAAGTGGGACAAATTTGTGAAATACATGGTGCAGCCGTCTTTCTATTCGACAGACCTTGGCATCATCGTGAACCTTGACCGTTGGAATGCACTTAGCGCTGACGCCAAGAAAGTTCTGCAGGATGTCGCGATCGAAATGGAGATCAAGTCAACCGCAGACCGCGTTGCAGATACCGCTGTGTACATGAAGGCCTATGCCGATGGTGGTATGAAATTTGTGTCGCATTCTGACGCCGGCACTGCCAGCTATCTGGCTCTTGCCTATGATTCCGTCTGGGCCCGTTTGACTGGCCGGATGGAAGAAAAGGGCAGCGGCGATGATGTCGCCAAGCTGCGTTCGCTTTTCGCACCAGACTGATCATCAGTCACCGACCGGCCCGATTGTCGCGGGCCGGTCTTTTCCCGACTGATATCGGGATCTTTGCGGGGAGTGTGCCATGACTGTCTTTTATCGCTGGCTTGATCGGGTGACCGATCTGTTGGCCCTGATCGCAGGCCTCTATCTGGCCTGGATATTTATCGCCATCATTTTTCAGGTTGTTGCCCGTGCGGTGTTTCTGTTCGGGTCATCCCATATTTTTACCTTTATCGAATATGGCCTTCTCTACATCACGATGTTTGGCGCGCCCTGGCTGGTCCGCCTGAAAGGCCATGTCTATATCGAACTGCTGACCGCCGTTGTGCCAGAACATATCCGCCCGACCTTTTCGCGAATAGTTGTCTCTCTTGCGGTGCTGATCTGCGCGGTGGTGGCCTATTACGCAGCAGAAGTCACCATCCGCAGCTATGTGCGGGACGAGATCGACATGCGCTCGCTCGACATGCCGCGCTGGATAGTGATGATCTCGATGCCGATCTGCTTTTCGATGATGGCATTGCAATTCACGCGTTACATTTTCGGCAAAGACACGCTGCATACCGGTGAAGCCGGCATGCACGAATAGCGACACAGGCGCGGGGGACAGTTTTTTATGGAATGGTATGAAGCCACCTTGTTTCTTCTTGGAACCGTGCTGGGGCTGATGCTGCTTGGCCTGCCGGTCGCCATCGCCTTTATCGGTGCCAATATTCTTGGCGCGATCTATTTCATGGGTGGTTATGGGCCACTGGAATTGCAGGCCTCTCGGGGCATCGGGCAGTTGATCAACAACGCCTTCCCGTCGCTGACAACCTTTAATCTGATACCGGTGCCGATGTTCCTGCTGATGGGAGAACTTTTCTTCTATGGCGGCTTGGCCACGCGCATGTTCGGGGCGGTGGAAGTGCTGATGGGCAAGGTACCGGGACGTTTGTCCTATGTCACCGTTGCCGGCGGCACCGCTTTTGCCACCCTGTCGGGATCATCGATGGGATCAACCGCACTTCTTGGCTCGTTGATGGTGCCCGAGATGTCAGCGCGCGGGTACAAGAAGCACATGTCGATCGGGCCGATTCTGGGCACCGGCGGACTTGCTATGCTGATCCCGCCATCAGCCCTTGCCGTGTTGCTGGGAACATTGGCGCAGCTCGATATCGGCAAATTGCTGATCGGCGGCATCATGCCGGGGATCATTCTTGCCACCATGTATGTTGCGCTTATCTGGTTCCAGTGCCGCATCGATCCGGAGGCAGCCCCTGTCTATGACGTGGATTTGCCGCCATTCTCTGAACGGCTGAGACTGTTCGCCCGCGATGTTCTGCCGATGCTTGCCGTCATTATCGGCGTGATCATGCTGATCATGTTCGGCATCGCCACACCGTCTGAATCTGCCGCTTTCGGATGTCTTGGCATCCTTGGCCTGTGTGCACTCTACCGGTCACTCAATTTCAAGGTGCTGGTTGATTCTGTTGCCGGTGCGTTGCGGGTGACGGTCATGGCCTTCCTGATCATTTTCGGATCAGCCACTTTCAGCGCGTTGCTGGCCTTTTCCGGGGCCAGTGCAGGCCTGCTGGAATGGGCCGTCAGCTTTGATCTGTCACCGTTGAGCATGTTGTTCATCATGTTTGCCATCCTGCTGGTTCTGGGCATGTTCATGGACCAGCTGTCGATGATGCTGCTGACCGTTCCGATCTTCTTTCCGCTGGCCAGTCAGCTTGGCTTCGATCTGATCTGGTTCGGGGTGATTGTGCTGCTGGCGCTTGAGATCAGCTTCACCACGCCGCCCTTCGGGCTGTTGCTGTTCGTGATGAAGGGTGTGGCACCGCCGGACACCAAAATGACCGATATCTATCTTGCCGGCATTCCGTTCATTCTGTGCGCAATCGCTGTGGTCATCCTGATGGTGATCTTTCCTGACGTGGCCCTGTATCTGCCCAATCTGGTAAAATGATCCCAGGCGATACAATGAGCGGTGAGCCACTGCCCGGCGTATCACAGCGCGATGGTCCCTTTGATCTGAGCGTCGATATCCTGATTGTTGGCGCGGGGGCCTGCGGGCTGACGGCGGCGCTGGCCGCACGTGAAGTGGCTGGCGAAGATGCCGAGATTCTGGTGCTTGAACGTGATCGCAGCCCGTCCGGATCGACATCGCTGTCATCCGGCTTTATCCCGGCTGCCGGCACCACCATGCAACGCGCCGCAGGTGTGCGCGACACTCCAGAGATGCTGGCCGCAGACATTCAGGCAAAGGCGCATGGCCGTGCATACAGCCCGCTGGTCAATCGCGTGGCGGCTGAATCAGGGTCCGCCATCACCTGGCTGCATCAGGACCACGGCTTGCCCTTCATTCTGATTGATGGTTTTCTTTATCCCGGCCATTCGGTGCTGCGCATGCATGCCATGCCGGAACGCACTGGGGCCGCGCTGCAGGCCGCACTGCTGGGTGCAGCGGCAAATGCCGGGCTGGATATCGCAACCGGTTTGCAGGTGGATACATTGTTTACCGGCGCAGACGGGCGCATTACCGGCGTCAGTGCGCTGGCCCATGATGGCAGTCGTCAGAATGTTGGCTGCGGCTGTCTGATCCTTGCCTGTAACGGTTATGGCGGCAACGCTGCACTTGTCAAACAGCACATTCCTGAAATGGCAGACGCCCTTTATTTCGGCCATGACGGCAATCAGGGTGAGGCTGTAATCTGGGGGGATGCGCTTGGTGCCTGTCTGGCAGACATGTCGGGCTATCAGGGGCATGGATCGGTAGCACATCCGCATGGCGCGCTGATTTCATGGGCGCTGATGATGGAAGGCGGCATTCTGGTGAACGCGGCCGGGGCGCGTTTCTCGAATGAGCATGACGGCTATTCTGAACAGGCACCGCGGGTGAACAGCCAGCCTGACCAATGCGCCTATGTGCTGATTGATGACCGGCTTCTTGCGCTTGCTCGCGACTTTCCCGACTTCTGTGGTGCCGAGCAGGCCGGTGCCCTGATCAGCGCAGCCAGCGCGTCTGACATGGAAGCCCGGTTGGGTTTTGATACTGGTGCATTGGCGGCCACACTGGATCAGGTGGCCAGCGCCCAGGCTGGCAGGCAGACAGACAGTTTTGGGCGCGATTTTACGACAAAGCCAGCCCTGCAGGCACCGTTTCATGCGATCCGGGTGACCGGCGCCCTGTTTCATACACAAGGCGGGCTGGACATTAATCTTGACGCCGAGGTGCTGGACCGAACCGGCCAGCCGCTTGGCAACCTGCTGGCAGCAGGCGGTGCCGCGCGCGGCGTATCCGGGCCTGATGTGTCAGGATATCTGTCTGGCAACGGGCTGTTGACCGCCATCACGCTGGGGCGGATCGCGGGGCAGCGCGCCGGCATTCTGGCAACCACGAAACAATCCTGATCTGTAACCCGCCCGCCCTATCAGATGTCATGATCAGATGTGGTTATCTGACGTGGTCATTTGGCGTCCTGATCCAGAAAGCCCTTCCCGTCTGCCACCAGCTGTTCGATCAACGGTGCCACCTTCCAGACCAACGGGTCGCCCGCTTCCAGCTCTTTCAGCTGTTCATGGATGGTGGCGATGCCGATCTGGTGAGCATGGAACAGGGGCCCGCCGCGGAACCGTGGAAAGCCATACCCATGGACAAGCACCAGATCGACATCGGCCGCGCGGCCAGCAATCCCCTCGCCCAGCAGGCCTGCCGCCTCATTGATCAGGGCCAATAGCAGCGTATTCAGCACCGCGTCATCATCCATCGGCCGGCGGCTGATTCCATGACGCTCTGCCTCGGCTTCGACAAGAGCTGCCACGCCCGGGTTGGGGACCGGCTTTGCCCCGTCTTCATAGACATACCAGCCCGCACCAGACTTGCGGCCCAAGCGGCCAGCAGCGCACATTTCGTCCTGCACGCGGCTGTATCGCCGATTTGGATCACGGTTGTCAGCCTGCCGTTTGCGGTTCGCCCAGGCGATATCGAGGCCGGACAGGTCTTGCGTCATATACAGCCCCATCGCATAGCCGAAATTGGTCATGACCCGGTCGATCTGGGTGAATTCCGCCCCGTCCAGCAACAGATGTTCTGCCGCTTCACGCACGCGCTGCAACATCCGGTTGCCCACAAAGCCGTCACACACACCAACCATTACAGGCAGCTTGCCAAGGCGTTTTGCCAGCGCAAATCCGGTGGCCAGCGCCATATCACTGCTGGCCTTGCCGCGGACAATTTCCAGCAACTTCATGATATGCGCCGGACTGAAGAAATGCAGGCCGACAAGCCGTGACGGATCAGCCAGCCAGCCAGCCATCTTGTCAATATCCAGATATGATGTGTTGGTCGCCAGGACAGCATCCGGCATAGCACTGTCCAGCGCGGCCAACACGTCTTTCTTCACCGCCATATCCTCGAACGCCGCCTCGATGGCAAGTCCGCCATCCTGCAAATCGTCATACCCGGCCTGAAACCGCATGCTTGTCAGCTGTGCAGCGGCTTTGTCTGCGGATGTCAGCCCGCGACTGACAGCGGCATCCAGCAACCCGGATACACGGGCACGCGCGCTGGTGGCTGCCTCGTCATCACGTTCTACAAGCGTAACGGCAGATCCCGACTGCATCAGCGCATAGGCAATGCCGGCCCCCATCGTACCGCCGCCGACAACAACCGTCTTGTCCAGCGACTGTGGGTCAGCGGCCTTTACACTGGCGGGTGGGCGCGCCGCCCTTTCGGCAAAAAACACATGCCGCAACGCAGCGCATTCGGCTGTTGAGCGCAGCTCCAGAAAGCACGCCCGTTCCTTTGCCAGACCTGTTTCAAAGTCTGTGTCTGCCGTCAGTTCAACCAGTGTGATGGCTTCGGCCGGGGCACGCTGGCCGCGCATCTTTTTTGCTGCCGTCTTGCGGGCGGCCGCTGCCGCTTCGGGTGCAGCAAGCGGCCGCGGCATGGCGCTGATCGGCGGGCGCGCCAATGCAGCAGCAAGATCGGCCTCGCAAGCAGCCTTGAGCGGATCATCATCCAGCGCATCAACCAGTCCGGCCTCACATGCCGCCGCCGCCTTCAGACTGCGGCCTTGCGGAATCATCGACAGCGCCGTTTCCATCCCCACAAGACGCGGCAATCGCTGTGTGCCGCCTGATCCCGGCACGACACCAAGAACAACCTCGGGCAGGCCAAGCTGCGCTGTCTGATCGGCAATGCGCCACCTGCAGGCCAGCGCCAGTTCCAGACCGCCACCAAGACAGGCCCCGCGAATGGCTGCCACCACTGGCAGGGATGAAGCCTCGATGGCAGCCACAACTTTTGGCAGTCCTGGATCGGTTGGCGGTTTGCTGAATTCGCCGGCATCTGCCCCGGCGGCAAAGATTTTGCCCGCACCAGCCAGCACAATCCGGTCGAGCGATGGATTGCCAGCCAGTTCGGCAAGCGCGTCGAGGATACCACTGCGAATATCATGGTTGATCGCGTTCACCGGCACGCGGTCGATCAGGATCACGCCGGCAGTGCCACGAATGTCAGTTACAATGCTCATGATTTGGTCGCTGCCCGTATCTGTTCCAAAACTTGTTATCGTGTCTTGCTGTCAGGCAATCAGCCAAATTGCAAAGCCGTCAATACCTGATAGACTTTACCGCCGGGATCGCAGGTCTGTCTGCGAAAATATGGCCCCTGACGGGTTATTGTGAATTTGTTCCGACAGGAACGGGAGATGTCATGCTTGCCCCCGAAATGAACAAGAAATTGACCGAAACTGACACGGGTACACCGGGCGGCACTTTGATGCGCCGCTATTGGCAGCCCGTTGCGCTTTCCGACGAGCTTTCAGGCAACAGGCCGGTGGTACCGGTTCGCATCTTTGGTGAGGATCTGGTGTTGTTTCGCGATGGCGAAGGCACATTGGGCCTGATCGACCGGCATTGCCCGCATCGTCAGGCTGATCTGTGTTATGGCCGGCTTGAAGCCAATGGGCTGCGCTGTCCGTTCCATGGCTGGCTGTTCGATGCCGAGGGCAGCTGTCTGGACCAACCGGGGGAACTTCCCGAAAACAACCGCGTCCGGCATTTTGGTCAGGCAGCCTATCCGTGCGTTGAACGCAATGGCATGATTTTCGGCTATCTTGGTCCGTGTGACCCGCCGCCATTGCCTGCCATCGATTCGCTGGTCGCACCCGACAGCCATGTTTTCGCCTTCAAGGGGTTCCTTGAATGCAACTATCTTCAGGCGGTAGAGGTCGGTATTGACCCGGCGCATGCCTCGTTCCTGCATCGCTATCTGCAGGATGAAGATACGGATGATGCCTATGGCAGGCAGTTCCGCGGTGGTACCGGTGATGAAGACGTGCCTGTGACCTGGATCATGCGGAATTTTCCAGCACCCACCATCGATGTACAGCGCACCGATTTTGGCCTGCAGATTGAGGCGCGCCGACATCTGAGCGAGTCACGCGATCATGTGCGGGTAACCAACCTTATCTTCCCAAATGCCATCGTGATTCCGATGAGCAAGAGCATGGCCATTACCCAGTGGCATGTACCAGTCGATGATCACAACTGCTATTGGTATGCGCATTTCACCAGCTATGACGCGCCTGTCGACAAGCCGCGGATGCGCGAACAGCGCATGGAACTGTACCGCCTTCCCGATTACAAACCACGGGTGGGGCGGTTCAATCAGTGGGGATATGATCCGTCCGAACAGGAAGATGAGACCTATACCGGCATGGGCATGGACATCAATGTGCATGACCAGTGGGCGGTGGAATCCCCTGGCGCAATCACCGATCGCAGCCGCGAAAATCTGGCCGGCACCGATGTGGCCATATCGCGCTATCGGGCGATGCTGCTGCGCAGTATGGACAAGGCTGCCAGCACCGAAACCAATGCCGAATTGCCATTGCACCGCGCCGAGGGTTCGCCTGCTATTGGGCCGGAATGGCATGACAGCATCATGGATTCCGGATGCCCGCGCAAAGAATGGCTGGACGGATATCGTGACCGTCGTGACAAGGCCGGTTGGTAATCATGGCCGGATTTGCCGAGCGTCATAACATCTATGACGATACACAGCGCCGCAAAGTCGCCGAGATCATCAACCGGATTGATGCAGACAGAATTCGCACCATTCGCGTTGGCTTTGCCGACCAGCATGGTGTCATTCGCGGCAAGTCATTTGCCGCCAGCCAGATCAAGGCGCTGTTTTCCAGTGGCATGACGGCACCGTCCAGTCTGTTGCTGAAGGACTTGTCGCACCGCACAATACTGCCCGTCTGGCAGAATGAAATAACCGGGCTTGCCGGGGTGGCCGGGCTTGGCGATATCATCATGATGCCCGATCCAGACAGGTTCTTCATGCTTGACTGGCTGGATGACACGGCGTGGATTCAGGCCGATATCTATCATAAGGACGGCACAGCATCGCCGCTGGACACGCGCGCCATTGCGCTGCGCGCAGCCAATGCGCTGGCCGATGACGGTTTGATCTTCAACGCCGGCCTTGAGATTGAGGCGCATGTCTATCGGCGCATGGATGGAGATTTGTCTGAAGATGATATTGGCCAGCCGGGCTCACCCCCTGCTGTTGCGCCGCTGAACCGTGGTTATCAGCTGCTGACCGAACATTACGCTGATACGATGGAGCCGGTTGCCGACATCATTCGCCAGTGTTGTGACGGTCTTGGTATCCCGCTGCGCAGTGTCGAGATCGAATTCGGTCCCAGCCAGCTGGAATTCACCTGCGGTGTCCAGCCGGGCATCGGGGCAGCTGATGATATGGTGCTGCTGCGCTCTGCGCTCCGCCAGACGCTGGCAAGAGCCGGCTATCACATCAGCTTCATGTGTCGCCCGGGAATCGAGGGCAGCTTTGCCAACGGCTGGCACCTGCATCAGTCACTATCCGATACAGACGGGCAGAATGTCTTTATGCCGACAGCGGGGCAAGAGATGACGTCAGCTGCGGCCAGCTGGGTTGCCGGATTGCTGCATCATGCGCCGGCCATGACGCTGTTTGCTGTGCCCACCATCACCGGATACAAGCGGTTCCGGGCGCATTCGCTGGCCCCCGAACGCGTCTGCTGGAGCCATGATGGCCGCGGTGCGCTGGTGCGCGCGCTCTGGACCGAAAACGACAGCGCAAGCCGCATCGAAAATCGCGGTGGTGAGCCTGCGGCAAACCCCTATCTGTATCTCGCCAGCCAGATGCTGGCTGGTCGTGACGGCCTGACATCCGGCCATACACTTCCCGACGCCGCGCTTGATGCCTATGACCCGGGGCTGGCGCGACTGCCGCATGGTCTTGGCGCGGCGATTGATCTGGCTGCCGGAGACAGCTTTGTACGTGCCGCATTCGGGGATGTGTTTATCGACGTCTATGCCGCGATCAAACGCGCCGAAATCGCCCGCCATGACGCGCATGTCAATGATTGGGAGCATCGTGAGTATTTCGCCGCTTTTTGATGGCCGCACACAGCAGGGATGCTGATCCGGACCCTACAGTGAATATGCCTCGACAGCGTTGACCGGAAACAGTTCATCAACCGCCAGTGCGCGTGATGACAGCCCCTGCCGGTGGTGATGATCAAGGAATGTCTGCAGCGTGTTGCGATTGGCATCATCAAGGCCATAGGACCAGAAATTCGTCCCCATGATGCCCTTGATCCGGTCAAGATGATCCTCGACAAACGGCATGGTGACCTTGGTTGCAGAGGTGTCAGCCAACGCGGCCTCGGCGATGTTCTTGGCCTCGTCGAACGCCTTGATCAGGGCCTGCGCCAGAAACGGCTGGTGTTCGAGCAATATTCTTCGGACCCCAAGAACATGCATGATGGGGAATATGCCGGTCCGCCCGTAATAATCGAGACCGACAGTCACCGAGTCATTGAACAAACGGACGATTTTGCTATCCTCTTCAAAGAAGCATTTTGGCGCGCGCGGACCGATAAAGCCGTCAATCTTGCCATCTTTCATAAGCTGGTTGAGCGTGTCTCCCGCTTTCACTGCCTCTACCTTCAAATCGGATGGCAGATCAAGATGCAGTTTTTCCGGCCGGACTGGCGCATCCATACCGCCGCGCACCCAGGTGATCTCAGACGGGCTGACACCGAAATCATCTTCCAGCAATGCCCGCGCCCAGACATTGGCGGTCAGCTGATATTCAGCAATGCCGATGCGCTTGCCCCGCATCTGCTCCGGTGTCTGGATGCCCGATGCACGCGTGACATAAATCGATGAATGGCGAAATGCGCGTGACAGGAATATCGGCAGGGCCACATATTTGTTGGCCCCGTTTGCCAGCGACACCGCATAGCTTGCAAGGGACAGTTCGGTAATATCGAAATCGGCATGCCGGAACGCCCGAAAGAACATTTCTTCAGGCGACAGCGTCATGATAGCCGGATGCACGCCGTCAATCTGTACACGCCCATCGACCAGCGCGCGCGTCCGGTCATAATTTCCTACAGCTACGGATAGAGACAGTTTCATGCGGGGTGTCCTTGCTCAAGATTGCGGGGGGTCAGAACCGCAGGTTTGGATGTCCATCCACCGGCGTCTGCAATGTCAGGGGTACCGGCTGCTGGTCTGTTGATGATGCGATCATGGCTTCACAGCATTCCAGCGTGCCGATGGCCCATTCGGCGGTTTGCAGCGGTGTCCGGTCTTTGTTGACCGCAGCGACAAGTGCGTCGCAAACGGTACGGCGCGTGGCCCCTGCCGGCCCCTCGACGCTGTGAATATATTTACCATTCTCATGATATACTTCGATACGGTCATGGAACACCATCAGGTCGGCGCGTTCAAGCGAGACACGCCACACGCCAAAATGCTCATTCTGCTCGGCATTCTTTGTCTGCGCGCGTGACTGGCGAAAGACCTCAAGCCCCTGATAGCTGCGTATTTTTTTCAGATTTGCCTCATCATTTCCGGCCAGCCTGGACAGCATGCGCCGCGACGCACCGGGATCAATGTTTTTCGGAAAACCAAGTTCCGAAACCGACCCGAGTTCAATATCCGAATCATAGAAATCATTGCCTGAATAGGTCAGATTGGCGACAGCACCGCCAGCAAAGTGGATTAGGCCGGTATAGGCAGTTTCGGAATGCCTGCTGGCATCCCACACGCCTGCCTGGCCAACAAGGCTGGTCCCGACGCCGCCAGCCAGCATGCGCGCAATGTCAAACTGGTGTGCCCCTTGCGAGAAAATGACCCCGCCACCGCGTTTGGTATCAAGCTCTTCCGGGCGTCTTGGCCGGTACATGAAATTGGTGTGGTATGCCGACTGGACAATTTTGACCTTGCCAAAGTCGCCCGTCTTGATCAGCTGCAATGCCTCACCAACCGCCGGATCGAAACTGTGGCTGGGGCCTACAATAACAGTCTTGCCATAGGTCTTGCTTGCATCAACGATCACCGTTGCCTGCGCAAGCGAGATTGCCATCGGCTTTTCCAGCAACACGCATTTACCGGCCTCCAGCGCGGCAACGGTATGCTCCATATGCAATTCATGCGGTGTCGCCACATAGACAGCATCTACATCTGCATTGCCCAGCATCGCGTCATAATCGGCATAGGCAATGCCGCCAAAATCATCTTCGAACCGTTTGCGGGCATCACTCCGCGACGAGCAGGCCGCAAACAGGGTGATATCCGGATGGGCAAGAAGCGACGGCAAGGTCAGCATGAAGCCCCTTCCCAACCCGATGATACCAAGCCGTACCCCGGCCCTGTTTCGAGACTCAGACATCAAGAACAACAACCCCTTTGGCACGGGACACACAGATCATGATGTCATGCGCTTTTTCATCATCGGTCAACACAAGATCACGATGCTCGACTTCGCCCGCCAGATAGGATGTCCGGCAACTGCCGCAGGTACCGCTCTCGCACGAGGACCGCGTTTCAAGACCATGCGCGCGCAATACCTGAAGAATTGTTTCGCCCGGCTTCACATCCAGCTGACGCCCGTTTTGCAGTTCAATGGCAAACGCCACATCATCCGCCTTGATGATTTCGACCGGCTTGAAGTCCTCAAAATTGATCTGGTGCTCAGGCCAGTGGCCTGTCATATCCTCCAGATCCTCCATCATGATTTTTGGCCCGCAGCAATAGATCAACCGGTCATCCGGCGTTTCCACAAGCGGCCAGAAATCAAAGAAGCCATCCTCTTCACCCTGATCGCAGTGAATGGTGGTGTCCCCCTTCAGTGCCTCGACCGCATCGACAAAGGCCGCATCCTGCCGGTCGCGCACGCAATAGATGAACTGATAGGCCTTGCCCGCCTGATCCAATGCGCGCGCCATTGGCAGAACAGCGGTGACCCCGATTCCGCCTGCAATCAGCAGATAGCTGCTTGCCTCATGCAGCGGGAATGTGTTTTCCGGCATCTGACACTGGATTTTCTCGCCCTCGGCCAGCGTGTCGACAATCCAGCTTGACGCG
>JADHLH010000088.1 GCA_016780765.1 Alphaproteobacteria bacterium | reverse complement strand
ATGCGCTGCCAAAGGGCGAAGGTGACGAGACCTACGAGACAGAGCTGTAGGGGCGGCTTATTGTATCCGCCCGGCTTTATTCGGCTGGCCAGATGATCATGTGATCTCGCAACCGAATTCCAGACTGCCATAGTCAAGGGGGCGATGATGCGCAAGACAGGACAGCCAGACCAGACACCGACACACGCGCGCTATGATGTGGTCATTATCGGTGGTGCGATTATGGGGTCATCTGCAGCGTGGTTTCTGACTGACAATGCGGATTTTGACGGTACGGTTCTGGTCGTTGAACGCGACCCGACCTATCGCACAGCCTCCACCTCACACACCAATTCCTGCATGCGTCAGCAATTCTCGACCGAGCTCAATGTGCGAATTTCGCAATTTGCTGCCGACTTCGTGAAGAACTTCCGCAGCTATATGGGGAATGATGACCGCGTTCCTGACCTGTCCATTCACTCATTTGGGTATATGTATCTTGCTGACACGGACGGTTTTGCCGATGTGCTGCGCACCAACCAGAAGGTGCAGCTGGCTGCAGGCGCCGCGACACAGCTGCTATCGCCAGACGATATTGCCGCGCGCTACCCGTTCTACAATGTCGATGATATCAAGCTGGGATCAATCAACCTTGTTGATGAGGGTTACTGGGAAGGCAACACAGTCTTTGACTGGTGGCGCAGGCAGGCGCGGGAACGCGGTGTTGAATATGTCACCAATGACGTTGTTGCTATCAATCGTGACAGCACAGGCACACGCATCGACAGTGTGACACTGGCAAGCGGCGAGGTGGTGTCATGTGGCCAGCTGGTCAATGCCTCGGGCCCGCGCGCAGCCCGCACCGCGGCAATGGCTGGCATTGATGTGCCGGTCGAGCCGCGCAAGCGGTTCAGCTGGTTGTTCCGGGCGGAACAGCCACTTGACCGCGATCTGCCGCTGACGATCGATCCGTCTGGCGTTCATGTGCGCGAAAGCGGCGGTGGCACATATCAATGTGGTGGACATATCGCGCATGACCCGGCTGTCGATTTTGATGATTTCGCGATGGATCAGGCGTTCTGGGAAGATCATGTATGGCCGGTGCTGGCGCATCGCATCCCGCAATTCGAAGCCATTCGTGTACAGAGTGAATGGGCCGGGCATTACGCGATGAATACCTTTGATCACAACGCCATTATCGGCCCGCATCATGACGTGCAGAACTTTTTCTTTCTGAATGGCTTTTCCGGACACGGCTTGCAGCAATCGCCCGCCATGGGGCGCGGCACGGCAGAAATCCTGACATATGGTGCCTATCGCAGCCTTGATCTGACACCCTTTCATTATGACCGGATCATTGAAGGCCGGCCAATTGTCGAAGACGCCGTGATCTGATCGAGGCGCAATCAGGCATACATGCCCTTGTCATTGCGCGTGCCCTGCATTGTCACTGTTGCCTGCATGTCACGTATTTCATCATAAAGGGCCAGGCTCTCAGGCTGAAATTCGCTGCGCGGCGGTGCGAAATGAATGAAATTCCCGTTGCGATCAACGCCGCGGGCCATCATCGCATAATCGCGCTGACCAACCTGCTGAACCACATCCGGATTGATATAGCGGATCACGCAGGCAATCCGCCGGTCATCAGTGGTGTTCGGGCCAGACCCGTGGATTGTCAGGCCGTGATGCATGCTGATCTGTCCCGGGTGGATTTCGATCGGCGTCTTGTCGGCCGCATCGACCTTTGCCGTAACCTCCTGCCCGCGGGACAGCAGGTTTTCATCATCAAAGGTGTCATTATGCGGCAGGATCGGGTTCTTGTGCGAGGCGCGCACGAAATCCATGCATCCCGAAGCGGGCGTCGAGGCAGACAGTGCAAGCCAGACCGTGACCATGCCGCTGGTCGCGCCAAGCCCCCAATAGGTCAGGTCCTGATGCATCGAGACAATCTGCGTGCTGTTCGCTTCCTTGATGAAATATTCAACGCCGTAAATCATGATGTCGGGACCAAGAACACCTTCAACAACATCAAGAATGCGCGGGTCCGATGCGATGCGGCAGGATAGCGGCATCACGCAGTGCGAATTCACCCGTTTGTAAGTGTTCAGCGGGTGGGGCAGGCTATTGTCCTGCCAGCGTGCCTCGAGTGATTCAAGTTCGGCCCGTAATCCGGCAGCTTCGTCACCGGGCATCACATCGATTGGAAACAGAAAACCGTCTTGCCAGTACTGGTTGGCAAGGGCGGTTGTCAGGCGGCCGCTTGCAAGGGTCAAAGGTTCGGGCATGATCCCCACTCCATCCCGTTTAGATTTCCCGACAGGTGAAACCAAAAAACGGGTCGGCGTCAACTGGTGAAAACACAGATATTTGTGGCTGGTGCAAGATGGCTGGCAACCCGTTGCAGCTTGGTGTAGGGCTATTAGGGCAAAAATGGAAAGAGTATAATGACTGACCATCCCAATATTCTGATGATCATGACCGATCAGCACCGTGCTGACTGGCTTGGTTGCAACGGACACCCGATCGTAAAGACACCGCATATCGATGCGCTGGCTGCCCGCGGCACCAACTTTTCGAACTTCAATGTGGCGACACCAGTTTGCATGCCGAACCGGGCGTCAATTCTGACTGGCCGCTATCCGTCGGTGCATGGATTGCGGCATAACGGGCTGTATCTGCCTGTGTCGGAAACCACCTTCGTAGAGGTGCTGCGCGCGGCCGGATATGAAACCGCGCTGATCGGCAAAAGCCATGTCCAGCCGATGACTGCCAAGCCGCCGCAGCTGGGAACAAAGCCGCCGGTCAATGAGGCATTTCCCGAAGCCCACAAGGATGATGGCGCGCGGTACGATCTTGAAGAACCGCATAATTATGACGCACCGGGCTTGTTTGACATCCCGCTTCCCTTCTACGGATTTGATCATGTCGACATGGTGACATTGCATGGTGACCAGTGCAGCGGCCATTATCTGCAATGGCTGCGCGATGCCCGTAATGACTGGCGCGATCTGCGTGATTCGAAAAACCAGCTGCCACATGATTACATCTGTCCGCAGGCGGTGCGCACACCGATACCCGAAGAGCTGTATCCAACCTCATTCATTCGCGAAAAGGCAAAGGCCTATCTATCGCAGCCATCGGATGCGCCGCGCTTTACGTTTGTATCTTTTCCCGATCCGCACCATCCCTTCACACCGCCCGGCAAATACTGGGATATGTACAAGCCGGAACAATTTGAGATTGAAACGCCGTTTGAGGCGCACCGCAACCCACCGCCGCATCTGCTTGGCGCGCGTGACAAGATGCTCGACGGGACGCGGAATGTCGGACAGCAGGCAAGCTTTATGGCGGATGAGCGTGAACTGCTGGAAGCGCGCGCGCTGACGGCTGGCATGATTACTATGGTCGATGATGCTATTGGCGAGATTATCGAAACCCTTGAGGCAACGGGCGAGCTTGACAATACCATCGTGATTTTCACGTCGGATCATGGTGACTATCTTGGTGATCTGAACCTGCTTCTGAAGGGGCCAAACCCGCGCCAGTCGATCAATAATGTGCCTTTCATATGGGCTGATCCGCGCGCGGGCGATGCGGTCAGGCGCACGGATCTGGCTTCGGCCATCGATATCGCGCCGACTATTTTGTCAGCTGCCGGCTGTGTGCCTTATTACGGTATTCAGGGGCATGATCTGTTTGCTGATAGCGGGCGCGACACACTGATGATCGAGCATGAGGACAACAAGGCGACACCCGGCTTCACCGCGCCAGCCAATCTGCGCACGCTGCTGACCCATGAACACCGGATTACAGTCTATCACGGGGTTGAGTGGGGTGAATTGTATGATCTGCAGGCTGACCCGAGCGAGCTGTGCAACCTGTGGGATGATCCTGCCAGCGTGCAGGTGAAGACCAATTTGCTGCAACGCCTGTCACAATCGCTTGTCGGTGCGGTTGATCCCAGTCCCTGGCCAACCAAACTGGCCTGACCCAACGGACAGAGATCGGTTGCATAGGGTTATCGCGCGTCAGGACGGGTTTGCAATCTGGTCCAGAACGGCCCGCGTTACAGCAGTTGTGCCCATATCACCGCCGAATTCCACCGGCCGGAATGCGCCAGCGGCAAATCCCAGTTCGACAGCTTTTTCAATCAGGCTGGCCGCATCACCATAAGCCGGATGGGCCGTTTTATCGGCAAGATAATCAAGCATCATCGCGGCGCTGAGAATGGCGGCCAAGGGGTTTGCTGCATCGGTGCCGGCAATATCGGGCGCAGACCCGTGTGCCGGTTGAAACAGGCCGGTTGTGTCGCCGATTTCAGCGCAGGCTGCCATGCCCATGCCGCCCACCAGTCCACCAGCAAGGTCTGACAGGATGTCGCCAAACATGTTTTCCATGACCATCACATCGAAATCCCAGGGCCGCCGCACCATATCGAGCGCCATCGCATCAACATAGCTGTAGCTGGTCACAATATCGGGATGCGCGGCCTTCACATCGTCAAATATGCTGCGGAAAAAGGCTTGTGAGGCAAAGACGTTGGCCTTGTCGACACAGGTCAGGGCGCCCATAAACCCGCGCGCACGCCGCCGCGCTGCATAGGTGAAGGCAAATTCGTGCAACCGGCGTGTCGTATGGCGGGTAATCCGCATAATGTCCGAAACGGCATCCGGTGCATTGTCGTCACCCTCGACCACTGCCCGGTCATGCACAGCCGCGCTGTAGAACAGCCCCTCGGTCGATTCGCGGATGATCACGAGATCAAGCTGTGCAGCGCGCGGGTCGGCAAGGCGCTGCGGCGCATGGGGATAGGCGCGGACGGGCCGTACCCCGGCATAAAGCTGATAGATGTCGCGAAGCCGCAGATGTGGCGAAATTTCGGTGCCGTTCGGGTGGCGCACCTGCGGCAGGCCTATGGCCCCCAGAAACATGGCGTCCGCCGCGCCGGCGCGGGTTTCGCCATCGGCCTCAATGTCACGTCCTGTTTCAGTGAAATAGGCTGCGCCCGCATCAATATCATCATGGCGTATTGCCGGCAGGCCGCACCGCGCCAGTGCCGCTGCGGTGACAGCGAGGGCGGCATCGGTAACATCACCACCAATTCCATCACCGCGAATAACAGCAACAAGGGGGGATCCGGTCATTCCTTCCTTCCCAACAGCCTGGTCGGCGCACAGAAAAATGCGTCAGCTGTGTCTTAGCGCCATTAGTCTGCCGGGTGAAGCTGAGATGAAGCATTGATTTTGCAATGGTCTTCGTGTGGGAGTTCGCGCACAGGTTCTTTTCAGCGCAACACTGTAGACGTACGTGCGCGATATCGTTCAGACAAAGCTCTCTCACGACCTCAAACGGCATTCCAGACGTCAGCTCTATGATCACATCGCCAACTTGGATGTCTGTGTTTTGTGCACGGCGCAACATAGACCCGCATCCTCTTTCCGCAACTATGGTTCAGACTTTATTAAATTAGCACTGGATTTCCGCTCAGAATGAGCCATGCTGATCACTCAGGACTATTGTGCGGTAAAAGGTGGTGTGAGTGATGTCCGGTCTTGAAGACAGGTTTTTTGATATCTGGAAACGGTTTCTCGAATTCGAAATTGTCCGCACCAAGCATTGCCTGCAATTTGCCGGCACTGTCAATACATATCTGGTCCTGCAGGTCATTTGCTGGCATCAACTGCTGAATGTCGGAGAGGAATTGGACGACACGTCATTCGACAGCACGATCGAGCAATGGTACCTGCACAGTCAGACGGCGCAGGCGCAGGACAAGAAACTGACTTATGCGCTGATATCCGAGCTGACCGGCCTCGACAAGGAAACGGTTCGCCGCAATGTAAAGACGCTTGAGGAGAATGGCTGGGTCACGACAAGCCGCATGGCCGGTATTCGCTTCAGCGCCAGTGAAGAGATGAATGCACAGCTGATTGAGCTCAACAAGGTTGAAAGACAGCTTGTTGGCAAATTCGCCAAGATACTGGCAAACAATGACGCAATTGATCAGAGCCCGGCCACAACTCAAACAGCTCCAACTGGCAAAACCGCGCCTGGCAAGAGTAAGACAGATGCATCTGACGCCGCCTGACCGGCAATCATCACCGCGCAGATATCCGTCCTGGAACTTCTATGATCAGGACCTCGCACGCCGCATCCGCAGACAAGGTGACCGAAGGCTGGTCTGAAATGGCAATGCCATCGCCCTTGGTTGCCAGCGTGTCATCCACCTGCACGGCGCCATCAGATACCAGAAGATAGGCCTGGCCTGACATATGGTGGGTCAATGCCGTGCCGGCCTACATCCTGCCGGCATAAATGCGGGCGTCCTGGTTGATCGACAACGGTGCGTTGTCATCACCTGATACCAGAAGGGCCAGCGCATCATGTGCGGGGGTGGCGGGAAACTCGGCGGTATCCCAGCGCGGCACAATGCCCTTGCTGCGCGGCATGATCCAGATCTGATAGATATTTGTGTCTTCATCCTCGTGATTGAACTCGGAATGAAAGATGCCTGTGCCGGCGCTCATCACCTGAACATTGCCAGCTGTGGTGCGACCCTCATTGCCCTTATTGTCTGTATGGCTAATGGCTCCGCGCCGCACATAGGTGATAATTTCCATGTCGCGATGCGGGTGCGTGTCGAAACCGGTATGCGGCGCAATGATGTCGTCATTTATGACCAGCAGTTCACCAAAGCTCATTTTCTGCGGGTCGTGATAACTGGCAAAGCTGAAATGATGTTTCGCCTTCAGCCATCCGTGATCGGCCCCGCCAAGAGTGTCAAACCGGTAATGAGTCAGCATCTGCGATACCCTTCTGCATCAGTTTTGGATTTTGGCATCATATCAGTTCCCCAAAGATCCTAAATATTCAAAAAGATCACATAACTGATAACCTGAGGTTAATTATTGATGGTGCCCGGTTTAGGCTGTCACAGGTGTCAGAATCGGCTAATAAAGAGGATGAACAGCATCCGGAAGCGGGACAGGACATGGCGGTAACAGTTGATATAGCGGTGCCTGCGCCGGCACGGCTTGGCGAAGGTCCTGTCTGGGATATGGAAGATGCCCGTCTGTGGTGGGTCGATATAAAAGGCGGCCTGATCCATTGTTTTGATCCTGCCAGCGGCGATAATGGTGCGTTTGATTTTGGTGAGCCTGTTGGCTGTATCGCGCGGCGCGACAAGGGCGGGCTGATCGTTGCTGCTGCCAGCGGTTTCTATCTGTTTGATCCGGAAACCGGGAACCGCACGGCGCTTGTTGATCCCGAGGCTGATCTGCCTGGCAACCGGTTCAATGATGGTGGCTGCGATCCGGCTGGCAGGTTCTGGGCGGGAACGATGCATGATGACGGGACGCCGCGCCAGCAACGCGGGCAGTTCTGGCGCTACAATGATGACGGTACAGCGACCGGCTTCTTCGCGCCGCTTTATACCTCGAACGGCCTTGCCTATTCGGGCGATGGCACGGTGATGTATATGTCAGACTCGAACAAGTCGGTGCAAACCATCTGGGCGCATGATTATGATCTGGTCAGCGGCACACCAACGAACCAGCGGGTGCTGTTCGACTGTGCTGAAATTGACGGACGCCCGGACGGGGGCACGGTGGATTCAGACGGTTGTTACTGGACAGCGTTGATTGGTGGCTGGCAGATTGCGCGGATCACCCCTGATGGCAAGCTGGACAGGACGGTCAGCGTGCCGGTCGCCAACCCGACCAAGCCGATGTTTGGCGGTGACGGGCTGGATGTATTGTATGTTACCTCGGCAAATGAAAGTCTTGAAGATGACCCTGCGCAGCCGCATGCCGGGTGCTTGCTTGCCATTTCGGGGCTTGGTGTAACCGGCCTGCCGCAAGCACGCTTTGCCGGGTGATAAAGGAATTTTTTTTAACAGGAGAGCGACCATGACGATGAAGCGTCTGCTGATTACCGGTGCCGCAGGTGCGCTGGGCAGCCATTGCCGCCAGCATGTTGCGCATCTGGCCGAAACCATTCGCGTCAGTGACCGGGACAATCTTGGTGCAGCGGCGATACATGAAGAGGTGGTGCAGGCTGATCTTGCCGATGGCAAGGCGGTCATGGGTCTGGTGGCCGGATGTGATGGCATCCTGCATTTTGGCGGACAGGCAACCGAAGGTCCGTGGAGCGTTGTCCGGAATTCCAATATTGAGGGCCTTTACAATCTTTATGAGGCCGCGCGCCATCACGGCTGCAACCGGATTTTCTATGCCAGTTCCATTCATGCGGTGGGGTATCACCCACCAACTGAAAATCTTGATGACAAGATCGACATCGTACCTGACACCCTGTACGGCGTGTCCAAGGCGTTTGGTGAGGCGCTGGCCCGCTTCTATCATGCGAAATTCGGGATTGAGAGCGCCTGTGTGCGTATCGCATCCTGTCAGCCGCAACCGCAAAATCATCGTATGCTGGCCACCTGGCTGAGTTATGATGATCTGGTCAGGCTGGTTGAACGTGTGTTCACTGTGCCGGTGCTGGGTTGTCCGACCTTGTTTGGTGTTTCGGCGAATGACAGGCGCTGGGCCGATAACAGCGCGGCCGATTATCTGGGCTGGAAGCCGCAGGACAATGCCGAGACACACCGCCATCGTCTGGACAAGGAACAGGGCCAGCCAGACCCGTCACTGCCGGACTTTCATTTTATTGGCGGACCCTATGTGACGATGGAAATTCCCGATGATGTGTGATGCGGCCTTATTTGGCCGGTTTCATCTGGCCGGCTTCAGCTGGCCGGTTTATTCGCGGGCCCGGGTTCCTATATAGTGTAACAGCGACTGCCCATACGACAGACCATGACGACACGTCTTGCGGGGCATCACAATTTTTACAAGCTGGCACCGGTTGGAAGAAATGGCGAAGGACAACAACAAGGACAAGTTCGAAAAATTTGAGGAATGGCTGAACCGGGAAATCGAAGAGACTCTGGATGATCTTGTTGAAGCTGAGTTCAGCGCGCCATTACTGAATGACGAGTTCCGCAAATCGTTCGATGCGCGCCATCCTGACAGTTTACCGGGCCGGATTT
>JADHLH010000012.1 GCA_016780765.1 Alphaproteobacteria bacterium | reverse complement strand
TGGCTGAACTGGTGGCGCTGACGCATGAACGCCTGCCGCGCTACAACACCAAGGGGCTGCATCTGCCGCAAATTCACCAGGCTGCCATCGGCATTGATGCGCGTGCTCTTGGTGGGGCGTTTGCGCCGATCTACACGCATTTTTCGCTGGAACGCAACGCGCTGCTGATCGAGGGGTGATCCTGCGACTGCGCGCCGATTGCCGGATGGCGCAGCGGCTGGCCCGGGTGCGGGCGATATCTTGCCTGTACACAGGATTAGTGTCATCTTCGATGGCGTTAATTCCCTTTGGTCAGCCGACCCTTTTGATCCGGACACACCGCTATGACTCCTGCGCAAATGAACACGCCCGCCCCGCATTCATCCACACGCCATCCATTGGTGACACAGCAGCATATCGATTCCTATCGGGCCCATGGCGCGGTACTGGTCAAAGGGCTGTTTGCCGATCATGTTGATGATATTGCTGCCGGCATTGCGATGAACATGCAGGCACCGGGTCCCTATGCGGCGGAAAATCTGAAGCCGGGGGAGACCGGCCGGTTTTTCGATGATTACTGCAACTGGCAGCGCATACCGCAGTTTGAACAGGTGATCCGCAATTCTGCCGTGGCTGCGGTCGCTGCCGATCTGATGGGATCACAGACGGTGCAGCTGTTCCATGATCATGTGCTGGTGAAAGAGCCTGGCACGTCAAAGGCCACACCCTGGCATCAGGACAGCCCCTATTATTTTGTCGAAGGACAGCAGACGGTCAGTTTCTGGTGCCCGGTCGATCCGGTGGATGAGGCAACGCTGCGCTGTGTTGCCGGATCGCATCGCTGGGCCCGTCCGGTGTTGCCAACACGCTGGCTGTCGGAAGATACCTTTTATGCCGATGAAAGCGAATGGATGCCGGTGCCGGACCCCGATGCCGAGCGCATGTATGTGCTGGAATGGCCGATGGCGCCAGGGGATGCTGTTGCATTCGACTTTCGGGTTCTGCATGGCGCGCGCGGCAATGACAGTGCGATCCGCCGGCGCGCCTTTTCGGTGCGGCTGGTCGGTGATGATGCGCGATACGTCACACGTCCCGGTCGGACCTCGCCACCGTTTCCGGGGCATGGTATGACGGCTGGCGACAGGTTGCGCGCGGACTGGTTTCCGATCCTTCTGGACCGCCGCGATGATAAAAGTAACAAAGGCTCACAAGCAGGTTCAGATGCGTAAACAGGTTGTTATTATCGGGGCTGGTCCATCGGGGTTGCTTCTTGGCAGACTTCTGGATCTGGCAGGCATCGACAACGTCGTTCTGGAACGCCAGACCCAGGACTATGTGCTGGCCCGTATCCGGGCCGGTATTCTGGAACAGACGACGGTCGATCTGATCCACCGTGCCGAAGCCGGGGCCCGGCTGGCCGAGGAAGGCATCAAGCATCATGCGATGCAACTGGCCTTTGATTACAAGGCGGTATCGATTGACCTGTCGCGCCACACCAATGGCAAGGTTGTCACCGCGTATGGCCAGACCGAGGTAACGCGGGATCTGTGTGAAGTGCGCGACAACGCCGGCAGTGCCACCGTCTATGAGGCGGATAATGTCGAGATTCATGACATCGATGGTGATGCGCCTTACGTAACCTACCTAAAGGATGGGACAGGCCACCGGATTGACTGCGATCTGATTGCCGGTTGTGACGGCTATCACGGGGTCAGCCGGCGCACGGTTCCTGAATCGGCCATCACTACCTATGAAAAAATCTATCCGTTTGGCTGGCTGGGTCTGTTGTCCGATACACGGCCGGTGGCGCAGGAAGTTGTCTACGCCAATACTGAGCGTGGATTTGCACTTTGTTCCATGCGATCGATGACGCGCTCGCGCTATTACATCCAGTGCGATGTCGATGACAAGGTCGAGAACTGGAGCGATGATGCGTTCTGGGACGAGTTTCGTCGTCGTCTGCCGCCGGAGATGGCCGATGCGCTGGAAACCGGCCCGTCGATTGAAAAGAGTATTGCCCCGTTGCGCAGTTTTGTGGCTGAACCGATGTGTTTTGGCCGGTTGATGCTGGCCGGTGATGCGGCGCATGTTGTGCCGCCCACCGGGGCCAAGGGGCTTAACCTTGCGGCATCGGACATCCATTACATGTATGACGCGATCTTGGGCTTTCTGCAGGACCGCAATGCCGCAGCGCTTGATGAATATTCGCGGCGCGCGCTGGCGCGGGTATGGAAGGCCGAGCGTTTTGCCTGGTGGCTGACCACGCTGACCCACCGCTTCAATGACGACCCGTTCGAACAGCGGATGAAAGAGGCCGAGCTGGCCTATATCACGACATCAGATGCTGGTCGCCAGATGGTTGCTGAAAACTATGTGGGGCTGCCGCTCTAGCCGGATGTCTTGCCAGCGTTGTCAGACGGGTCTTGTTTTGGCCCGTCATCCTCTTCATCCAGCTTTTCCAGCGCGGCACGCTGGCGTGCCGGGTCACGTTCGGGGCGATGCTGGCGGGTAAATACACGTCCGCTCTGCAGCGCATCCTGACCAAGGCGGCCATGAATATCATCAATGGCAGCTTCCAGACTGTCCTGGCGCGCGTCGGTATCACCTGCAAGATCGAGAAGGCTGACCCCGTCAGGTGGCCCCAGCTGTTCGGCACCGATGCCAAGCAGACGGTAGCGCCGCTTGCCGCCAAGTTCGCCCGCCAGAAGCGCCCGCCCGACGGTAAACAGCATATGCGCCTTGTCAGTGCGTGATGACAGGGTCTGGCTGCGTGTCAGAATGCGGTGATCGGGTCGTTTGAGTTTCAGGGTCACGCGCCCGCCGGCCAGATTCTGCGCTTTCAGCCGGGTGGATACTTTCTGGCACAGAACCTCCAGCTCTGCTTCCAGCGCGGCTGCGCTTCCAAGGTCCTTGATGAAGGTCGTTTCGCTGGAGATGCTTTTGACGTCACGCTCTGGCGTGACGGCGCGCGGGTCAATTCCGGCGGCAAGATCGCGAATGGCACCAGCTCGCCGCCCCAGAATGCCGGTCAGCTGGTCGGCCGGTGCGGTGACCAGATCATTGCAACTCACAATGCCGGCCGCTTCGAGACGTGCCACCGACGATTTGCCAAGCCCGAACAGGACAGACACCGGCTGCGGGGCCAGCCAGTCGCGTGCCTCGGCCATGCCGATAATGAAAAAACCGTCCGGTTTGTCACGATCAGAGGCCATTTTGGCCAGCGACTTGGTGCCGCTGAGACCAACCGAAACAGTAATGCCGATCTCGTCCCGGATGCTGTTCTGCAAACGCACCAGCGCCTCGGCCGGGCTGCAGCCATGCAGCTTTTGGGTGCCTGTCAGATCAAGAAAGGCCTCATCAATCGAAACCGGCTGAACAAGCGGGGTCAGCGCCAGCATGCGATTGCGGATGTCACGGCCAATCGCGACATAGTGATCCATGCGCGGGCGAATCACCACGGCATCGGGACAGCGTTTCAGCGCCTGCCATGTCGGCATAGCCGATCGCACACCAAATTTTCGCGCAATATAACAGGCAGCTGCCACCACCCCGCGTTCGCGGCCGCCAACAATCACCGGCCTGTCGCGGATTGACGGATCGTCGCGTTTCTCAACTGAGGCATAGAACGCATCACAATCCACATGGGCAAGCGACAGCTGGAACAATTCCTCATGACTGCGGATATCGGTGCTGTGACATGCCGGACAGCTGTGTGGCGGGGCATCGCCGCCGATAAACCCAGCCTGTCCGCAGGCACGGCACATGACCGGATAGGAATTATGGACAGCATAGGAATTATGGGTCACAGCCAGACCGCCAATTGGTGGATGAGGCTCCCATGGTATGCCAGCCCGGCCTGTTGCCTCAAGCGGTGGCTGCCGGTTGCCAGTCACATTGGCGCGATTCTCATGAAGATATCCCGTGACGTGCTGCCTAAAGCGCAGGATCATCCAGCATGGCGGCTGCCTCGCGTACCCGTGCTGCATTGTCCGGGGCGATGCTGCCATCTGCCATGAACATGGAATTTTCAAAGCCTACGCGCAGTTTGCCGCCGCGCGCCACCGCATGCCGGATGCAGGCGGCCTCTTCAGTGCGGAAGGCGCAGATGGCCCAGTCACCATCAATGCCCTCATCAGCCATCACGGCAAGGCATTCATCGATTACAGCCGGATCGGAAATCGCACCGGTGTAGTGGCCGATGACAAACAGACACCAGACACCTGATCGCGGCAGAGCTGCTGCCTGCAGCAACTGCCCCAGCAGACGCAGCTGGTCTGGCGCATAGCAGATATGCTGGGTCAGGATACCTTGCTCTGCAAGCCAGCTGTAAAATGCACAATCCTCGGCTGTTGGCGCGCCAGATGGCATCATTTCGGGAACACCGATCGACACACCGGGTGGCCGCGTGTCACGGGTCACGTTGCGCATATCCTGCGGGCCATAGCGACCGACAGTTTCGGTGGTGATCTGCAGATGCAGGTCGGGGACAGCCAGCGCCAACTCGCCCAGCGCCTCACGATACAGGCCGGCATCAAGGATATGTGCCTTGTCATCACCGCGCACATGGAAATGCATGGCACGCGCGCCGGCACGGGCGCATTCCTGCGCTGTTGTCACAATCTGCGGGATCGTTACCGGCACCGCTGGATGATCATCATCGGTCAGGCGCGCACCGTTCGGTGCAACCATCAGGCGGGGAAGCGGTGTTGCGGGCATGTTTATCAGCTCCTATAGGGCAATGCGGCCATAAGACAGTTTTCACACACCGGGATTACAGCACATCACCGATGATGCTTTCACCTGCAAATTGTCTGGCCCGGTCTGGCCCGGTCTGGCCCGGTCTGGTCTGTCAGATGAAGCAGTGCCCTTGCCAAATGAAAATCGTGGGTCACAAACGGCCAGGAAAGCAAACGCCTTCAAAGCCGCCATTCACAAAACTGTAATAATTGTGACACCAATCTGTAACGCGTCAGGCGCAGTTGTTCGTGACCAACAACCCTCATGCAGGAGAGGCACTATGCGTTTAACCTTTGCCCTTGTCGGTGCGATCGCCCTTACAGGTGTGACAACCGCTGCCAGCGCTCGCGATTATCTGAGCATTGCTGGTTCATCCACGGTGCTGCCATTTGCTACAATCGTAGCTGAGCAGCTTGGCAACAACCCCAGCTTCAAGACACCGGTTGTCGAATCCGGCGGCTCATCTGTCGGCAAGAAGGGTGTTTGTGAAGGTATCGGCACCGAATTTATCGATATCGGTAACGCATCCTCACGGATGAAGACTGGCGAACTGGAATATTGCGCAGGTAACGGCGTCGACCTGACCGAAATCAAGGTCGGCTATGACGGCATTGTTGTTGCAAGTTCAAAGGCAGCTGCGCCGCTTAACATCTCCAAAGCTGATCTTGGTATGGCGCTTACAGCCAAAGTATCGGTTTGTTCCAGTGGTGCGCAGAACTACAATTGCACACAGATGATCGACAATCCCTTCATGAAGTGGAGCGACATCAACCCGAGCTATCCTGACGTTGAAATCCGTGTTTATGGTCCGCCAACAACATCCGGTACACGTGGCTCATTCGTCGAGATGGTCAACGAAAAAGGCTATTGCAAAAAAGACGAGCTGATGAAGACGGCTCTGGCCGCTGCTGGCGAGAAGGCAAAAGCCTGCCGCGCGATGCGTCAGGACGGTGCATTCATCGAAGCTGGTGAGCAGGACAACCTGATCGTTCAGAAGTTGCAGGAAGACCCGAATGCATTCGGTATCTTCGGTTTCTCCTACCTCGACCAGAACAGCGATACGCTGCAGGGTGCAATCATCGACGGTGGTGCGCCGACATTTGAAGCCATTGCGGAAGGCAGCTACTCGGTATCAAGAGCGCTCTACTTCTACGTCAAGCACGCGCATATGGGCGTTGTGCCGGGCATGGAAGAGTATATGGCAGAGTGGGTAAAGCATTGGGGCGATGACGGCGTATTGTCAGATGCCGGCATGATCCCGATGCCAATGGCCGAGCGTGACCAGTATCTGGCCGCCATGAAGGACCTGCCAAAACTTACAGCTGACATGCTCAAGTAAGACTGGCAAAAACAACGGGAGCCGGTTACAAGACCGGCTCCCCTTTTCTTGTTTCTGGCAGGAGGCACAGGTGAACAGCTTTTCCGTTGCGCTCGCAGTCCTCCTGATCGGATTTGTTTATTTCATTCTTGGTACACGAAGTGCGGCCGCGGCACGACAAAGCGGCTCACGCCTGCATTCCCTTCCTCATCATTACGGGCTCTATGCCGGCATGATGGCAAGCCTGCCGGCGTTATTTGCGCTGGTCGTGCTGGCAATCGGCGACGACATTGTCTTCAACACGCTTGCCCTTGATTTCGTGCCCGATGCTGTAAAGGCCGAAGACAATTACAAGGAAGTGATCGTCCTTGCGCAGATTGCCAATGTGGTTGCCGGAATCAATTTTGGTGAACAGCCGCAATGGGTCAATGATGCTGCTGCGGCATGGCTTGGCTGGGCTGATACCTCGCGTCTGATAAAGACCATGGTTGCGATCGGGCTGGCTGCTGGTGGCGGGTTCCTTGCGACGCGGCAGCTGGCGCCCGATTTCAGATCACGCAACGCTGTTGAACGCATTATCATGTTCATCCTGGGGGCGAGTTCGGTTATCGCCATTCTGACGACCATCGGAATCGTATTTTCAGTGGTGTTCGAATCAATGCGTTTCTTCGCCCTGGTGCCGGTCAGCGAGTTCCTGTTCGGTCTGACCTGGAACCCGCAGTTCGAAGGGGCCGAGCGCGCCGGATCAGGGCAGATGGGTCTGGCCACCTATGGGTCTGTGCCCCTTTTTGCAGGCACATTCCTGATTTCCATTGTTGCGCTCAGCGTGGCAGTGCCTGTCGGTTTGTTCAGCGCCATCTATCTGTCCGAATATGCGTCGCCGCGGGTGCGCGCTGTCGTCAAGCCGCTGATGGAACTGCTGGCTGGTGTACCGACAGTTGTTTACGGCTTTTTTGCTGCGCTGACCGTGGCCCCGTTCCTGCGATCAGCCGGTATGAATCTCGGCCTCGATGTGGCGTCCGAATCAGCACTTGCCGCCGGGCTGGTGATGGGCATCATGATCATCCCGTTTGTATCCTCGCTGTCGGATGATGTCATCAATGCCGTGCCGCAGGCTTTGCGCGATGCCGCCTACGGGCTTGGCAGCACGCAGTCAGAGACGATTCGCATGGTGGTATTGCCGGCGGCACTGCCGGGTATTGTGGCGGCGATTCTGCTGGCAGTGTCACGCGCGGTTGGCGAGACGATGATTGTTGTGATGGCAGCCGGGCTGGCGGCCAACCTGTCGCTGAACCCGCTGGATGCGGTGACCACCGTGACCGCGCAGATCGTCACCATCCTTGTTGGCGACCAGGAATTTGAATCGGCAAAGACATTGTCGGCCTTTGCGCTGGCGCTGACGCTGATTGTGATCACGCTGGGCTTGAACTTCATCGCCCTGCAAGTGGTCAAGAAATACAGGGAAGCCTATGACTGATCGGCAGGACATGACTACGCCCGGAGCCAAATCAGACGGGATGATGTCGCCGGATGTGGCCGCCAGACGCGTTGCTGCCAGCATTGGCGGGCGCCGCCAGCGTGAACGCCGCTTCAAAAGCTATGGGCTGATCGCCATCGGCATTGCACTGGCATTTCTGGTCATTCTGTTTGCCTCGATCTTCTCGAAGGGTATTCCGGGCTTCTTCCAGCATTATGTGACGCTGGAAGTAACGCTGGACCGGGCGAAGCTGGACCCGGCTGGCGATCTGTCTCTGCAGTCGCTGTATGACGGTGATGCGCGGGGCGCGATCCGTGCCGCGCTGTATGAGGCGACAGGCGCATCGGGCCGGTCTGGTCGCAAGGCGGCGGGCAAGATCATCTCGCAAGGGGCCGAACAGCGGCTGCGCAAAGCTGTCATCGATGATCCCTCGATCCTTGGCACGACGCAAAGTATGGTCTTTGCGGTGGATGATGATGTCGATTCCTTCCTTCGTGGCTTTATTTCGCGTGACACACCCGAGGCTGACCGCCGGATCAATGACAAGATGATCGGCTATATCGACCAGCTGGTGGCCGATAACCGCATCGAATATGCCTTCAGCGATTATCTGATTTTTGGAAGCGCCTCACGTAATGCCGAGATGGCGGGCATCTTCGGGGCCTTTGTCGGATCGATGCTGACACTGTCTGTCTGTCTTGTGCTGGCCTTTCCACTGGGCGTGGCAACGGCGGTATATCTCGAGGAATTTGCACCGAAAAATCGTCTGACCGAGATCATCGAGATCAACATCAACAATCTGGCAGCTGTGCCGTCGGTGGTGTTCGGTATTCTGGGTCTGGCGATCTTTATCGGCATTTTCGGCATGCCGCGTTCAATCCCGCTGATCGGGGGTGTGGTGCTGGCGCTGATGACCTTGCCAACGATTATCATTTCGTCACGGGCGGCGATACGGGCCGTGCCGCCAAGCATTCGGGATGCGGCGCTCGGGGTCGGAGCGTCGCGGATGCAGACGATGCTGCATCATGTTGTGCCGCTGGCAATGCCCGGCATGTTGACCGGCACTATCATCGGCATGGCACAGGCGCTTGGTGAGACAGCGCCGCTGTTGATGATCGGCATGGTTGCCTTTATTGTCGATGTTCCCGGCAGTGTGACCGATCCGGGGACGGTATTGCCGGTGCAGATTTTTATGTGGGCCGACTTTGCCGAAAGGATGTTCGTGCAGAAGACAAGCGCCGCGATTATCGTGTTGCTGGCATTCCTGATTTCGATGAACGCAGCGGCCATCTTTATACGCAAGAAACTGGAGCGTCGCTGGTAGTCTGTCGGCAGCCGACCGGGGGATCACCCGAGGGGAATTGAACAAGAGATGGGAACTGAGGCAATGAACGAAGTAGCGACTCCGGCAGGTTTGGAATCAGGCGCATTGCCGATGGATACCGTCGGTAATGTCTATGTTGAAAGCCCGCGCATCACGGCCCGCAATGTTGATGTCTATTACGGAGACAAGAAAGCCATTGACGGGGTAACGCTGGATATTGCCGAAAAGCAGGTCATTTCTTTCATCGGTCCGTCCGGTTGCGGTAAATCAACGTTTCTGCGTGCGCTCAACCGGATGAATGACACCATCGACATCTGCCGCATGGAAGGCGAGATCAAGCTGGATGGCGAGGATATCTACGCCCCGCATATCGATGTTGTGCCGTTGCGCGCGCGCGTCGGCATGGTGTTTCAGAAGCCCAACCCCTTTCCAAAATCGATCTATGACAATGTGGCCTATGGCCCGCGTATCCACGGCCTTGCGACCAACCGCGCCGAGCTCGATGACATTGTCACACAATCACTGGAACGCGCGGGCCTGTGGGATGAGGTCAAGGACCGGCTGACGCAGCCGGGCACCGGGCTTTCGGGCGGCCAGCAGCAGCGTTTGTGCATCGCGCGCACGATTGCTGTCAGCCCCGAAGTGATCCTGATGGATGAGCCTTGCTCGGCGCTTGACCCGATTGCGACGGCGAAGATCGAGGAATTGATCCACGAGCTGAGCAACCAGTTCACCATCGTCATCGTGACCCATTCGATGCAGCAGGCGGCGCGCGTCTCAAACCGCACGGCCTATTTCCACCTTGGCAAGCTTGTCGAGGTGGGCGAGACCGGCGAGATTTTCAGCAATCCGTCGCATGAAATGACACGAAATTATATTACCGGGCGCTTTGGATGATTATTGGTGCTAAACTGGCGCCTGCCTGACGAGACCATACTGACGAAACCACATAGGGACATGTTGATGCAGGACATGCAACATACCAGCAGTGCATTCGCCCAGGATCTTGCCGATCTGCAGATGAATGTCGTTCGCCTTGGCATGCTGGCCAGCCGGCAGCTGAACGCGTGTCTGCGCGCCATGTCCGATTTTCAGGCAGGCCAGGTTGACCGGCTGATCGAACAGGATGTCGAGCTGGATAATCTGCAGAATGTGATTGACGAACGGGTGTTGAGCATCATCACCATGCGGGCACCGCGTGCCGATGATCTGCGGCTGGTGGTTACAGCTGCGCGGGTGGCAAGCGATCTTGAACGCGTTGGCGATTATGCGCGCAATATAGCCAAGCGCACATCAGCTGTGATGGATGGTGCTGGCGACGCAAAAATGCCATGGGACGCGCTGATCGAGATTGGCACGCTGGTCGCATCGATGATTGATGATGTGCTGGATGCCTATCAGCAGGGTGATCTCGAGGCGGCGCAGGCAGTTCGCAATTCCGATATCCATGTCGACAAGCTGAACACCGGTTTCATGAAGTCGGTGATCAAGATGATGGAAGATGACAAGGTATCGGCGCTTGACGGCACGCACCTGATCTTCATGTCAAAGAATCTGGAGCGGATTGGCGACTACACCACGAGCATTGCCGAGCAGATTCATTTCATTGAGACAGGGACACAGCCCGATGGTGATCGTCCCAAGGCGGATGGCACCAGCGTGCTGAGCAGCCTCTAGCTGTCGTCCGTTCCACCTGGCCCTTCAGACAATTCTTTTGGCCCTCCAGATATCTCGCTCGGCACGCTCTTTTATGTGGCCAGCATTGTTGCCTCTTGCTGTCTTCTGGTCACCGGCGCTAGTCTTTTCACTAGCGCTCGTCTTTTCTGTTATTCAGCATAGACGGGATGCACCGATAATCCGGCTGTTGATCAGATAAAGGGAGGGACAAGATGAGTGATGGCGATACAGCAATGCGGGTGCGCGCGGACCAGCTGGTCCTTCGCGACTGCGATGACAATGGTATTCTGCGCCTGACACTGAACGATCCGAAGACGCGCAATTCCCTGTCCGAAGCGATGATGGAAGCGCTGGCCAGCGCGCTTGCCGATGCGCGTGATGACGCCGATGTGCGGGTGATTGTGATCGCCGCCAATGGCCCGGTCTTCTGTGCTGGCCATAATCTGAAGGAAATGACCGCCGCCCGCACCAACCCGCAGAATGAAGGTGACCGTGGCCGTGCCTATTTCACCCGCGTTCTGGGACAGTGTTCACGGCTGATGGCGTCGCTGCCAGCGCATCCAAAGCCCATAATTGCCGAGGTTGCGGCCACAGCAACAGCCGCCGGCTGCCAGCTTGCCGCGAGTTGTGATCTGGCTGTTGCCTCTCATGAGGCCAGCTTTGCCACGCCCGGGGTCCATATCGGCCTGTTTTGTTCAACGCCGATGGTGGCCTTGTCGCGCAAGGTCGCCCCGAAACATGCGATGGAAATGCTGCTGACCGGCGATCCGTGCCCGGCGGATCGCGCTGCCGAGATCGGGCTGGTCAATTATGCTGTTCCGGCTGATCAGCTGACCGACACAGTGATGGAGATGGCGCGCAAGATTGCGGCAAAGTCCACCGCCACTGTCGGCTTTGGCAAGCCTGCCTTCTATCGTCAGCTGGAACGCCCGCTTGTCGAGGCCTATGAATTCGCCGCCGAGGTGATGGTCTCCAACATGCTGGCGCGCGACGCCGAAGAGGGTATCTCGGCCTTTATCGAAAAGCGTCACCCGAACTGGACCGACAGCTAGGCCCGGATAGCCATCATGTCGGGGTGATCTGGTGGCTGGTCAGCGGCTGATCTGCACTGGCTCGCCATGTGGTGTGTCCAGATAGGCCTTGCGCCAGCTGGCCACGACCGAGGCAATTTCCGAATCAGCGGTGATGTCTTTGTCCTGCAATAGCCGCTCCAGCGCGGTCAGCCATGCCGCGTAGTAATCATCACTGCCATCAAGCTGCCCGGCGTTCTGGTCGTCGGCCAAGGTGCGGGCCAGCATTGCCGCCCAGTCCTGCCAGCTGAATAATCCAGCCTCATGAAGCCCGATGACAAGGGCAAAGGCGGCGGCGTGCCACGGTGCCGCAAAGGGATGGTCTGCATCCGGGCGGCGGCCAGCGCTGTCAGATGTGCGGGTCAGGCTGCGCTTCGTCGTATCCGTGGACATTGGCAAGTGCCTATGCCGGTGTCAGATAGCTGTCCCACAGATCAAGGCATACCTCGTCCGCAGGTGATTCGGCATGCTGCCACAGGTCACCGGCGGCAAAGCTGACACTGTAGAGATGTTCCGGCGCTTCGCCGCCAAAATGGGCATTGCTGTCTGGCAGTACATGTCCGCCATGATGCAGAACCACCGTACCGGTCTTGCCGGCAGCATAGGCTGGCAGCCTTGTATGACCGCCCGAAATTGCCTGATTGCCGGCGATCGGGTGCGTTGTTACCCGGGCACCAATCGCAAAACGGGGGGCGGTATCAACGGGCCGTGACGAGGGGCCGCCACTGCGCAGCACCGGCACCACTTTTTCAGCGGCAAGCCGTCTGTTCCTCAGGCTGTCGTCGGCTGGACCAAGGGCGCGGCCAGCAGCAATCTCGTCGGCGCTGACAATGCCCTGTGCGACAAGGATGTTGGCCAGACCGCCAAGCCATTTTTCGTAATAGCCGAAGCGGGCGTAATCGGCGGGTGGCAGGCATTCGCGCACATGACGCGAGGCATCGATATTCCAGCGGCCAAGCGCCCCGGCGGCCAGTGTAAGCGCCAGCGCCCGGCCATGCCATTCCTGCGGGAATACTGGCTCTTCAGGTGCGTCGGGCTTTACCGCGCCATCGCCATAACGCCCACCCATGTCATGAATGCGCGTCATCAGCTTTCGCCCGCCATTGTTATCAGCCCGGTTGTTATCAGCCCGGTTGTTATCAGCCCGGTTCCGATCATCGAATCACGGGTGACCAGCGCAGCCAGTTCTGTCTCGCTCATACCATCGGTACCATCAGGGCGCATCGGCAGCACCAGATAGCGAATCTCGGCAGTTGAATCCCAGACCCTTATGCGCGTATCCGCTGGCAGGCTGACCCCGAATTCGGCCAGCACGGCCCGCGGTTCGCGCACGGCGCGGCTGCGATAGGCATCAGATTTGTACCATGCCGGCGGAATGCCCAGCAGTGGCCACGGGTAACAGCTGCACAAGGTGCAAACCACCATGTTGTGGGTTTCGGGTGTGTTCTCGACAACGACCACATGTTCACCCTGCCGGCCACCATGGCCAAGGCTGTCGATCAGCGCATCGGCATCACGCAGAAGGTCTTTGCGAAAATCCGGATCAACCCAGGCGCGAGCAATAAGCCCGGCCCCGATATGCGGGCCGATTTCATGTTCATAATAATCGATGATGGCATCAAGTGCGGCCGGATCAACCAGCCCCTTGTCAACAAGGATCGTTTCCAGCGCCTTGACGCGCAATGCTGGCTCGGACGGCAAAAGCGCGTGCGGGTGGCTGGCATCTGTTTCATCATGGTGATCATGTGGCATTCAAATATCATGGCGCTGTCAGCAGGCGCTGTCCAGACCCCTGCGGCCAGCCGGCACAGGTGATGTTTGCCCAGCATGTACGAGTGAATTTTGCCATTGCCTTTTGACCTGATAGCTGCCGAAAATACGGACATCCAATGAATGCCCGGAATATTTGTGTTGAGACGATTATATATATAAGAGGAAACAGATGTCCCTGCCGCCCGCGTTTCAGACCAGCCTGTCCCTTCCTGTTGTTGCCGCGCCGATGTTTCTGGCATCTGGCCCGGATCTTGTTCTTGCCTGTTGCCGCGCTGGTATCGTGGGCACCTTTCCGGCGAAGAACCAGCGCACGCTTGAAGGGCTGGAGGACTGGCTGATCACCATTCGTGACGGGCTGGCCGCGATCGAGGATGAGACAGGCCAACCGGCACCGCCGTTCGGGGTCAACCTGATCGTTCATCGCACCAACCGGATCGTTGAGGAAGAGCTGGCGCTGTGTGTCAAATACAAGGTGCCGCTGGTGATCACTTCACTTGGCGCGGTGCCTGAATTGATTGACCAGGTGCATGGCTATGGCGGCGTTGTCTTTCATGATGTGATCAATCTGCGACATGCGAAAAAGGCCGCGTCTGCCGGGGTGGACGGGCTGATTGCGGTGGCGGCCGGGGCAGGTGGCCACACCGGTCAGGCCAGCCCCTTCGGACTGATCAACGAAATTCGCCAGTTCTTTGACGGCACAGTATTGCTGTCGGGGTCGATCTCGACGGGCGCCGATGTGGCTGCGGCGCAGACGATGGGCGCCGATCTGGCCTATCTTGGCACGCGGTTTATCAACACGCAGGAATGCCAGTCGCCGGATGACTACAAGCAGATGATTATCGACAGCCGGTTTGATGACATCGTTGCAACGCCGGCGGTATCCGGCGTGAATGCCAATTTCCTGACCGCCAGCCTTGACAATGCCGGTGTCGATCTGGACGCGCCCAACGAACATGGTCTGGTTGATATCGACAAGGAACTGGCCGAGGCGCTGACAAGCAGTTCCAACGAGTTCAAGGCGTGGCGTGATATCTGGTCGGCCGGCCATGGTGTTGGCAGTATTTCCGACATCCCGCCAGTCGCCGATCTGGTCAACCGGCTGCATGGCGAATATGTGACCGCCTGTTCAGCCCAGCAGGACAGGCTGGCAGCGTTGCGGCCGATGGGAGTCACGGTGTGACGGCGCCCTTTACCTTTAATACCGCGCCATCGATCCGGTTTGGTGACGGCTTGCTGGCCGATCTTGGCAGCATGGTCATGGCCACCGGACAGAAGCGCGTGCTGGTGGTCACCGATCCCGGCATGATGGCCACTGATATTGTGGCACAGGCGCTTGCCAGCCTTGCTGCCGCCAGCATCAAAAGCAGCGTGTATAGCGAGGTTGAGGCCGACCCGCCCGAAGCGGTTGTCCATGCCGCCTGTGATGCGGCACGCGCGGCAGATGCGGGTCTTGTCATCGGGCTTGGCGGTGGATCATCCATGGATGCTGCCAAGCTGGTGGCGCTGTTGGTGCCGGGGCATCAGCAGCTGCCAGATGCCTATGGTGTGGGCAATGCCGTTGGTCCGCGCCTGCCGCTGATACTGGTGCCGACAACAGCTGGCACCGGATCGGAAGTGACGCCAATCTCGATCATCACCACCGGCAAAAGCGAAAAGATGGGGGTGGTATCGCCGGTAATCCTGCCTGACATCGCCCTTCTTGATCCGGGGCTGACAATGTCGGTGCCGCCGCATGTGACCGCTGCCACCGGCATTGATGCCATGGTGCATGCAATTGAGGCCTATGCGTCGGCATCGGCCAACAACAACCCGGTCTCGCGGCAGCTGGCGGTGCAGGCACTTGGCCTGCTGGGCGGCGCGGTTGAACGGGCTGTGCATGATGGCAGTGACCGGCAGGCGCGCGCGGACATGCTGCTGGGGGCGATGCTGGCTGGTCAGGCCTTTGCCAATTCGCCAGTTGCGGCGGTGCATGCGTTGGCCTATCCGATCGGCGGGCATTTCAAGATTCCGCACGGGCTGTCCAACGCGCTGGTGCTGGCCCATGTGCTGCGCTTCAACGCGGTTGTGGCACCGGCACCCTATGCCGAGATGGCGCCATATGTGTTTCCTGCGCTTGGCCAGATGGGGCCGCAGGAAGCGGCTGCTGCCTTTGCCGAAGAGATGGCGGCGCTGGCCAAACGATGCGGGCTGGAGGCCAGATTACGCGATGTTGGTATTCCGCAGGATGCGCTGGACTTGCTGGCGCGTGATGCGATGAACCAGACACGTCTGCTGGTCAATAATCCGCGCCTCGTCGAAGAGAGCGATGCCCGCGCGATCTATCAGGCAGCGTGGTAGCGGACATGGCGCGCCCGTCACCACCATCGCGTTCGGCCTATCCGGTCTTTACCAGACTGGCCACCCGCTGGGATGACAATGATATCTACGGTCACCTGAACAACACCGTGCATTACAAGCTGTTCGACACGGCGGTGAATGGCTGGCTGCTTGACGCCGGATTGCTCGACCCACTGGCCGGAGACACGATCTTTCTGGTTGTCGAGACTGGCTGCAGCTATTTTTCCGAGCTGACTTATCCGCAGGCCGTTGATGTGGGTATGCGGGTGGCACGGCTTGGCAGAACGTCGGTGCAATATGACATCGGGCTGTTTGCTGCAGACACACAAACGGTTGCCGCGGCGCAGGGCCGGTTCGTGCATGTGAATGTTGACCGGGTGACCCGCACGCCGGCACCACTCAGCGATACGGCCCGCGTGACTTTTGAAACATTGATTCAGGATACGTGACTCAGGACGCGTGATTCAGGATGCCTGATTTCAGATCAGAGTGCTGATCAGGATTTTGCCGATTTCATTGCCGTTTTCAGGGCAGGTGACAGCAACACAGACTTGGTCTCGTGAAAGGCCTCGTGATTGGCCTCCACAACGTCAAGATCATACCGGTAATTGACCATCAAACCACCTGACTGGCCCAGGCCCTTGGGGCTTTTGTCAGCCCCGTAATTGATCTGTTCCAGAATGGCCCCATTGCCCAGATGAAAGCGCGCTACCGGATCATTTGGCCAGCCATCCGGCCTGTCGGATCGGGTGAAATAGCGCAGCGCCGCAGCGGTGAAGGCCAACTCCAGTGAATCAGCATCGGCAGGCCAGTCAGGCTTGTCATCAGCGGCAAACTGTTCGGCAAGATCAGGTGTCTCGCGGCGCAGCCAGCGCATCAGGCCGGGCACTGGTGACAGCGTGACAAATGTTGTCAGCGCGGGATGTTCAAGGCGCAGTTCCTGCGCCACACGCTTGATCAGGAAATTGCCAAAGGAAATGCCGGCCAGCCCAGCCTGACAGTTTGAAATCGAATAGAACACGGCGGTGCTGGCATCATCAGGTGACAGGGCCTGACGTTCGATCTGCAACACATCTTCAATGCTGGCCGGCGTGTGGTCGGTCAGCGCCACCTCGACAAAGATCAGCGGTTCTTCGGGCATGCGTGGGTGGAAGAAGGCAAAACAGCGCCGGTCTTCGGGGGCAAGGCGTGCCCGCAACGCATCCCATGACGTGATTTCATGGACCGCCTCATAGGCGATGATCTTTTCTAGAATGTTTGCCGGCGTCGACCAGTCGATCGGTTGCAATACCAGAAAACCGGGATTGAACCACATCCGCAAAAGCGCACCCAGCCCGGCATCAATCCGTGCGGCATCACTATGCGCAGGATCACTGTCCTTGTTGACAATGACCTGCAGCCGTTCGCGCAGCCGTACCAGCCGTACCGTACCGTTCTCGGCGCCATTCAGGCGGCGGAACAATTCCTGCCAGCGTGGCTCGGCAAGGGTGGCAATCTGCGCCAGACTGCCCGCATCGGGTTCAGAACCGTAATGCCTTGCTGCATTGGCAAGCGAGGTAGCATCTATGTCATATGTGGCAGCGATATGCCGGATAAGCACCGATAACCCGTCCGCATCCAGCGCCTCTACCTGGCCAAGAAACCGTTCGGCATAAATCAATGAGGACACTGCCCCGGGCGCAGACATTACGGCTGCGAGTGCGCTTTCGATGTCTTGCCCGCCATTGACCGGCGCACGTCCTCCGCGCCCGGTGATTCGCAGCGGCGAACTGACCAGCGCCGTCAACATTGATTGAAGAAAACGCATTTATGGCTCCCTGCAGGCACGCAGCCCTGACATGAAAACAAGCAGGCGTCGCCGGGGCTGACCACCGAACCTGAGAAGATTATGCCACAACTTTTGTGCGTTCGGATCGCAAAATGCGACAAATTAGCCATCTTTTTTTTAAAGTGGCACTGGATTTCGTGACTAAATCACGTAATGATTTTGAAATGCATCTGGGCGTTTATCGCATTGGATCAAGAAAATTTGGCCCCTGCCGCTAAATCGGAATCAATCCGAAGGCAGGGGCGGGGAGGAAAAGAATGGTGTCGTCGCCAGACCGGCCACTGGATACAATTCCGCGCCTTGTCGCACATCACGCCCAAAACAGGCCTGATTCTGCAGCCTTTCGTGAAAAAGAATTCGGCATCTGGCAAAGCTGGAGCTGGCGCCAGACCGCATCCGAGATCGATGCACTGGCCCTGGGCTTTCTGGATATCGGCGTCAATGCCGGTGATCACATCGCCATCATTGGGCGCAATCGGCCCTATCTTTACTGGGCGATGGTTGCAGCACAGTCTGTTGGCGCGATACCGGTGCCGCTGTATCAGGATGCTGTTGCCGAAGAGATGGCCTATGTCATCGAGCATTGTTCGGCGCGTTTCATCGTTGCGCAAGACCAGGAACAGGTCGACAAGATCATTGATGTCAAGGAAGAACTGTCCGGCGTCGAGCAGATCATCTTTCTTGACCCGCGCGGCATGCGCAAATACGAACGCGCGCTGCTGACTGAATATAGTGTGTTGCAGGCGCAGGGCCGCGAGAACGAAGCAAAGCTGCGCCCGGAACTGGACAAGAGGCTTGCCGCGCAGTCGGGTGCAGACACGTGCGCCATGCTGTATACGTCAGGCACGACCGGTCGCCCGAAAGGCGTGGTGCTGTCGAACGACAATATCATCATGACATCCAAGGCATCCTGCTCGTTTGACGGGTTGCGCGCAGATGATTCGGTGCTGGCCTATCTGCCAATGGCGTGGGTTGGCGATTTCATCTTCTCGGTCGGTCAGGCAAGCTGGTCGGGCTTTTGTGTTGCCTGCCCGGAAAGCAGCGACACCATGCAGCATGATCTGCGCGAGATTGGCCCGACCTATTTCTTTGCACCGCCGCGCTATTTTGAGGGCGTGCTGACCTCGGTGATGATCCGGATGGAAGATGCTGGTGATTTGAAGCGGGTCATGTTCAAGCATTTCATGGAATTTGCCCGCACGGTGGGGCCGGACATTCTTGACGGCAAGCCGGTTGGTCTGGGCAAGCGGCTGAAATATGCGCTTGGCAACCTGCTGGTTTATGGCCCGTTGAAAAACAGCCTTGGCCTGTCACGCGTGCGCGTCGGCTATACGGCTGGCGAGGCAATCGGCCCGGAGATTTTTGATTTCTACAGATCGCTGGGGATCAATCTGAAACAGCTGTATGGCCAGACCGAAGCCAGTGTCTTTATCACACAGCAGCCTGATGGTCAGGTGCGCTCGGACACCGTTGGTGTGGCATCGCCCGGGGTGGAGCTGAAGATCGCCGACAATGGTGAAGTGTTCTATCGCTCGCCCGGCACTTTCGTTGAATACTACAAGAACCCGGAAAGCACCAAGTCGACGAAGGACACTGAAGGCTGGGTGGCCACAGGGGATGCCGGCTTCATCGAAAAGGACACCGGCCATCTGCGGATCATCGACCGGGCCAAGGATGTTGGCAAAATGAAGGACGGGTCGCTGTTCGCCCCGAAATATGTCGAGAACAAGCTGAAATTCTTCCCGAATATTCTTGAGACAGTGGTATTTGGTGACGGGCGTGACAGCTGCATGGCGATGATCAATATCGATCTTCAGGCAGTTGGCAACTGGGCCGAGCGCAACAACATCGCCTATTCATCTTATCAGGAACTGGCAGCGCATGTGGATGTCTATGCCACGATCCAGCAGCATGTCGAGGATGTGAATGCCAGCCTGGCTGCTGATGAAATGCTGGCAGGCTGTCAGGTCAGCCGGTTTCTTGTGCTGCACAAGGAACTTGATGCCGATGATGGCGAACTGACCCGTACCCGCAAGGTGCGCCGCAGTGTCATTGAGGACAAATACAAGGACCTGATTGACGCGCTGTATGGCGGCAAGACCGAAATCTATACCGAAACCGAAGTCACATACGAAGATGGCAGCAAGGGGTCCATTGCGGCCACGCTAGAAATCCGTGACGTAAGGCGCGTGGCGCGCGAGGAGAAAGCGGCATGACGGTATCTCAGGACGCCGCAGTGCAGGAAACGATCACCCCTGATGGCCGCACCATCGGTGGTGTGCTGATGGAGATGCGCAATATCACGCTGCGTTTTGGTGGCGTGGTGGCGATCGAGGATATCAGTTTTGATATTCGCCAGGGTGAAATCCGCGCCATCATCGGCCCGAACGGTGCCGGCAAATCATCCATGCTGAATGTGATCAACGGGTTCTATCATCCGCAGGATGGTGAGGTCTGGTACAAGGGTGCCATCCGCGGCCCGATGCGCCCGCATCAGATTGCGGCGCAGGGCATCGCCCGCACCTTTCAAAACATCGCCCTGTTTCACGGCATGTCGACGCTGGACAATATTATGACAGGCCGGCTGACACATATGAAAACAGGCATGTTGTCGCAATCGGTGTGGTTTGGCCGTGCGCAGCGGGAAGAAACCGAAAACCGAGCATTTGCCGAGCGGATCATCGATTTTCTGGAAATCCAGTCGATCCGCAAAACGCCTGTGGGCCGTCTGCCCTATGGTCTGCAAAAGCGGGTTGAGCTGGGCCGCGCACTGGCTGCCGAGCCATCCTTGCTGCTGCTTGATGAGCCGATGGCGGGAATGAATGTCGAGGAAAAGGAAGACATGTCGCGCTTCATCCTCGATGTGAATGATGAATTTGGTACGACGATCGCGCTGATCGAACATGACATGGGTGTGGTGATGGACCTTGCCGACCGTGTTGTGGTGATGGATTACGGACGCAAAATCGGTGACGGCAGTCCAGAAGAAGTGCGCAATAACAAGGCTGTGATCGACGCCTATCTGGGCGTGTCCAGTGACTAACGCACACCGAGCACACTGTGGGGGATAGTTACGGTGGTTGAGTTTCTTTATGGCATCGAAGTTGTCATCAACGGCCTGATGGCCGGGGTGATGTACTCGCTTGTCGCGCTGGGCTTTGTTCTGATTTTCAAAGCGTCGGGGATTTTCAATTATGCGCAGGGGGTGATGGCGCTGTTCGCAGCGATGACCCTTGTCGGCGTTCAGGAAGGCCAGGTGCCCTTTGCGCATCTGATCAATTCCGTCTTCGGAACGCAGTATCACCATTTTGGCTGGCATATTAATGCCTTTGTCGCGATTGCCGTTGCGGCGCTGGTGATGTTGCTGTTCGCCTATCTGGTTGAACGATATATCCTCAAGCATCTGGTCAATCAGGAACCGATCATCCTGTTCATGGCAACCATCGGGCTTGCCTATTTCATGGAAGGTTTCGGCGATCTGATGTGGGGCTCCAACATCAAGACGCTGGATGTGGGCATTCCGCAGGGTGGCAATTTCTGGATCGAGGAAAAGACAGCCTTCCTTGGCGGCGAAGATTTCTACGGGTTCTATCTGGACACGCTGGACATCTATGCCACGGTCATCGCGATCATTCTGGTGTCAACGCTGGTGCTGTTCTCGCAATACACCAAAACAGGCCGCGCCTTGCGGGCGGTGGCCGATGACCATCAGGCGGCGCTGTCGGTTGGCATTTCGCTGCGACGGATCTGGGTGATTGTCTGGAGCATCGCCGGCATTGTTGCGCTGGTGGCAGGTATCATGTGGGGGTCCAAATCGGGGGTTCAGTTCTCGCTGTCGCTGATCGCACTGAAGGCGTTGCCGGTCTTGATGCTTGGCGGCTTTACATCGATCCCCGGCGCAATTATTGGCGGACTGATTATCGGTATTGGCGAAAAATTATTCGAATTTCTGATCGGTGCCCCGTTCCTTGGCGGCGCTACGGAAAACTGGTTTGCCTACATGTTGGCGCTCTTGTTCCTGGTCTTCAGGCCACAAGGGCTGTTCGGCGAAAAGATTATCGAGAGGGTCTAGAACAATGCTGTATCGTGAAGCAGGTGATTTCAAAGTCAGTTATCAGGCTGACCAGCAGACCTTTCCCATCCGGTTTGATCGGCTGTTTTTCTGGGCCCTGCTGGCTTCAGCCTATTTTGTCGTGCCATTTTTTATCAATGATTATTGGGCGAATGCGGTTCTGCTGCCATTCCTGATTTATGGCGTGGCATCGATCGGATTGAACATCCTGACCGGATATTGCGGACAGGTATCGTTGGGGTCGGGCGGCTTTATGGCTGTCGGTGCCTATACTTGCTATAAAATGATGACGGCGTTTCCCGATCTGAATCTGGCATTCTGCATTCTGGCCGGCGGGGTCACGACAGCGATTGTCGGCATCATGTTTGGTCTGCCAAGCCTGCGGATCAAGGGTTTCTACCTCGCTGTGGTCACCCTGGCTGCGCAGTTCTTTCTGGTCTGGATGTTCAACAAGGTGCCGTGGTTCTACAATTATTCGGCAACGGGCATGATCTCATCACCTGAGCGAACAATGTTCGGCTATGCGATCACCGGCCCGAACGCCACCCCGGCGGCAACCTATCTGTTCTGCCTGACATTCCTTGTTGTGCTGGCCTTTTTGGGACGCAACCTGACCCGTGGTTCAGTGGGGCGAAAATGGATGGCGATACGCGATATGGACATCGCGGCGGAAATCATCGGGGTGAACCCGTTGATGGCCAAGATCACCGCATTCGGGGTCAGCTCCTTCTATGTCGGCGTGGCCGGTGCGATGATTTTCTCTGTCTATCTTGGCGCGGTTGAGGTCACAGAAGCCTTTGGTATCCAGAAATCATTCCTGCTGCTGTTCATGATTATCATTGGTGGCTTAGGGTCCATACTTGGGTCGCTAGTTGGCGCAGCGTTTATGGTTCTAATGCCAGTGCTGCTGAAGAACATAATGGTTAACTCTTTCGGTTGGGCCATTGATATTGCAGCGCATTTCGAATTTATCATCATTGGCGGGCTGATCGTGTTCTTCCTGATTGTGGAACCGCACGGGCTTGCCCAGTTATGGCGAATAATCAAAGAGAAAATGAGATTGTGGCCGTTCCCGCACTAGTAACGAACAACGCGGAATTGCCATTCTAGTCGTCTGAGAAAACTGATGGACGACATCAATGACGAACCAAACGGAGGAGTTAGAATGAACATCAAACGTATGATGATGGCCACAGCGGTGGCAGTATCGGTGGCCACACCGGCACTGGCAGAACTGGTCATACCGTCGCTGGTGTACAGAACGGGTGCCTATGGTCCGAACGGTATTCCTTATGCAGATGGGTATGCCGACTATTTTGCGCTTTTGAACGAGCGTGATGGTGGTATCGGCGGCGAGATGGTAAATCTCATCGAATGCGAGACTGCCTATAATACCGAAAAGGGTGTCGAGTGCTTTGAAGCGACCAAAGACCTTGGCTCACTTGTTTATCAGCCGCTGTCCACAGGCATCACCTACCAGCTGATCCCGAAGGCAACAGCCGCCGACATTCCGATCCTGTCGATGGGTTATGGCCGGACATCTGCTGCCAACGGCAAGGTCTTCAGCCATATCTTCAACTTCCCGGGGAACTATTGGTCAGCAGCATCTGCTGTTATCAACCATATCCTCGATCAGGAGAATGGTGACATCAAAGGCAAGAAAATTGCGCTTGTCTATCACAACAGTGCTTACGGTAGAGAGCCAATCCGCACACTGGAAGAGCTGGCGAAGAAGCATGAATTTGAGCTGAGCCTGCTGCCTGTTGACCACCCTGGTCAGGAGCAGAAGTCGCAGTGGCTGCAGATTCGCCGTGAGAAGCCCGACTACATCACTATGTGGGGCTGGGGCGTGATGAATCAGGTCGCGATTCAGGAAGCTGCCAACATCCGCTATCCAATGGAAAAATTCATTGGTGTGTGGTGGTCAGGGTCCGAGAATGACGTGATCCCTGCCGGCATGAAGGCCGATGGTTACAAGGCGCTTGCCATGCACAATACCGGTATGGACTACCCGCTGTATGACGATCTGAAGACGTACCTGTACGACACTGGCAAGGCCAGTGGCGAACATGCCGGTACCGTTCTTTACAGCCGCGGTATGTATGCAGGCATGCTGGCCGCAGAAGGCATCAAGACAGCCCAGAAAATGACTGGCAAGTCAAACATCACTGCTGGCGATCTGCGCGATGGCTTTGAGGTGCTGGAAATCACCGAAGAGAAAATGGCAGCCATCGGCATGCCAAACTTCGGCCCAAGCTTCAAGGTCTCATGCGAAAGCCATGGCGGCCCGATGGTGACAGCCATTCAGCAGTGGGATGCCAAGAACAAGACCTGGTCGTTGATTACGCCATTCAACCCTGGTGACATGGACGTCATCAATCGGTTGATTGCGGAAGATTCAGCGGCATACGCAGCGGAAAACAATCTGTCCGAGCGTTGTGGCTAAGCCATAATAACTATCCCGGTCCCCGTATATGCGGGGGCCGGACTTTGATTTATCGATAACCCAGAAAAAGAGCTGGTCATGCTGGATAATGAGCCGCAGTCAGAAACCCTACTCGATGTGAACAATATCGAGGTGATCTATAATCATGTCATTCTGGTGCTGAAGGGCGTGTCGCTGCAGGTGCCAAAGGGCGGGATTACAGCGCTGCTTGGTGGCAACGGTGCCGGCAAGACAACGACGCTGAAGGCCATCTCCAACCTGCTGCATTCAGAACGCGGCGAGGTCACCAAGGGCAGCATCCATTATCGCGGGTCGCCCGTTGCCGACCTGAACCCCTCATTGCTGGTCAAGCAGGGTGTGATCCAGGTGATGGAAGGCCGGCATTGCTTCGAGCATCTGACGGTGGAGGAAAATCTGCTGACAGGCAGCTTCACCCGCAGTGCCAGCCGGTCCGAGATCAATGATGATCTGGAGCTGGTATATAATTATTTCCCGCGTCTGAAAGAACGCCGCAAGTCGCAGGCCGGCTATACTTCGGGTGGTGAACAGCAGATGTGTGCCATCGGGCGGGCCTTGATGTCGCGGCCAGAAACGATCCTGCTGGACGAGCCGTCAATGGGGCTGGCACCGCAGCTGGTCGAGGAAATTTTCGGTATCGTGAAAGATCTGAACGAGAAGGAAGGTGTGTCCTTCCTTCTGGCCGAACAGAACACCAATATCGCGCTGCGGTTTGCGCATTACGGCTATATTCTGGAGAATGGCCGCGTTGTGATGGATGGGCCGGCGCAGCAGCTGCGTGAAAATCCGGACGTGAAGGAGTTCTATCTCGGCATGTCGGATGAAGGCCGCAAATCCTTCCGTGATGTGCGTTCATACCGCCGGCGGAAGCGCTGGCTCAGCTAGAGGCAGGCCATGGCCACGGATACAGAATTCTATGATGAGCTTGAAACGCGCTCGGCTGATGCGCGCGCGGCGTCGCTTGCGGAATGCCTTCCAGCGGCTGTTGCGCATGCCAGAGACAACGCGCCCGGCTATGCTGGTGCGCTGGACGATATCGACCCGTCACTGATCACTGACCGTGCGGCACTGGCAACCCTGCCGGTATTGCGCAAATCCGATCTGATGACAAAACAGGCCGAGCTGCCGCCCCTCGGCGGCTTCAATGGCGTGCCGCTGGACCAGATCGACATGATCTTCCAGTCACCTGGCCCGATTTATGAGCCTGGCATGCGGGCTGGCGAAATTGGCAAGGCGCGTGACTTCTGGCGGTTTGGGCGCGCGTTGTTTGCCGCTGGTCTGCGTCCTGTTGACCGTGTTCACAATTGCTTTGCCTATCATTTCACACCAGCTGGCCAGATGTTCGAATCTGCGGCGGCGGCGGTTGGTGTCACCGTCTTTCCTGCCGGTACCGGCCAGACAGAATTGCAGGCGCGGGCAATGTCAGCGCTGGGGGCGACCGCCTATGCCGGCACGCCCGACTATCTGAATGCGATCCTTGAGCAAGGTGACGCGCTGGGTCTGGCGATGTCGCAACTGAAGCACGCTTTTGTCAGCGGCGGGCCGCTGTTCCCGGCAATGCGTCAAGGATATGCCGATCGCGGTATCACCTGCAGGCAGAGTTATGGCACCGCCGATGTCGGCATGGTGGCCTATGAAAGCCTGGCCATGGACGGGATGATTGTGGATGAGGGGGCGATCGTCGAGATATGCACCCCTGGCACGGGTGATCCTGTGCCTGACGGGGATATCGGCGAGGTTGTGGTGACTGTGTTTACACCGGAATTTCCGCTGATCCGCTTTGCCACAGGTGACATGTCGGCAGTGATGCCCGGCAGCAGCCCGTGCGGACGGACCAATATGCGCATTGTCGGCTGGCGTGGCCGTGGCGATCAGGCGACCAAGGTAAAGGGTATGTTCGTGCGCCCGGAACAGGTCGCAGAACTGGTGTCCCGTGATGATGCGATTGAGCGGGTGCGGGTGACTGTTGGCCATGACGGATCGGCAGATACGATGGCTGTCGCCATTGAGACAACGGCAGATGATCCGGCGAAATTCGAAGGACCTGTGCGCGAGATTCTGAAACTGCGCGGCGATATCAGCCTGTGCGCCCCGGGCAGTCTGCCGCGCGATGGTATCGTGATCGAGGATACGCGTGATCTGAGCTAGCCTGCCGCCGGCATCGCTGTTGCTTTCATTCAGGAGACAAGACCGATGTACGATTTTTCGATGACCGAAGAACAGCACGCTATTTTCGACATGGCACGCGATTTTGGCGCGACCAATATAGAACCGCATGCGGTGGCCTGGGACCAGGCAATGGAGATGCCGCGCGAATGTCTGCAGACAGCGGCAGAACTGGGGCTGGCGGCGATCTATGTGCCTGAAGAGGATGGCGGGTCGGGGCTGACACGGCTCGATGCAACCCTGATCTTTGAGGCGCTGGCCATGGCCTGCCCGTCGGTATCATCCTTCATGTCGATCCACAACATGGTGGCGTGGATGATCTCCAGCTTTGGCCATGACGCGATGAAGGAACGCTATCTTCCCGATCTGGTGAAAATGAAGCGGATTGCCTCATATTGTCTGACCGAGCCCGGGTCAGGTTCGGATGCGGCGGCGCTGCGCACACGGGCCGAACGCACCAATGAAGGTTGGACTGTCAGCGGCACCAAATCCTTTATTTCCGGCGGTGATTATTCCGATCTCTATGTGGTGATGTGCCGGACGGGCGATGACTCGCCGCGTGGCATTTCGGCGCTGATGATCGATGCTGGCACTGACGGTCTGGGCTTTGGCGCACAGGAAATGAAGATGGGCTGGCGCGGCCAGCCAACGGCGCAGGTGATCCTTGAAAATTGTATGGTCGGTGCGGACAGCCTGCTTGGTGAAGAAGGTGCCGGTTTCAAATACGCCATGAAGGGCCTTGATGGCGGGCGGCTGAACATCGCTGCGGCGTCGCTTGGCGGTGCGCAGGCGGCCCTGAACAAAGCGCTGACCTATACAGCCGAGCGCAAGGCCTTTGGCAAGAGTATTGATTCCTTCCAGTCGGTTCAGTTCAAGCTGGCAGACATGGAAACTGAATTGCAGGCAGCGCGTCTGTTCTTGCGGCAGGCGGCGTGGAAGCTGGATCACGCGGCCCCTGATGCAACCCGCCATTGCGCGATGGCCAAACGGTTCGTCACCGATGTCGGCTTTCGGGTCGCCAATGAGGCGCTGCAGATCCATGGCGGATATGGCTATCTGGCAGATTACGGGATCGAGAAGATTGTACGCGATCTGCGGGTACATCAAATCCTGGAGGGTACCAACGAGATCATGCGTCTGATCATCAGCCGCTCGATGCTGGCTGAGCGCGATCAATGAGCGACATCCAGTGCCGGATTGACGGGCGGGCTGGCCGGATCACGCTGAACCGCCCAAAGGCGCTGAACGCCCTGACCCATGATATGTGTCTGGAGCTGGAGCGCGCCTTGCTGGCCTGGCGCGATGATCCGCAGGTTGATCATGTGGTGATTGACGGGGCTGGTGACCGGGCTTTTTGCGCTGGCGGTGATATCACGCGTCTGTATCAGGCGGGTCTGGACGAAGATGCTGAATATGGCCGCCGGTTCTGGCGCGATGAATATCGCCTGAACGCGCTGATCCATGAGTATCCAAAACCCTATATCGCCATCATGCACGGCTTTGTGATGGGCGGCGGCGTTGGGGTAGCGGCGCATGGCTCGCACCGGATCGTGACTGACAGCACCCGCCTTGCTATGCCCGAATGCGGCATCGGGCTGGTGCCTGATGTGGGTGGTTCACTGTTGCTGGCGCGGGCCCCGGGGCATCTGGGAGAATGTCTTGGACTGACCGGACACCGGATGACGGCGGCTGACAGCCTGTATGCCGGCTTTGCCGATGCCTATGTGCCCGAAGACAGGCTTGGCGCGCTGATATCTGATCTGGTGGCAAGTGATGATGCAGATGTCTGGGTAATAATCGCCCGGCATGCACAACCCGCGGGCGACAGTATGCTGGCCGCGCATATGGATGATATCAACGCCGTGTTCGGGGGCCATGATGTGATCGCTATACGCAGCCAGCTTGACGCCCATGATGCATTGCTGGCCACATTTCCGCGTATGGCCGGGGGGATGGCAGCAGGGTCGCCGATTGCCCTTGCCGCGACTGTGGCGCTGGTCCGGGCGGTGCGCGATGCGCCAACTATGGAAACAGCGCTTGATATGGAATATCGTTTCACCCATCGGTGGCTGGCATCGACTGATTTTGTCGAGGGTGTTCGCGCGGCCGTCATCGACAAGGATCACGCGCCGCGCTGGCGTCATGATGATGTGGCGGCGGTACCACCAGCGCTGATCGCGGATTTGCTGGCGCCGCTGGACTGACAGGAAGCAGGAGACGGGCATGAAAATCGGTTTTATCGGACTTGGCAATATGGGCGCGCCAATGGCCAGCAATCTGGCAGCGGCCGGGCATGATGTGACCGGTTTCGATGTGACCGGTGTTTCACTGGCGAATGTAGAGTTGGCGACAAGCGCCGCAGCTGCAGCCACAGGACGCGAAGTGGTCATCACCATGCTGCCTGATGGTGCGATTCTGCGCAGTGTGGCGGCCGAGATTATCCCGGTCATAGCGGCCGGATGCGGCTTTGTTGATTGTTCGACTGTTGATGTTGATTCGGCACGCGCGGTGGCGATGGATGCCGATGCAGCCGGCCTGCTGGCCGTTGATGCCCCGGTGTCGGGCGGCGTTGGCGGGGCGCTCGCCGGTACATTGACCTTTATGGCAGGCGGGTCGGCTGCGGCGTTCGCATTGGCGGAACCACTGTTCGAAATCATGGGCCAGAAGGCAGTGCATTGCGGTGACAGCGGGGCAGGCCAGTCTGCCAAAATCTGCAACAACATGATCCTGGGCGCGACGATGATCGCGACATGCGAGGCCTTTGCACTGGCCGACAGGTTGGGGCTGGACAGGCAGAAGATGTTTGATGTTGTCAGCACGTCTTCGGGATATAGCTGGACCATGAACACCTATTGCCCGGCCCCCGGGGTTGGTCCGAAAAGCCCGGCCGACAATGACTATATGCCGGGTTTCGCGGCTGAATTGATGCTGAAGGACCTGCGGTTGTCACAGCAAGCGGCGGGCAGTGTCGATGCCGATACGCCGATGGGGGCCGCTGCCACCGCATTATATGAACAGTTTGTTGAAGAAGAAGACGGGCGGGGGCGTGATTTTTCGGCCATGCTGCCGCGCTTCGAGACACGAAAGCGCGACGCCTAGCCAGCGCATCAGCACAACAAGGGACAAAGGCAGATGAGCGACACCAGATTTGAGACCATCACCGTTGAGATTACGGACGGCGTTGCGCTTGTCCGGATCAACCGGCCAAAGGCGCTGAATGCATTGAACAATCAGGTGATGACCGAGATCGTCGCCGCCTTGCAGCCGCTGGACAGTGATCCGGCGGTTGGCTGCTTTGTGCTGACCGGCAATGAGAAAGCCTTTGCCGCAGGGGCCGACATCAAGGAGATGGCCCCGAAATCCTATACCGATGTGTTGCAGGAAAACATGTTTGCCGGCTGGGATGATTTTGTCGCGCTGCGCACCCCGAAGATCGCTGCCGTTGCTGGCTATGCACTTGGCGGCGGGTGCGAGGTGGCGATGATGTGTGACATGATTTTTGCGTCCGAGTCGGCGCAGTTCGGACAGCCGGAAATCAAAATAGGGGTGATGCCGGGCATGGGCGGCTCACAGCGGATGACGCGCGCAGTCGGCAAGGCCAAGGCGATGGATATGGTTCTGACCGGGCGGATGATGGGCGCACAAGAGGCTGAACGCGCCGGACTTGTGGCGCGGGTGATTGCCGATGATGCGTTGCTGGACGAGACCATGGAAGCCGCCAGAACCATTGCAGGCTTTGGCCAGAATGCGGTATTGCTGGCCCGTGAGGCGGTGGACCGGGCCTTCGAGACACCGCTTGCCGAGGGGCTGTTGTTTGAACGGCGGGCTTTTCATTCATTATTTGCCACCGATGACCAGAAGGAAGGCATGGCAGCCTTTATGGAGAAGCGGTCACCAGATTTTACCGGCAAATAGCTGCCGAAAGATGACCCGGACCACCATGCCCCGACCACCATGCCCGGATTAACACGACCGGATTAACATGCCTGAAAAGTATAGCCTGACAAGGGAGTGACGTTATGCCAGACGCAGCAAGCCAGACCGATATCGTAATTGCCGGTGCCGCCAGAACCCCGATGGGCGCGTTTCAGGGTGATCTGTCGGCCATGGCCGCACCACAGCTTGGTGGCATTGCCATCAAGGCAGCGCTTGGCGATGCCGGGTGTGCGGCTGATGTTGTCGAAGAAGTGCTGATGGGCTGTGTGTTGCCGGCCGGGGTTGGCCAGGCACCGGCGCGACAGGCCGGGTTTGCCGGCGGGCTGGGTGAGACAGTGCCGGCATCAACCGTCAACAAGGTGTGCGGGTCAGGCATGAAGACGGTGATGATGGCGCATGATCTGATCCGTGCAGGCAGCGCCGGGCTGGTTGTTGCTGGCGGCATGGAGAGCATGACCAATGCCCCTTATCTGTCAGCTGCAACGCGTGGCGGCGCACGGCTTGGTCACGCGGCGCTGAAGGATCACATGTTCCTCGACGGCCTTGAAGATGCCTATGAAGATGGCCGGCTGATGGGCAGCTTTGCCGAGGAATGTGCATCGCGCTATCAGTTTTCCCGCGAGGCGCAGGATGACTACGCGTTGCAATCGCTGGCAAATGCCCGTGCCGCGCAGGACAGCGGTGCCTTTGACGGGGAAATCACCCCGGTCAACATTTCATCACGCCGCGGCGATACGGTGATCAGCGCGGATGAGCAGCCTGGCAAGGCGCGACCCGAAAAAATTCCGCAGCTGAGGCCGGCCTTTGCCGCTGATGGCACTGTGACAGCAGCGAATGCATCCTCTATTTCGGATGGTGCTGCGGCCCTTGTCGTGACAAGCGGGGCCAATGCGGCGGCCAAGGGGTTAAAGGTGCGGGCGCGTATTCTGGGACATGCCGGCCACGCGCATGAGCCGGGCTGGTTTACCACTGCCCCTGTGCCGGCCACCAAAAAGCTGCTCGACAGGCTGGGATGGGGCGTTGAGGATGTCGATCTGTGGGAGGTGAATGAGGCCTTTGCCGTCGTGCCAATGGCCTTTATGCATGAATTCGGGATTGCGCGTGACAAGATCAATGTGAATGGCGGGGCCTGCGCGCTGGGGCATCCGATCGGTGCTTCTGGCAGCCGGATCATTGTTACCTTGCTGAACGCACTGGAAACGCGCGGTCTGCAACGTGGCATCGCGGCGATTTGTATCGGTGGCGGTGAAGGCACGGCGATTGCCATTGAACGTGTGACGTAAAGGTGTGAAGACAGGTTGTAGCGCCTGTCATTGATTGTGCCGGGTGTAGAGGGGGATGCCATGAAGATCAGTGCGGACAGTGCTGCCATTGTTTCTGGCGGAGCATCGGGACTTGGCCTTGCGACAGCGCGGCGGCTTGCCGGTGCCGGCGCGCGGGTTGCCATTCTTGATCTGAATGAAGAGGCGGGCACGGCGGCCGCCGCCGAAATAGGCGGCATCTTCATTGCCACTGATGTCACACAGCCCGATGCCGTGGCAGATGCGCTGGACAGCGCCCGCGCCGCCTATGGCACCGAGCGCATCTGTGTGGCCTGCGCCGGTATTGCGCCTGCCGCCAAAACGGTGTCGCGCGGCAATGCCCATGACGCAGCCCTGTTCGCGCGGGTGATCGGGATCAACCTTGTTGGCAGTTTCAATCTGGCCAGCCAGTCTGCGGCTGCGATGACAGCCAATGCGCCTGAAGGCAGTGATGGTGAGCGCGGGGTGATTATCCATACCGCATCTGTAGCCGCCTATGACGGGCAGATTGGCCAGACAGCCTATGCCGCATCAAAGGGCGGTGTGGCCGGTATGGTGCTGCCGATGGCACGCGATCTTGCCGACAAGGCGGTGCGTGTGATGGCAATTGCGCCGGGCGTGTTCAAAACCCCGATGGTCGAGGCTTTCCCGCAGGAGGTGCAAGATGCCATCGGTGCGCAGGTGCCTTTTCCCTCGCGCCTCGGGGACCCCGATGAATTTGCCGCTCTGGCCCAGCATATCGTTGAGAACAGCATGCTGAATGGTGGTGTTATCCGGTTGGATGGCGCCATCAGGATGCCCCCGCGCTAGGCCCGGTGATGCAATCGTGACACCAGGTGAACAGACACAGAATACAGCCCAGATCGATAAAGGTGCGCCGATTGCGGTCATTGATATCGGGTCGAACTCCATCCGCCTCGTGATCTATGCCAGCAGCGGACGCTATCCGTTTCCCCTGTTCAATGAACGGTCCAATTGCCGCCTTGGTGAAGGGCTGGGTGAAGACGGCATGCTGCAGGAAGAACGTATCGCCGTGTCGCTCGATGCGCTTGCACGTTTTGCCAGCATCATGAAAAGCATGGGTGTGGTGAAGACACATGCGGTGGCAACGGCTGCCGTGCGCCGAGCTGTCAATGCCGCCGATTTTACCGAGCCTGCCGGGCAGATTCTGGGCCAGCCAATCACTGTTTTGTCGCAGAGTGATGAGGCGCATCACGTATCACGCGGACTGACCCTGAACATGCCGCAAGCCACCGGTTACGTGGCCGATCTGGGAGGTGGCAGTCTGGAGATTGTTGATCTTGAATCGGGTAAGATGCAGCATTCAACCAGCTTTAATTTTGGCCATTTGTCCGAGGTTGGTCGCGACGAGATTGAAGCCGCGATGACGTCTGTTCCCTGGCTTGCCGAGGGTCGTCACAGCGCCCTGTACGGCGTTGGCGGATCTTTCCGCGCCCTTGGCCTTGCCTATATAGAACAGACCGGATATCCGCTGCCGGTTCTGCATGGGCTGCGAATTCCGGGACGCAGCGCCACAAGTCTGCTGAAGGCGTTCTGCCGGTCAACGCCGGATTTGTCCGGGGTGCCGCTGGGCCGCCAGAAGACAATGCCGATGGCTGCGCATATCATGCGCACGCTGCTGGACCGGATCAATGCCGACAGGATCATTGTCAGCGGCACCAGCATTCGTGACGGGCTGATTGCTGACCGGGAACTTGCCGATCTGGAAGGCGCTGATTTCCTGCATGTTGTATCATCGGAAATATCGCGCGCATCACACCGTTTTGCCGACGTGCCGGATGCGCTGTCAGCTCTGTTGCAGCCGATGTTCAGCCCGCCCGCCGGCGCCGATGCGGGCAAGGTCGCAATTGCCCGCGGCAAGTTTCAACGGCTGCTTGAAGCGGCCTGCAACCTGTCTGATCTGTGCTGGAATGAACATGAGGATGTGCGCGGTGATCTTGCGGCACGGCGAGTGCTGGGATTGCCGGTCAATTGTGTCACGCACAAGGAACGCATCTGGCTGGCAACCGCGATCTATCACCGCTATGTCGGGCGCAAGACCAACAAGCCCCGTCCGCCGGAACTGGGTTTCATTCTTAACCGTCGTCGGCGCGCCGAGGCCACCACCATCGGGCTTGGCCTGCGGTTTGTGCTGACCTTTTCGGGTGGGACAGCTGACGGGTTGAAAGGCATTCGCCTGACCAATGATGGCGAGACACTGACGCTGCATGTCAGCAAGGCCTGTGTGCGGCTGGTCGACAATCATGCAAGGCGGCGCTTTAACCAGCTGGCGCAAAGTGCCGATCTTGCGGCCGAGATCACTATGTAGGCTTGTTGCCGGTACGCTCTTGACTGCAGCCCTTTATCCGTCCGCGTTTTGCAGGCCCTTGTTGCAGGCCCTTGTTGCAGGCCCTTGTAGCTGGTCCGGTATCACATTACTTTCATAGTAAGCAATCTCATCTGGAACGCAGGCGCGCAAAGCAGTTATGAACGCCCCACCTGATACAGCACAGCATGATCATCCGGCTCTCTTTTCCGAGATTGGTCGCATGCTGGATGACGGGCTGATCATCGCCAATGCCGGCGGGGAGATCCAGTCGGCAAACACGGCAGCGGTCCGCTTTCTTGGCGAAGGGTTGGTCGGTGCGCAGCTCGAAGCTGTTTTTCCGATGCAGGAAACAGCCGACTTCATCCAGTCCCGCGGTACCGAGCGCACGCTTTCCTTCATTCCTGATTCAAGTGTGGAAATGGAGTTCAAGGTCCGTATCCGGCGCATGGAAGGCGGGCAGATCATGGTCCTTGTTCTGGACATGACACTGCAGCGAAACCTTGAAAAGGTACGCCGTGATTTTGTGGCCAATGTCAGCCATGAACTGCGTTCGCCACTGACAAGCCTTGCCGGTTTCATCGAGACCATTCTGATGAACGAAATACGTGACTGGCCGACGCAGCAACGGTTCCTGCGGATCATGGAGGAAGAATCTGGCCGCATGTCGCGACTGATCGATGATCTGTTGTCCCTGTCACGCGTCGAGGTGGATGAACATATCATCCCCGATGCAACAGTGCCGCTGATGGAGGTTGTGCGCGCGGTCATTGCCAGCCTGGAAACGCGCGCCAGCAAGAACAACATGCGCATCGTGCTTGATGACCGCCACCCGCCGGGTGCACCGCGGCTTGTCATGAACGGCAAGGCTGACGAGATCAATGAGGTGTTCCACAACCTGATCGAGAATGCGGTGAAATATGGCTATGCAGATACCGATGTGATCATCAGTGTCAGCCAGCCGCAGGATGGCCATGTGGTGATCGGCGTTGCCAATACGGGCGAGCAGATTGCCAGCAGGCATCTGAACCGCCTGACCGAACGCTTCTACCGCGTCGACAAGGCGCGGTCCCGGCAGATTGGTGGCACCGGCCTTGGTCTGGCCATCGTCAAGCATATCGTGAACCGGCATCGTGGTACGATGGATATAAGCAGTTCGCCGCAAGGCATCACCCGATTTGTTGTCAGGCTGCCGGTGGTGGCCGCACCGGCATCTGGTGATTGGCATGGCGATTTGACCGATGATCATGGTGGCGAGACATCAGACGAAGTAACCGGCTAGGCAGGCAGTCACAAAACTGTAATCTGATCATGTCATGTGAATAAGGCTGTAACCCCTGAAGAGGTGATATGGATGGCAATCCGAATCCTTGTTGCCGATGATGAACCGAACCAGCTGGAACTGCTTGCCTATAATCTGACAAGTGCAGGTTTCGAGGTTCTGCGCGCAGAAGACGGGCAGCAGGCGCTGGACATGATTGAAGAGTATCGCCCTGATCTGGCCATCATTGACTGGATGATGCCGTATATGTCGGGCATTGATGTATGCCGAACGTTGCGCGCCCGCACCGAGACAAAGCATCTTCCCATCATCCTGCTGAGCGCCCGCGGCGAAGAAGGCGATCGAACGCTGGGCCTTGATATTGGCGCGGATGATTATATCTCCAAGCCGTTTTCGCCGCGTGAGATGGTCAGCCGTGTCCGTGCATTGCTGCGCCGGGCGCACCCGTCGCTGACCGATGAGGTGCTGGAATTCCATGATTTGATCTTCAACCAGACGACCATGATTGTGACCCGCTGCGGCACCGAGGTGTCACTTGGACCAAAGGAAAGCCGCCTTCTGGCCATTCTTATGGAACGGCCGGGACGCGTGTTCAGCCGGACGCAGTTGCTGGATATGGTCTGGGGTCATGGTGTCTTTGTTGAGGAGCGTACTGTCGATGTTCATATCTCGCGCCTACGCAAGGCTATTTCCGTGTCGCAGCAGAATGGCGCAACCGCACCCAACCTGATATATTCCATCCGCGGCAGCGGTTACGCGCTTCGCCAACCCCACGACGTCTCTTAGGCCGGCAGCGCGACACAGCCAGCGCGATACAGCCCGGCCGTTACCGCCGGAGTATCGAAAATGACTGACAATGATGGCGCATCAGCGGGTATGAGCGGTGCGCATTTTGTCCCGCTATCAACGATCACCGGTTTATATAAGGGCAGCCTTGAGGCCTATATGCGCGACACCGGCTGCCGCGATGTGGTGATCACCATGCAGGTGACGATGGAGGTCGCTGGCAGCAAGGGAAACAGGTTCTTTGTTGCGTTGGGGGTCACCTGGAATTTCGACAGTTCCGAACCACTTGCCGATGCCGTTGCCGCCGATTGCCCACAGGCACATAAATGCCTGTTTGGCTGGGTGCCGGCGCATCGGTTCGGGCAGGATGATTTCGGCATCTATATCGATGATATCGGGGTGGGAGACACATTGCAGAACGGCATGGTGGCCGAGATTATCGAGCAGGCCGCGGTAGAGGCTGCGGTGATGGCCCTGACCGCCTGACGGAACAATTTCATCCGGTCAGTTTCATCCGGCCAGTTTCATCTTGTCAGATAAGGGCGGCGCATGCCTGCTAGCGGTCCTTGCTGGCAGCGCTATGTGCCTTGCTGCGCGCACCGGCACACCGTTTCGAACAATACCGGACCTGTTCCCAGTCACGTTCCCACTTCTTGCGCCAGGTAAAGGGGCGCGCGCAGGTGGCGCATATCTTTGTTGGCAGGTTCTGTTTGCGTAACATTTTTGTCATGAATATGTCGTATCCGACTCAGTAAAGAAACATCCGCAAAAGTGCTAGGCCGGTAGAGTAAACCTTTGTGGTGCTGTTCTCTAGTATTAGTGAAGGATAAGACATGGCCATCGGTATAAATGGGATGGGGCGGATTGGCCGACTGACACTGCGGGCAGCCATGGGGGGCGCGTGGCGCGACCAGAAAGACCCGTTTCGTAACAACCGGCTGGAGATTGCGCATGTCAACGAGATTTCAGGTGATTCGGCGACAACCGCGCATCTTTTGGAATTTGACAGTGTGCAAGGCCGCTGGCGTGCCGATATCCAGGCAGATGGCGACGGCGCGCTATCTGTCGACGGAAGGAAGATAGGGTTTTCCGCTGCCCCGAGACCGGACGATGTGCCATGGGGTGATCTTGGCTGCGATATCGTTCTTGAATGCACTGGCAAGTTTCGCACAGTGGAAAGCCTGCAACCTTACTTCGACCGTGGGGTAAAGCGGGTCATTGTGGCCGCGCCAGTGAAAGAAGACAGCGTTCTCAATGTCGTTATGGGCGTGAATGACCATATGTACGACCCCGATGTTCACACAATTGTGACTGCGGCATCCTGCACCACAAACTGTCTGGCACCGGTGGTGAAGGTGGTGCATGAAGCCATAGGAATTCGCCATGGTCAGATTACCACTATCCACGACCCGACCAACACCAACCTTGTGGTTGACGCCCCGCACAAGGACCTTCGCAGGGCGCGCTCGGCACTCTTGTCACTGCAGCCGACAACAACCGGAAGTGCAACTGCCATAGGCCTGATATTTCCCGATCTTGTTGGCAAGCTGAACGGCCATGCCGTTCGCGCTCCGGTGCTAAACGCAAGCCTGACTGACTGCGTATTTGAGCTGAAGCGAGATGTGACCGCGGACGAGATTAACAGTTTGTTCAAAGCTGCCGCAGACGGGCCACTTTCCGGTGTTCTGGGAATTGAGGATCGTCCGCTAGTCTCGGTAGACTATGCATGTGACAGCCGCTCCTCTATCGTTGATGCGCTAAGCACCATGGTCACCAACGGGACAATGGTCAAAATTTACGCCTGGTACGACAATGAGATGGGGTATTCCTGTCGCATGGTCGATCTGGCGAACCGGCTGATTGCCGAAGGGCTGTAGGCCAGTCTGCAAGAGAGTCTATGTACAATTATTTGGTCATCACGGCGTCCTATTGGGGTTTTACTCTTACCGACGGGGCTCTCAGGACACTTGTTCTGTTCCATTTTTTCAAGCTCGGCTATTCCCCATTCACTCTGGCCTTTTTGTTCTTGTTGTATGAGGCAGCCGGAATCATAGCCAATCTCGCCGGTGGGTGGCTGGCGTCACGGTTTGGCATCCGGCGAATGCTGGTTTTAGGAATTGGTTTGCAAATAGGCGGGCTACTGTTTCTGTCGCTGCTCAATCCGGCATGGGGCGCGGCCGTGTCGGTAATCTGGGTTGTCGCCGCACAGGGAGTTGCCGGTGTTGCCAAAGACATCACCAAGACAGCCTCTAAATCGGCCATCAAGATCACTTCAGTTGACGGCAATAATCAGCTGTTTCGTTGGGTCGCCTGGTTTACTGGGTCTAAGAACGCTACCAAGGGGATTGGCTTTTTTGTTGGCGGACTGCTGCTCACAACGGTCGGCTTCAAGTCTGCTCTATGGCTTTTGGTGGCGCTGCTAGTGGTAATCCTCGTGGCATGCTTCATGGCGCTGCCGGCTGGACTTGGAGTGTCCAATGCATCGAAATCTGTGAAGGAACTATTCAGCAAATCTACCGGTGTGAATATTCTTGCAGGCGCTCGAATCTTCATGTTTGGCGCACGTGATGTATGGTTTGTCGTCGGATTGCCGGTTTTTCTCTATTCGGCTGGATGGGATTTCTGGGCGGTTGGCGGTTTTTTGGCGGCTTGGACGATAGCCTATGGAGCCGTTCAGGCGCTGGCACCGGCGTTGGTGTCGCGAAGCCCAGACGGTTTGCGCCGCGAGTTGCCGGCAGCATGCCTGTGGATTGTTGTCCTGACCTTTGTTCCGGCAGTGTTACTCCTGTTGCTGGAATTAGGAGAGGTAGTGCCGCTGGAGCGGGAGACGATCGTTATCATCAGTCTTTTGGTGTTTGGTTTGCCCTTCGCGGTAAATTCATCATTGCATTCCTATCTCATTCTCGCATATGCCGGATCACGGAAAGCAGCAGAGGATGTCGGGTTCTACTATGCCGCGAATGCCGGTGGTAGGTTAATAGGCACGCTGCTGTCAGGATTTTTGTATCAGGCAGCTGGATTGTCAGGATGTATAGCTGGATCATTGCTGATGCTGGCAATCTGTTCGCTATTGACCTTTGGCCTGCTGCGCTTGGCGGATGATCCATTGCATGGTCGCAGCTGAGTGTCGAGTCACGATGCCTTTTAATACCCACCGGAGACATCAGGTGATTTCACAGAAGAGTGCACGTATCCTTGTAGCCGAATTTGCTGGCACGATGCTGTTGCTGGCAACGGTGATCGGATCCGGAATCATGGCCGAGCGGCTGGCCGGTGGAAACATCGCTGTCGCACTGCTTGGCAATACCATTCCGACAGGCGCTATCCTTTATGTGCTGATCACGATTTTCGGGCCGGTCTCCGGTGCGCATTTCAATCCGGCGGTAACGCTGGCCTTTTTCATCCGCCGACAGATACCGGTGAAACTGGCGCTGTTTTTTGTCGTGATGCAGATCATTGGCGGATTGTGCGGCACCTTTCTGGCCCATTTCATGTTCGAGATGCCGGTCCTTCAGATGTCAACCAACCTGCGCAGCGGGTCCGCCCAATGGGGCGCGGAGTTCGTTGCCACCTTCGGCCTGCTGACAGTGATCTTTGGCGGCATACGCTGGCGACCCGAAGCGGTGTCAACGCTGGTTGCGCTGTACATCACAGCGGCCTACTGGTTTACCAGTTCGACAAGCTTTGCCAATCCGGCAGTCACCATCGCGCGCAGCTTCACCGACAGTTTTTCGGGCATTCTGCCGGCCCATGCGCCGGGCTTTATCGCCGCGCAGCTGGGCGCCGCGATCATTGCACCCTTGCTGCTGGGCTGGCTGTTCGCCGGGGATACGAAAGACTGACCGCATTTACAGCCGTACAGCGCATGAACACCGGATGACAATCGGGGGACAAACCTCTACTATCTCGCCGCACAGATACAAGGCTGCGGAGGGTGCGCCAGGTGACCACAAAGACGATTAACGATCCGCTTCCGGCGTATGACAAGCAGGCCATAGCGCGTTCTGTTGCGCGCATGCTGATTGAGATCAAGGCGGTGCTGTTTCGCGCTGATGATCCTTTTACCCTGACATCGGGCGCGAAAAGCCCGGTATATATCGATTGCCGCAAGATCATCTCGTTTCCGCGGGCGCGGGCAGCGATGATGGATCATGGCAAGACGGTGATCATGAATGATGTGGGGTTTGAGAGCCTTGATGCGCTGGCTGGTGGAG
>JADHLH010000087.1 GCA_016780765.1 Alphaproteobacteria bacterium | reverse complement strand
TGACAAGCAGGTATTGCGTGATATCTCGTTACATGTTGCCAGTGAAGAATCGTTCGCCATCATTGGCACGTCGGGATGCGGCAAGTCCGTCACGCTGAAATGCCTGCTGGGGCTACTGACGGCTGATTCAGGATCAATCACCGTTGATGGCCAGGAATTGCTTGGTGCCAGCCGCGCCGATCTTGAGGCTGTGCGCCAGCGGTTCGGCATGACCTTTCAGTTTGGTGCATTGTTTGATTCGCTGCCAATCTGGGAAAATGTCACTTTCCGGCTGCGCCAGAAGACGAAAATGTCGAAAACTGCTGCACGCGATATTGCCGCCGAGACGATCACCCAACTGGGACTGGCTGCGCATGTCATTGACCAGTTTCCCGCCGAATTGTCGGGCGGCATGAAAAAGCGGGTTGCGCTGGCGCGTGCCATTGCCGACAAGCCGGAAATTCTGCTGTTTGACGAGCCGACATCCGGACTGGATCCGATCACCGGCGGGGTCATTGACCGGCTGATTATCGATTCTGTGCGTCGGTTGGGGGCCACTGCGATCACCATCAGCCACGATATGGCATCCGTGCGGCGGATCGCCGACAAGGTGGCCATGGTCCATAACGGGGTGATTATCTGGAGCGGCCCGGCCAGCCAGATGGACAATACCGGCGTTCCCGAGGTTGACCAGTTTGTTCACGGCCATGCCGACGGCCCCCTGACCCTCGCTGCCCAAGCCGCGGCACGGGGCAGCTGATGGCAAAACCGGCTGTGTCCTATATTTGCCAGCAATGCGGCGGTGCCCATCGCAAATGGACCGGGCGCTGCGATCATTGCGGGGCCTGGAATACCCTTGTCGAAGAACGGGTCGAGACGCCGTCGGGACCCGGCAAGCGGGCCAAGGGACGCCGGATCGATATGCAGCCGCTGGCGCAGTCTGAATCGGTCGCCCCGCCACCCCGGATGAAGACCGGCCTTGCCGAATTTGACCGTGTGGCTGGCGGTGGGCTGGTGCGCGGTTCGGCGACGCTGATCGGCGGCGACCCCGGCATCGGCAAATCCACCTTGCTGTTACAGCTGGTCTGCCGGCTTGCTGCCAGCGGCCACCGCACTGCCTATATTTCGGGAGAGGAATCTGCCGATCAGGTGCGCATGCGTGCGATGCGTCTGGGGTTGGGAAATGCCACGGTTGATCTGGCCACAACCACCAATGCCGGGGATGTTGCCGCCTCGCTTGGCGGGCCGGACGGGCCAGAGATCGTGGTGATCGATTCCATTCAGACGATGTATCTGTCGACCCTTGATTCAGCGCCCGGCACCGTCAGCCAGGTACGGGCAACGGCGCAGGAATTGATCCGCGCAGCCAAGCTGCATGACGTGGCCTTGCTGGTGGTCGGCCATGTGACCAAAGATGGTGCCATCGCCGGTCCGCGCGTGCTGGAACATATGGTCGATACCGTGCTGTATTTCGAAGGCGACAGATCGCACCATTTTCGCATTCTGCGCGGGGTGAAGAACCGCTTTGGCGCGACCGACGAGATCGGCGTGTTCGAGATGGTGGAAACCGGCCTGAGCGAAGTGCCGAACCCGTCCGAATTGTTTCTTGCCGATCGCCGTGATGAGGTGACCGGCGCCGTTGTCTTTGCCGGCATTGAAGGCAGCCGGCCTGTGCTTGTCGAGATCGAGGCGCTGGTCGCCCCGTCAACACTGGCGTCGCCACGCCGGAATGTCGTCGGCTGGGACAGCAGCCGCCTTGCCATGCTCACAGCCGTGCTTGAAGCGCGATGCGGGGTGCCGCTGTCTGGCCGCGATATATTTCTGAATGTGGCTGGCGGTCTGAAGATTGCCGAGACGGCGGCTGATCTTGCTGTCGCCGCGGCACTGATATCATCGGTTACCGGACGCCCTGCCCCACCGCGCTGTGTGTTTTTTGGCGAGGTTGCCTTGTCTGCCGAACTGCGTCAGGTGGCGCAAACTGATGCCCGCCTGAAAGAGGCTGCAAAGCTGGGTTTTGACATGGCGGTTATGCCGCGCCCCCGAAAAAAGCTGGCCGCACCGACCGGATTGTCACTTGGTCAGCCTGCAACGCTTGCCGAGTTGATCGAAATCATGGGCGGTGTATCATGACAGGGGCGATCGCCAGACCTTCATACTGCGGCGGAACAAGATCATGACCTTCGACATCGCAGCGCTGAATATCGTCGATTTTGCCGCCCTGATCATTCTGGTGGTCTCGGGCGTGCTGGCGACATTACGCGGGCTCACGCGCGAGATCATGGGACTGGCCGGATGGCCGATCGCCATTCTGGCGGCCCGCCTGTCTGAGCCTTATCTGTCACCCCTTCTGGAAGATGCAATCCAGATCAAGGGGTTGAGTGATGCGCTGGCCTGGGGCCTGCCATTTATTGCCACGGTGGTGCTGTGGTTCGTATTTTCCAGTGTTGTCTCGCCGGGGTTAAGCAAGGCCGGACTTGGCAGCCTTGACCGATGGCTGGGCTTTCTGTTCGGCGCCATTCGCGGCTTTGTCATCGTTCTGGTCATCTATGCCGGTTCTGTTGTGGTGGCTGAAGGCGAGAACAACCTGTCTGATATCATCACCGATGCCCAGATCACGCCGACATTACGTGGCAGCGCGCACCTGTTTGCCGGGGTGCTGCCAGGCGATATGCGCGAAATGCTGATCAAGAATTTGCCGCCACCCTCATCCGAGGTTGAAACCATTCAGGATACTGTTGAGGAGGCTGGCGATATTGTCGAGGATACGGGGGTGACATCATCATCCGGCAATGACGCGGATGGCGGCGCATCTTCGCTTGATCTGCGCGGCGATGAAGGTGGCAGCGATTGATCTTGTCTTGCGGCCTTTGGCGCGCTTGACGTGACCAGATTAATTGCCAATAACCAGACGAGGCTGATCGCTATTGTCGGCTGTTTGCAAACGCCTCTCACATGGTGTCTGCGCGCTCGATTTACTGAAAGTGGAAAGCATGGATTTGCTGGGCTCGACCAATCCGTTCGATATGTCTGATACAGACCGCTTTCACGAGGAATGCGGGGTTTTTGGGGTTTTTGGCAGCGATGAAGCCAGCATTCTGACAGCTCTGGGCCTGCATGCGCTGCAACATCGCGGGCAGGAAGCAGCCGGCATTGTCACCTATGATGGCAGCGCCTTTCACGCGCACCGTGCGCTTGGCCATGTCGGGGAAAATTTTGGCGCCGATTCAGATCAGATGCGCCAGCTTCGTGGACATGTGGCCATTGGCCATAACCGCTATTCAACCAGCGGCAACGTCAACCCGTATATGGAAATCCAGCCCTTTTCATCGGAGCTGGCATTTGGCGGGTTTGCACTTGCACATAACGGCAATCTGACGAATGCCACGCGTCTGCGGGCATCGTTGATCGAGACGGGAAGCCTGTTCCAGTCATCATCGGATACCGAGGTGATTGTTCATCTGGTGGCCCGTTCTCATCAGGAAAATGTGACGGACAGGTTGATTGATGCACTGAAACAGATTGAAGGTGCCTATTCGCTGGTCTGTGTCGCCAATGACATGCTGATCGGCCTGCGTGACCCCTATGGTGTGCGTCCGCTGATTCTTGGCCAACGTGATGACACCTGGCTGCTGGCGTCCGAATCCTGCGCGCTGGATATTGTTGGCGCAACACCGGTGCGCGAGCTGGCTCCCGGCGAGATGGTCATCATCGACAAGAATGGTCTGCAAAGCCTGTCGCCGTTTAGTCCTATGCCGTCTCGCTTTTGCATCTTTGAATATATCTATTTCTCACGTCCGGATTCAGTGGTTGAGGGGCGCGGCGTCTATCATGCCCGCAAATCTATCGGCGGTGAATTGTCCCGCGAATCCGGTATTGATGCCGATCTTGTCATTCCGGTGCCTGATTCGGGCGTGCCGGCCGCCCTTGGATATGCTGAAACATCCGGCATCCCGTTCGATCTTGGCATTATCCGCAACCATTATGTCGGCCGAACTTTCATCCAGCCAAACCAGAAGGACCGGACAGATTCGGTCAAGCTGAAGCATAACGCCAACCCGGCAGCTGTCAGCGGCAAACGGATCATCCTTGTTGATGATTCGATTGTGCGCGGCACGACATCACGCAAGATTGTCTCGATGATGCGCGATGCCGGCGCAGCCGAAGTGCATATGCGGATTGCCAGCCCGCCGACCACGCATCCCTGTTTCTATGGTGTTGATACGCCCAGCCGGGACCATCTGATTGCCGCACAGATGTCTGTTGACGAAATTGCTGCAGAGATTGGTGCGGACAGCCTGTCCTTTATCTCGGTCGACGGCCTGTACCGGGCCATCGCTGATGCAAAGCGTCAGCCTGACGCGCCGCAATTCTGCGATGCCTGCTTTACAGGCGAATATCCCATCCAGCTGGCCGCCGGGCTGAGCGCCAACAAGGTATCCCACGGAAGCAGCCGCTGATGAGCAACTCTCACTCCTTCACACTTGACGGCAAACTGGTTCTGGTGACAGGTGCCACGCGCGGAATTGGACGGGCTGTCGCCATCGGTGCCGCGGCTGCCGGGGCCGAGCTGATCATCACCGGGCGCACAACCGGTGCGCTGGAAGAGGTGGATGACGCCATTCGCGCTGCCGGCAGCACTGCCACCATCGTCGAACTGGACATGAAAGATTACGCGGCGATGCCGCGCCTTGCCGCGGTAATTCACGACCGCTGGGGACGGCTTGACGGTTTTGTTGCCAATGCCGCCATTCTGGCCCCGCTGACGCCGGTGACACATCTGACACCAGATAACTGGGATGAATCCATCGCGGTCAATCTGACAGGCCAGTGGCACATGATCGGGGCGCTTGACCCGCTGCTGCGCGCTGCCCCTGCCGGGCGTGCCATTCTTGTCAGTTCTGGTGCGGCGGTCGGCAGTCGCCCGTTCTGGGGGGCCTACGCCGCCACAAAAGCCGCACTGGAAGCTGTTGGCAGGTCCTGGGCCGGAGAGAGCGAGCAAACCAGCCTGCGGATCAATATGCTGAATCCGGGTGGCACGGCCACAGGCATGCGCGCGTCAGCCTTTCCGGGTGAGGATCCGTCCAGCCTGCCATCGCCTGAGGATATCGTGCCAGCTTTTCTGGAATTGCTGTCAGATACGTGCAGCTATCACGGCGCGCTGGTCGATGCGCGCGATCTTGCCGGCCTGACCGGATAGGCACTGACGCCTGAAAAGCGTCATTCCGGCAGATCGTCATTCCGGCAGATATCGGGCGGCATGAATGCCGGCCATCTGATCACGCGCCAGCGGCGTTGGCCTGCCCAAAATTGCGGCTGCCAGCACATCCCCCAGCAGCGGTGCCAGGGTAAATCCGCGCGCACCCAACCCGCCAAGCATCCATATGTCATCTTTCACCTGGCCCATCGCCGGACGCCGGTCTGCAAGGCTGGCGCGATAGCTGGTCCGCAGCCCCAGATTTTCAGCGCTACCAGCATCCAAGTTTGGCAGCAGTCCAGCTGGTAGAAGGTTGACATTATGTGCATGCGCCGCCGCATCATCGATTGCCGCATTCAGGTCTCGTGAAAATGTGGCACCAAGCTCATGCAACCCATCCACAGGCGGCGTCAGATAGCCGCCAAAACTGACACCCATATCAAGCGCCGCACTTAGTGGCGTGGCTGGCACATGACTGACCTGTCCGCGCGTTACCTCAACCGGCATGCCAGCATCAATCTGCTGCAATAGCGGTCCAACCGATGCACCGCCAGAAAGAACAAGCGCATCCACCGTCAGATGCCGTCCGTCAGCTGCACCCAGGGTCAGTCCCTCAGCAGTTCGGGCAATGCTGCTCACCGCAAAATCACCAACAAATTCGGCTGGGCCAGCAAGCATCCCGACCAGAACAGCCGGTTGAATGGCGCGGCCATATTCAAAGAAAATTCCTGCGGCCTCACCATCCAGCCCCGGGGGTGCCGGTTGCATTGCAGCGGCATCGCGCAACAGGCTGTCTGGCCATGATTGCTGGCGAAAGATTGCGTGACGTGCGGCCATCCGGTCAGGCGCATCCAGCGCCAAAACACCCGCCGCAATTGTGGCACCGGCGGCATCTGCCGCACGCGCTGCAAAGGACAGACAGGATGCGGACAGACGGCTCATCGCATTATGATCAACGCTCAGACGCGGGCTCTGCAGCGCAGCCCGGTTTCCCGACGCCGCACTGGCCGGCACACTGCCACTGTCAATCAGCAGAGGTTCTGCGCCGCGACGGGCCAGCCCGGCAGCCACAGACGCCCCGGCGATGCCCGCCCCGATAATGGCAACACGGCCGGGTGGATTGAAGCGGTGTGTATGTGAGGGGTGTGAGGCATCTTGCTTTTTGGGACCTTCAGCAACAGCAGCAGCAGCACTACGCCGCATGCTGCCTCTGATCATATCCCGCTTGCGACCAAAGCCGGCAGCCTTGTGCACATCAAACCCGGCATCCTGCAGGCCACGGCGCACATCACCAGCAGCCGTGAAGCTGGCAAAGCTGCCGCCATCAGCGGTCAGCCGGCCGATCTGCCACAGCAGTCCCGGCGTCCATAATGACGGATTCCGGGCCGGGGCAAAGCCGTCCAGAAACCAGCAGTCGGCAGAGATATCCAGCGTTGGCAGTATGTCTCCAGCATCTCCATAATGCAGATGCAGGCTGACGCGCCCGCCTGCCAGTATAACAAGATGATAGCCGGGCCAGCGCGGTGGCAGCGCGGCACGCAGCGCCGATGCCTCATCCCCCACAGCAGGGAAAGCGGCATGCGCTGCTGCCATCATGTCAGCATCCAGCGGCGATGCCTCGAGCGACACATAATCGATCTGCAGATGCGGATACTGCTTCAGCGCCGTCATAACTGCCAGCAAATTCAGACCTGTGCCAAAACCGGTTTCGGCAATCGTCAGATGATCGGCTGCCGCCATGCGCGCTGGCAAATCATTGCCATCCAGAAAGACATGCCGCGTCTCGGCAAGCCCGTCATCAGCATTGTAGTAGCTGTCATCAAAGTCCCGCGCACGCGGCACCCCGTCAGCCATATCGATCTGCGGTACGGGCAGATCATAAACGGCATTCAGATGCGGGGATAAGCGGGTCATCGGGGCCGAAACTGTCCTTCAGCGGTGCGATCGGGCGGGCAGCGCTCCGGATCGTGAAGCCGGATTAACGCTGTGGGGCTTGCGAAATGCGCGTCATAGAATACCATTAAGGTTATCCGACGTTACAGGGACTTGTCACAGAAATCCGGATTCAAATATTTTGCAAATGAGCTGATGTGGTAACTGCCATGTTTGATTTGATTGCCTTTACAATTATCCGAACCTTTATCGGCAAAGGTAGTTTGCGTATAAGCCTTGCTGGCCGACCGCCGGTGACGCTGACCGGGGCTGGCCCCGGCCCGCAAGCCAGCATTCATGTCCAGGACCGGCGCACCTTGTGGCGTCTTGTTATGGTTCCCGACCTTGCCTTTGGCGAGGCCTATATGGATGGGCGACTGACCGTGTCTGTCGACGGTCTGGAACCGCTGGTCGATCTGTTGATGACAAACAGTGAAAGCTGGGCACGGCACTGGGCGGGCCGCACGACATTGTCGATTGTCAATCTGCTGGCCTTGTTGCGGCATTGGAATCCGCGCAAGAAGTCGCGGCGCAATGTGGCGCATCATTATGATCTGTCAAATGCGCTGTTCGACACGTTCCTTGATCCGTGGCGGCAATATAGCTGTACCTATTTTCATGATCCGGACGAATCGTTGCACTCTGCGCAGGTAAACAAGCTGGCGCGTCTTGCAGCAAAGCTGGATCTGCAGGCCGGCGACAATATCCTCGATATCGGATGCGGATGGGGCGGCCTTGGCATGGCTATGGCTGCCTGCGGACAGAATACGAAAGTTACCGGCATTACCTTGTCGCGACATCAGTTGGAATATGCCCGCACCAGCGCTGCCACCGGCGGCTTTGACGATCGTGTCAGCTATCATATGCGCGATTACCGCGACCAGACTGGCATGTTTCAGAAAATTGTCTCGGTCGGCATGCTGGAACATGTTGGGCCTGATAATTTTTCAAGCTATTTCAACAAGGTGAAGTCATTACTGACAGATGATGGTCTGGCCGTAATCCACACGATTGGTGTGCATCATCGCGCGGGCCCGGTGAACCGCTGGATTACAAAATACATCTTTCCGGGTGGCTATCTGCCGTCGGTCGCCCAGATGATCCGCAATACCGAAGAGCGCGGGCTGAAGCTGCTTGATCTGGAGATAATGCGCGGTCATTACGCCGAAACACTGCGGCAGTGGCGTTTGAGATTCCTCGCGCACAAGGCAGACATGACCAAGCTGTATGATGCGCGGTTTGTCAGGATGTGGGAGTTCTATCTTGTCGGATGTGAATATTTTTTCCGTCGACAGCATGGTATGGTGATGCAATTGCAACTGGCGAAAGATCAGATGGCCGCCCCGATGAGCCGGCATCATATCTGGAAACGCGAACAGGAATTCAAGGACAGACTGTGGACGCAGCACCCTTCTGGACAACAAAATCCCTCTCCGAAATGAATGACGAGGAATGGGAGTCCCTGTGCGACCGCTGCGGTAAATGTTGTGTTCTGAAGATTGAGGATGCCGACACTGGCGAAATTCATTACACGGATGTCGCTTGCCAGCTGCTGGATTGCGGTAAAGCCACCTGCATGAACTATGCTGAACGAAAACAGACGGTCCCGGACTGTGTTTCCCTGACACCGGAAAACCTGTCATCGCTGCAATGGATGCCAGGCAGTTGTGCCTATCGCCGGCTGTTTGAAGGCAGAGGCCTGCCTGAATGGCACCCGCTGTTAACCAATGATCCGGACAGTACCCGCAAGGCCGGACATTCAGTCGCCGCTCGTGTACTGCCCGAGGGCGCGGTCCAGACAGCCGATATTATCGATCATATTACCGAATGGTAGACGAACAGAAAGGCCCGATATGAGCCGCACATGGTGGATCATGCTGATCCTGCTGACCTTGTTGGCCACGCTTACCATCTTCAACAGCGAGATGGGTGGACCAAAAAAGACGTGGCATCTGTGCAAGGAATCACTGGTAACGCAGGTGTTTACCGGTGCCTGCACCCTACGCTTTGAGGGCGAGACAACCGGGTCATGATGCCGGAGTCATGATGCCGGGGTCATAATGCCGGGTCATAATGCCGGGTCATAATGCC
>JADHLH010000086.1 GCA_016780765.1 Alphaproteobacteria bacterium | reverse complement strand
CCAAACTCGCAGCTGTTCGTGCGGTCGTTCCTGCAACAAAATGCTCAAGAAGACGATCTTGCTTAACCTGACTTATCCGTGACTTTCTCATGCTCTCCATGATAACCCAATTCTGAGTTATCTAGGACAGCCCCTTAATGATTAACACGAATATACGAGCAAGACGTACCCTTTTTTGATTATCAGCAATGGGCGTGTCACACCTGACAGGGTTCAGACAATTACGATCACCGTCGGCAGAGGCAGACACGATCATCTGTGCTGTTGTTTTCTGGGTACCATGTTGGGACAAGTTAGACACTGCAGACAAGCTCGCTGATCCGAAGCGGCGCCTTTTCACTCAACACCATGCCTATCAACGCTGGCAGGCACTGTCATAGGCTGCGATTGCGGCCTCTGCCTTGGCCTGCACCATCTGCACCGTATCTGCGGGGCGATAGAGACTGCTGCCAAGGCCAAAGCCCTGAATGCCCACTGCCATATAGTCTGCAAAATCGTTATGCGACACGCCGCCAACAGCACAAATCTGTGTGTCAGCGGGCAGCACAGCCTTGATGGCGGCAATGCCAGCACTGCCCAGTACACTGGCCGGAAACATCTTCAGCCCTGAGGCACCAGCATCCAGTGCTGCTAAACTTTCGCTCGGTGTCATCACGCCCGGCAGGCTGACCGCACCACCAGCGACCGCCACATCGATGACATCAGCATTCATATTGGGTGACACGATCAAATTGGCGCCCGTTTTCAGAACCGCTTGCGCTTGCACCGGTGTAAGAACCGTTCCGGCCCCGACAAGCGCGTCAGCTGGCAGGCCCTCACGTGCCAAGGTGATGGAGGCAAGCGGCTCGGGTGAATTCAACGGCACCTCGATGGCGCGAAATCGAGCCTCATAAAGAACGGTGCAGACAGGCAGAATATCGGACGGGGTGATACCACGCAGGATCGCCACCAGTTTCGGCTCCTGTTGCTGCCAGGTCTGCTGACCGTTGGTCATCATATCTGTTCCGATTCAGGCTTTGAGAATACGTCCGGCATGATTTGTCTTGCCATCTCGAACAACCCGGCACAAGCCAACGCCTCTGCATCGAAGGTGTGATAGTCAATGCCCGCAACATCAAAAGCGCTTTGATAAGCATCCGCCAGATGGCCATTTGCGACCAGCGTCACCTGACTGCTGCGCGGTGGATTCTGGCTGGCAATTTCCAGACCAATCAGAAGGCCGGACAGGCGCGCCGGCATGTCCCGCTCTGCGGCATCCGTTGCCAATAGCGGGATAGCACGCACCGAAAACAACGCCTGCAGAATTTTTTCCGGTGCGGCAAGTGCCTCGGCAACGGCAGACCGGAAGGCCGCATTTTCAGACAGGTCTGTGATTGGGTGGTTCATGAAATGGGACAATGTAGAGCTGGAGGACAGCAAGGCGTAAACCTCGCCGGTCATCGCGGTATGGAAGGCTTCAATCACCTGCCCCCGCACCCGTGCCCATTTTGAGTGGGTGCCCGGCAAACAGACAAGCCCGTCAATAGTCTCCAGCAGAGACAGGCCAAGCAATAACGTCTCTTCTCCGCGTATCACGTCAGCGGCTATCTCGGGTGACTGGCAGATTCCCGGGATGATATAGACAGGACGCTGCGCCGTTTTCACGCGGACTGCCTGCGCTGCCAGCGCGGCTGTTGAGGCTGGCAGATCTACATAGGGGGCTTCAACCCATCCCTGCGCTGAACCGGCCATGCCGCAAATGACCACCGGCAGTTGTGGGCCTGCGCCCATTTCCTGAAGCGCTGCCTCCAGAGTGTGTTCGAAATCGGCTGGTTGCAGCTGGCCCATACCGCAGTCTTTTTGCGTATGCGCAACGATCGCGCTATCTGCGCCCAGTGCCCACAGGCGAAAACTGCTGGTCCCCCAAGTCCGCAACCACAATCGACGCTGCAGAGACGGATATCACGGGGCTGTCTGGTGAAGGCGGGGAAGCTGGCATCTATAACGACAGTTCGTAATGGGCAATGAAATCAGGGTTGGGCGTTACACCGATGCCGGGGGCGTCGGGAATGGTTACATATCCTGACTGCGCTTTGACCTGCCCCTGAATATTCAGCGGTTCCGTCAGCAAATCATCGCGAAATTTATTGTCAGTCGTATCAAATTCCAGAAGTGGTTCCCACGGGTTCAGCCCCCCGGGCAAGGCCGGCATTGCCGCCAAAAGCTGAAGGTTGGTGGCGACGGCGATTGCCGACCCCCAGACATGATTTATCACCGGCGTGAAATGCGCATGGCACAGCGCAAGAACACGCAGATACTCACTGACACCACCAACCGCACACACTTCGGGCTGGGCGATATCAAGACCGCGATTTTCAAGAATCTGACGCCAGCCCCAGCGATTGAATTCCGCTTCACCGCCGGAAATATTGACGCGCAATCCGGCCCGCAATTCGCGGTAACCATCAAGGTCTTCAGGGGCGACAGGCTCTTCAAACCAATACGCGCCCAGTTCTTCCAGCGCGCGGCCGACATAGAAGGCATCTGGCGTCGCATAGCAATGATTGGCATCCACCATGAAGTCAGCCTCGCCGCTGCCTTCTGCCACAGCCTCACACAGCCGGATATCATCACGCGCTCCAAGGCCGACTTTCATTTTTGTTGCGGTGAACCCCATTTCGATAATGGCCGCCGCCTCGTCCTTGAAACGGGCAACATGGTCATCCACGCTCTGCTGCTTGAGCATCATGCCATAGCCATAGGCCTTGACCTGCTTGCGATGCGCGCTGCTGGAAGGATATGCAGCAGATATAAAAACAGCCGATGAACGCGGCCGGATGGATGGACGGGTATAAGGGGAAGATCTCGCCAATGAAACAAGTGAATGGCGGGAGTGACGGGACTCGAACCCGCGGCCTCCGGCGTGACAGGCCGGCGCTCTAACCAACTGAGCTACACCCCCTATGACGAGGTCGTGCTTTGGTAGAACAAGCCCTGCTGACTGTCAAGCATCAGCGCCCAAACCCCCGTGGTTTTTTATGATCAAAGAAAGAGGCAGATGCAAGCGGCAGGCTGGCACCGCCGACAGCAGGTCTCAAGGCCTGTCATTTCGCCGATTATAAGGCCGGATTCGCAGCCAGATGCACGGTCAGATGCACGGCCAGATGCACGGCCGAATCCACGGGAATCAGTCACGCCGGCATGTGTGCCTGACGACACCGAAGCGCCGAAAACATAAATGGATCAGGAAAGGAAAATGGTGGGTGGTGAGGGGCTCGAACCCCCGACCTACTCGGTGTAAACGAGTTGCTCTCCCAGCTGAGCTAACCACCCACAAACCGCCCGGCAACGCCGGATAGTAAAACGCCGACCCTTATATCGGGCCGGCGTTTAAAAAGATAGCCATAATTTTAGCTGTTAACAGCGTCTTTCAACGGTGCACCCGCCTTGAATTTAGGCTGTTTTGAAGCTGCAATCTGAATCGCCTCACCAGTGCGCGGGTTACGCCCGGTGGTTGCCGCACGATGTGCTACAGCAAAGGTACCAAAACCAACAATACGAACATCACCGCCACCCTTCAGCGCTGAAGCAATGCTGTCAAATACTGCGTCAACGGCGCGGCCGGCATCCGCCTTTGAAAGGCCGGAAGAATCGGCTACGGATGAAATCAGGTCGTTTTTATTCATGGGTACCCCCATATGTTGTTTGCTAGATGTGACATACTGTTACAGTAAAAACAGAAAAAGACCACAAAAAAAGGAAAGCTGGCGAGCGGAAACCCACAGCTTTCCTATAGTTTAGTCGTTTCTAATGCGCCCTGATATCGTCGCCGTTTGCTGGCGTTTCAGCAATAGCCACGCCGCCTGCCGCCTCTTCAGCGCTACCAGATACGCCACTTGGCAACGGTTCACGCACCAGCGCTGCTGACAGCACCTCATCCACCATGGCAACCGGAATAATCTCCAGACCTTCCTTTACGTTACCCGGGATATCGACAAGGTCCTTTTCATTTTCCTTTGGAATCAACACTGTCTTCAAACCGCCGCGCAAGGCAGCCAACAGTTTTTCCTTCAGGCCACCGATCGGCAACACCCGTCCGCGCAGGGTAATTTCACCCGTCATCGCAATGTCACGGCGCACTTCAATGCCGGTTACCGCCGAGACGATCGAGGTTACCATGGCAACGCCGGCAGACGGTCCGTCCTTGGGTGTCGCACCTTCAGGCACATGGACGTGCACATCCATTTTGGCCAGTTCCTCAAGATCGATCCCGAACATGGCAGCCCGCGATTTTATGAAGAATTCGGCCGCCTGGATCGATTCCTTCATCACATCACCAAGTTTGCCGGTGGCGCTGACCTTGCCCTTGCCAGGCACACGTACTGCCTCGACCTGCAAAAGTTCACCGCCAACCTCGGTCCAGGCAAGGCCAGTGGTTACACCAACCCGGTCTTCATCCTCGATTTCACCGAAGCGAAACTTTTTGACACCAAGGAAATCCTCAAGATTATCGGCATCCACCGAAATGCTTTCCGCCTCACCACTAACCACACGGGTCACGGTTTTGCGGGCGATCTTGGCAAGTTCACGTTCAAGATTTCGCACACCTGCCTCGCGGGTATAGCCGCGGATAATTGCCCTGATCGCATCATCACTGATCGTCAGTTCATCCTTGCGAATGCCGTGATCCTCAATCTGGCGCCCCAGCAGGTGCCCCTTGGCAATCTCCAGCTTTTCATCCTCGGTATAGCCTGACAGGCGAATGACTTCCATCCGGTCCAGCAACGGCTGTGGCATGTTCAGCGTGTTTGCCGTGGTGATGAACAGCACGTTGGAAAGGTCGATATCGACCTCCATGTAGTGGTCCTGGAAGGTGTTGTTCTGCGCCGGATCAAGCACCTCGAGCAGCGCCGAACTTGGATCACCGCGCCAATCGGCACCCAGTTTGTCCACCTCATCCAGCAGGAACAGCGGATTGTTGGTTTCAGCCTTCTTCAAGCCCTGCACGACCTTGCCCGGCATTGAGCCTATATAGGTGCGGCGATGGCCGCGGATTTCCGCTTCGTCACGCACACCGCCAAAAGCCATGCGCACATATTTACGGCCGGTCGCCCGGGCAATCGACTTGCCAAGCGATGTCTTGCCGACACCAGGCGGGCCAACGAGACACAGGATCGGTCCCTTGACCGACTTGGTACGCTGCTGCACGGCAAGGAATTCGATGATCCGGTCCTTTACCTTTTCCAGACCATAATGATCCGCATCTAGGATTTCGCGCGCGACCTTGATATCTTTCTTCAGGCGGCTGGCCTTTTTCCATGGCACAGCAAGCATCCAGTCGAGATAGTTGCGGACAACAGTCGCCTCGGCACTCATCGGGCCCATATTCTTCAGCTTGCGAAGTTCGGCATCGGCCTTTTCGCGCGCGGCCTTGGGCATTTTCAGTGCTGCCAGCTGTTCTTCCAGTTCTTCCAGCTCGCCGCGGCCATCCTCGCCATCGCCAAGCTCCTTCTGGATCGCTTTCATCTGCTCATTCAGATAATACTCGCGCTGCGTCTTCTCCATCTGCCGCTTGACGCGATTGCGCACACGCTTTTCAACCTGCAGCGCGCCGATCTCGTTCTCCATCAGCTCAAAGATCTTCTCAAGCCGCTGGTGAACATCCAGCATTTCCAGAAGGTCCTGCTTTTCAGGGATTTTCACGGCGAGGTGCGAGGCGATCATATCTGCGATCTTGTCAGCTTCCTCAACCTGTTCAATCGCGCTCAGAACTTCAGATGCAACCTTCTTGTTGAATTTGATGTACTGGTCAAACTGCTGGACAGTGGCGCGCGCCAGCCCGTCAGTATCACCGCCAAGATGACCGGTCTGCGGCAGGATATGCGCGTCAACAGCCAAGAAACCGGGCTCGGAATGCAGCGTATCAGGTAAAATTTTCACCCGCTCACCGCCCTCGACAAGCACTTTGACAGCGCCATCAGGCAGTTTCAGCAGCTGCAGAATCGAACCGACAGTACCGGTGACATACAGGCCATCGGCATCCGGGTCCTCGGTATCTGCCTCTTTCTGGGTGACAAGGATGATCTGCTTGTCTTCGGCCATTACGGCTTCGAGTGCACGAATGGATTTTTCGCGACCGACAAACAGCGGAACAATCATATGCGGAAACACGACGATGTCGCGCAAAGGCAGTACCGGCAATGTAATCATGGTTCCGTCGGACATGGGGAAACTCCTTTTATCGCCTTGCGGCGTGGCACTCTGGATGTCATCGGATATGGGGCCAAAACAGGGAATGTTCAAGCACTGCAGGTGTCTGGGTCATCGAACATTGCATCAATCAATAAATTTTCCGCACCGCTATCGCCCCGCAACAAGGTTTTACGTGCGGGCAGTGGTCATAAATCCGGATAGGTGGCAACAAAAAGGCACACAAAAAAAGGCCCGCCCAAAGGGGCAGGCGCATTTTCTCAGATATGGTCGAAAGCTGATCTGGCGCGATCAGGCAGACTTACCAGCGCTGGAGGATTTCTTGGCATGCACCACCAACGGGGCAGCACCTTCTTCCACAACGTCGGAATTGATCACAACTTCCTCGATATCACCGGCGGTCGGTATATCGAACATCGGCTCCATCAGGATGTTTTCCATGATCGAACGCAGACCACGTGCACCGGTTTTACGGGCAATCGCCTTTTGGGCAATGGCAGTGAGCGCATCTTCGCGGAATTCCAGGGATACCTCATCCATCTCGAACAGCTTCTGATACTGCTTGACGAGCGCGTTTTTCGGCTCGGTCAGAATGCGGATCAAAGCGCTCTCATCAAGATCTTCGAGTGTCGCCACAACCGGAAGACGCCCGACAAATTCTGGAATAAGGCCAAACTTGATCAGATCTTCCGGCTCAAGATCGGACAGCAATTCACCTGTTTTACGATCATCCGGCGCACGGACCGTGGCCCCGAAGCCGATACCGGCCCCTGTCTCACGCCCGGCGATCAACTTGTCCAGACCGGCAAAGGCACCGCCACAGATAAACAGGATGTTGGTTGTGTCCACCTGCAGGAATTCCTGCTGCGGATGCTTGCGTCCGCCCTGCGGCGGCACAGAGGCAACTGTGCCTTCCATGATCTTGAGTAATGCCTGCTGCACACCTTCACCCGAAACATCGCGGGTAATCGACGGGTTGTCAGCCTTGCGCGAAATCTTGTCGACCTCGTCAATATAGACGATGCCGCGCTGCGCACGCTCAACATTATAGTCGGCCGCCTGCAGCAGTTTCAGAATGATGTTCTCGACATCCTCACCAACATAGCCTGCCTCTGTCAGAGTCGTGGCGTCGGCCATGGTGAAAGGCACATCCAGCATACGTGCCAGCGTCTGGGCCAGCAGCGTCTTGCCGCAACCGGTCGGTCCGACCAGCAGGATGTTTGACTTCGAAATCTCGATATCGCCGGTCTTGCCAGCGTTTGCCAGTCGCTTGTAGTGGTTATGGACAGCGACAGACAGCACGCGCTTGGCACGCGCCTGGCCAATGACATATTCGTCCAGCACCTTGTTGATGTCGGACGGGGTCGGCACGCCGTCATGCCCTTTTGACAGTGATGTCTTATGCTCCTCACGGATGATATCCATGCAGAGTTCAACGCATTCATCACAAATGAATACGGTCGGACCCGCGATCAGCTTGCGCACCTCGTGCTGGCTCTTTCCGCAGAAAGAACAGAAAAGAGTGCCCTTATCGCCGTCTTCGGTCTTTGACATGCTTTGACTCCCTGAGTCCTTCGCTTGCAGACGCTTCACCCGCCTGACAAGGCAAGGCGCTTCGTCCATTAGTGTATGGGTGCTTGTGCTGTGGTTTCAACGATATTCTTGCACAGTCCCACCGGTGACACTGCAATTCACATACCGTTTTGCCACCGGATGGACGATCAGCTGTCAGTTTCAGGGACCGGACGCTTCTCGACGACCTCGTCAATCAGGCCAAAATCCCGTGAATCTTCCGCTGTCATGAAAGTATCGCGTTCCATAATTTTTTCGATTTGTTTCAGCGTCTTGCCTGTATGTTTCTCATAGATGCCATTCAGACGACGGCGCAGATCAAGAATTTCCTTTGCATGGATTTCGATGTCACTCGCCTGACCCGAAAAACCACCGCTGGGCTGGTGCGTCATTATGCGCGCATTCGGCAAGCTGAACCGCTTTCCGGCCGCACCAGCGGTTAACAGCAGCGATCCCATTGACGCTGCCTGCCCCATACAGACAGTCGAAACGTCGGGCCGGATATATTCCATCGTGTCGTAGATGGCGAGGCCTGAGGTCACAATGCCGCCAGGCGAATTGATATACATGGCAATATCTTTTGTCGGGTTTTCCGACTCCAGAAACAGCAGCTGCGAAGAAACAAGCGATGCTGTGCCATCATCAATCGGACCATTCAGGAAGATGATACGTTCCTTGAGAAGGCGCGAGAAAATATCATAGGCGCGCTCTCCCCGGCTGGTCTGTTCGACAACCATTGGCACCAGATTGGCAACTGGCTGGTCAAACTCACTCATGTGGACCTCTCCTTGGCGGTATTACCGGGTCACCCGGTATGCGTGGCACTGTGCGTAGCAGTGTTCAAAAATCTTCTGGGCAACAAGCTACTTCTTTGCAGCCTTTTTAGCAGCCGTCTTTTTCGCCGCAGTCTTCTTTGCCGCAGCCTTTTTGGGTGCCGCCGTCTTGGCCGTTGCTTTGTCAGCTTTGTCTGCGGTCTTGGCAGCCTTTTTGGCAGCTGATTTCTTGGCCGCTTTCTTCTTGGCTGTCGCTGCAGCCTCTTCAGGTGCCGCGTACAGCGTCTCAACGTCTGTCTGGACCTCGGTTACAGTGGCCATCTCAAGAATGAAATCAACGGTCTTGTCTTCAAAGATCGGGCCGGCCAGTTGCTGCATGGCTTCCTTGTTGGTCTGGAAATACTCCAGCACCTGCTGTTCCTGACCGGGATAGCGACGCGCCTCTTCGAACACTGCCTGACGGGTATCGTCCTCGGTCACCTCAACATTGTTGACGCGACCAACCTCGGTCAGCAGCAGACCAAGGCGCACACGGCGCTCGGCAACGGCTTTGGCTTCAGACTTTGCGTCATCATCCATGCCCTCATCGGCTGCCAGATGGACGTGATCTTCATCATGGTCATGGTCATGATCGTGATCATGATCATGATCATGCGGTTCTGGCGCGTTGGGGTTCATTGCGCGGGCCACATTTTCATATTCAGACGCATAG
>JADHLH010000085.1 GCA_016780765.1 Alphaproteobacteria bacterium | reverse complement strand
TCATAATGCCGGGGTCATAATGCCGGGGTCATAATGCCGGGTCATAATGCCGGGTCATAATGCCGACCAAATGCAGTTTAGGCGCCGAAAAGGCGCTTCCATTCCGCGGGACTCAATTCGCGCAGGTCGGCGTTGAATTCTGATCCTGCCTGCATGCCCTTTGCCACCGCCGGGCGGCTGATCATCGTCTTGCGCCAGCGCATGACATTCGGATAATCCTCAATCTCGACATGCTGACGCTGATAGGTACGGGTCCACGGGAAAATGGCGATATCGGCGATCGAGAAATCATCGGCTACAAAGTCTCGGCCTTCCAGCTGGCGGTCCAGAACGCCGTAAAGACGGTTTGCCTCTTTGCTGTATCGCATCACGGCATAGTCGATTGTCTCAGGCGCATAGTGATTGAAGTGATGCGCCTGACCCAGCATCGGACCAAAGCCGCCCATCTGCCACATCAGCCATTCAAGAACCGTCTTGCGGCCAACCCCGTCAGCGGGCATCAGTTGGCCTGTTTTTTCTGCCAGATAGATAAGAATTGCGCCTGATTCGAATACGCTGGTCGGGTTGCCATCAATCCCGTCACGATCAATGATCGCCGGAATTCGGTTATTCGGGCTGAATGCCAGAAATTCGGGCTTGAACTGGTCACCCACGCCGATATTGATCCGGTGAATTTCATACGGGAGTCCCAGTTCCTCGAGCGCAATCGAGATTTTGTGACCATTGGGGGTCGCGGCGAAATAAAGTTCGATCATCTGAGGATGTCCAGCGGTGCACGGTTTTCGGCCTGATCACGCATGCCCAGTCAAGCCTCACTTGTTATATACGCCGGCCTGCGCCATCTTCCAAGTGAAAGCCCGATCATATACCCGTTCACAAATGCCCGCAGGAAATCGTTCATGTTCTTCAAACCCATGCAGCACAAGGCCGCCGGTCTTCCCCACAACCCGTTAAAGGCCATTGTATCACCGCGTCCGATCGGCTGGATTGCATCGCGCGGCAGTGATGCCAGCATCAACCTCGCCCCCTACAGTTTTTTCAATGCCCTGTCCGAGGACCCGGCCATGGTGATGTTTTCGGTGCAGCTTGATTCGCCCGATCATCAAAAAGACAGCCTTCGCAACGTTGAAGAAACGGGTGAATTTGTCGTCAATATTGTTGGCGAGGCGCAATTTGATGCGATGAATATTTCATCCGGCAGCTTTGCCTATGGAGACAATGAATTTATCCATGCGGGCCTCGACATGGTGGATAGCGATACCATTTCTGTGCCGCGCGTTGGCGGGGTTCCGGCGGCGCTGGAATGCGTGCATTACGAAACATTGCCCCTGCCACGAAATGCAGAAGGTGGCGGCTATACGATGGTGATCGGAACGGTGACGGGCATCTATATTGACGATGCCGTGATAAAGGACGGTCTGGTCGATTATCACGCATTCGTGCCGATCAGCCGGCTTGGCTATCGCGATTATGGGCGGACCGGCGATATCTTCATGGCGAGCCGCCCGGGACAGGAATAATTCTGTCAACATATGTGATGGGGTCTGTGGGGCGCGGACGCGAAATGCCTAGCGCATGGTGCAGCTGGACACGCGGCCGCTGACATAGCCATGCAGGTCCGACTTGCTGAACTCCAGATGCAACACCCAGTCTTCAGCTGGTATCACGGCATCAAACGGCAAGGTGCCACTGGCAACTTTCTGACCATTCAGAAAGGCCATCCGAACGCTGATTGGCAGTTTCGGGTCAAACCATGGAATCTCGCGGGCTGATTTCGTGTCGGGCTCACCTTCGACAAACAGGTTCAGTCCGCCATCAAACAGCGTCAGCTTTGATTCCGGCCCACCATACACAGGCGTGGCGACCGCAATCTGGTGGGTGCCAAGTTCACGGCAGTTTTTTGGCGCGCCAAGTTCCTGAATGGCTTGCATGATTTGTGCAGGGGCAACGCCACGGGCTATTTTTTTCGTAACGAGGGCTTTCAGATCGGCATCACTGTCCGTGACAAGATCATTGACCTTGTTCTTGGCCTTGGCCTCGGCAAGTTTCAGCTCAAGGCTCTGCACCTCGGTGCTGAGCTCGCTGATCTGCTGGTTATTCTCATACAAGGCACGTTCTGCCTCGGCTTTCAGACTGGCTGTCTCGGCATGACCCCAGACCCAGCCGAGCCATAAAACGCTGCCGACCACTGCCACACGCACCAGAATTGATACATAGCTGCGCATCTCGCGCCGCCGATATCTCTCCCTTGTTTCGAAAAAATCCATGGCCCTGCCAGTCGTTCACATTTGCAGGCTACACCGCAATTTGGCGCGCCCACATCCCGATGAATAAAGGACCCGGCGCAAAAGGCAATGGCCGGAATGTCACATTTGCGCTGGCACCTTGAAGACATACACCATGTTGATGCAGGATGACGAGATGTCAGCACCATCATCCCTTCCCCAAAAAACACGCCAGGCGGCCAGCCGCCGCAAGATCGACACCAACCGTGCCTGGCAGCGCATGTTGAGCGGCAGGCGGCTTGATCTTCTTGATCCCTCGCCGATGGATATCGAAATCATCGACATCGCACACGGGCTGGCGCGGGTCAGCCGCTGGAACGGCCAGACAAAGGGCAATAACCCCATGTCGGTGGCCCAGCATTCGGTGCTGGTCGAAAAAATCCTGACCCTGAATGCGCCAAAGATGGAGCAGCGATGGCGGCTTGCGGCCCTGCTGCATGATTCGCCAGAATATGTCATTGGCGACATGATCTCGCCGTTCAAATATGCGCTTGGTGGTATCTATCGTGACATTGAATCACGGCTCGAGGCGGCGATCCACATCCGATTCGGATTGCCAGCCACCCTGCCGACCCATGTGAAGCGTGCCATCAAGCGGGCCGACGGCATGGCTGCATGGCTAGAAGCAACGCAACTGGCCGGTTTTTCCGATGCTGATGCCACGAAAATCATTGGCAAACCGCCTGGCACACCGACTTCCATGCGCATTCGTCCGAAAAACGCCGACAAGGCAGCTGAAGTCTTTTTGAAACGATTTACGGTACTGGGCGGCAATTCTGGCAGCTAGCCACAAGGCACACGCATGGTGCCCCTGAAAACGGCTAGTTGACGCTGGTGACAGAGCGAGACAGGTTCGGCTTGCGCTTGCCGGCATCCTTGCTGCTGCGAATATTGTCAAACCCGTTTGGCTCGGGAGACACCGGTTCTTCCTTCACCTCTTCGACATGCACCGAGTTCAGCAGCGCACCGGCGCGCTGAATCAGGCTGAGTGCATCATCAAGCACCGCGATGGCGCGGGTTGCATTGACATCTTTCAAATCGCTGTTTCGCTCAAACAGATCCCAGGTCAGGCTGTTCAAATGATCATTTACCTTGACCAGCTTGCCCTTGCCCCGCTGTCTGAGGGTACGAATTTTTGACGTGCGGCTCTGCGCCATCTGGGTCTCCCATCAAATAAGCTGTAGATAATATATAGAAATTTAATATTTTATCAAAAGGTCCTTCAAGACCCGCTGCGGGAAATCTGGACCGCTGCATTCCGCCGGTTCTGCTTTTTGATCTTCCGCGCCCGCACCATTGCCTTTGCCTGACCGAGGGTCATGCAGTCCGGGCACACACATTTTCCGGCGAGATCAAAGCTCTGCCTCATGTTTGGAAGTTCCATGCACCAGCAATGATCCTTGCCGGGCGTTGCCCCGCAATTGAACCTGGTGCCGCATTCATCACAGGTCAGCTTGTCCATGCCCACCTTCCTTGCAGATGTTTCGAAAATGCTGCGTCAAATAACAGTAAATCACAAGCTTGTTTGCTGTTGTTGGCAAAAACAGCAAATCAAACAGGCGAACAGCCTGTCCAAATCTGGTGATGCTGTGCTAATAATCTGCCGGCGCGAGCATGGTGGAATTGGTAGACACACAAGACTTAAAATCTTGAGATCGTATGATCGTGGGGGTTCGAGTCCCCCTGCTCGCACCACCCCGTATCAAAGCCGCCAGCCCCGCCAGAAAATGCCGTGTAACCGGCTTGCCAGCGCGGCCCGTAGTTCTGGCCAACAATCATATTCTTCTTATCTCGGTCGGTGAGTGACATTCACGCCCAGCTGGTCCAAAGCCATGTCAGGCAGCATCATGAACCCGATCATGCTGGAAAACGGCACCGGTGCTGGCGGTGCAACGCGCACATCAAGCCGGCCGCCCGCTTTCAGCAACGCATCCAGCGGTGGCAACAGCCAGCTGGCATTTTGCGGGAAGGTTCCGCGCACTGAATCAGCAAGCAGCAGGCGCGTTGTCGTCCGCATATCTGCTGGCCTCACACCTTGCTCATCAGCCGAAATTTCCACCAGGATATCGCCGATTCCGGTGTCATTCACAACAAGCCCCGCATTGGCCAGCGAGACCGCACTGCTCAGGCTCAAGAATGCCGCCGTGTTTTGATCAGGCGAGTTCAGCAGGGGCAGGATCTGCGCATATAGCGCACTATTGACCCGCATCCCCATATCAAATTGAAACCCGCCAAGTCCCCGCATGTCGGCGGCGACCTGATATGACATCTCCAAATGCGGGCCGACAATGCGCGACACCGCATCAATCTGAATATCAAAGATGATCGCATCCATGCCGCGCGCGCGAAGCTGTTTCATAAAGGCATCATCGCCGCCGCTGCCCGCCACCGGCATGACACTGAGCCCGCTGATCGCCGCACCAGCCTTGGTTATGATCACTGTGCCATCGGCAAGCGCGCCATAGCGCAGGGGCCGCGTCGCAAATTCATCAATGGCGACAAGGAATTCATCGCTTGAAATACTGATATTGCGCATCTGAACACGCGCACCCTCGCCAAATATCAAGGACACATCGTCGGGTATATTGCCGCTCAATACTGCGCCGGCCGCAAATTCACGAATGACAAGTTCACCAACAAAAATCGATTCTTCAGGAAACTCGACATTCTTTGCCGTCAGGTCGCGGATAAGCCAGTCGGCCTTGCCCAGCGCGCCTTCAGCCAGCAGGTCCACCTGTTCTGCACGCAAGACAACCTCGCCGCCTTCGATCAATATCACATCGATCAGCTGTCCGCTGCCTGTTGCCGCATCAACAGACCCGTCCCTGAATTCTATGGTTGAGTTGTCATCAAGGTTCAGCGTCGTCGCATGTGCCGCAGCCAGACAACCAGACAGCATCATTGCGAACGCCGCTATTTTCAGCGCCAATTGGGCACAACTCTGCCTGATACGAGGCGTGGATGGGATCAGCGACAAAGACAAATTTCTACGCTGCTGCATGGCTTTACTCTCCTGTGCAAAGTGCGGGTCTTTTGCCCGCGTCACAATACTGAGCCGGCATACTGTGTCATCATTATGCGTTGCTATACTGCACCGCGATAATGTGAGCCAGAGCCTGTCAGCGACCACTTCCGAAACTTACCCAAAGTAACTATCTGTTGGTAGCGCTATGCGCACTGATCTGCCAGCCATCTGGAACGCACATGTTCTTCTTCCCGCTGTTCGATGATAATCCGTCACAAAGACGGCCATATGTGTCGTGGTTCCTGATTGCGGCATGCCTGCTGGTGTTCATGTGGCAACTGTCACTTGACCCGCAGGCCGAACGATTCGTCTTCTTCACCTACGGCTTTGTGCCATCACATTTCAGCGGCGCTGCTGTCCTGCCACCACAGCTGGTTGTCCTGCCAGCATGGGCGACCGCAATCAGTGCAATGTTTCTGCATGGTGGGGTGATGCATTTTGGCGGCAACATGCTGTATCTGTGGATTTTTGGTGACAATGTCGAAGATTCGATGGGACCGCTGAAATTCCTCATCTTTTATGTGCTGTGCGGCATGGCCGCTGCCGGTGCCCAGTTTGCGATCGATCCGGCATCACGCATCCCGATGATTGGCGCATCAGGTGGCATCGCCGGCATTCTGGGGGCGTATCTTGTCCTGCATCCGAAGGCCGCCATTCGCACATTGCTGGTGATTCTGATCTTTATCCGCTTCATCAATCTGCCAGCCTGGATTGTGCTTGGTGTATGGATTGCCGGGCAATTTGTGGCAGTGCCCAATGCGCTGTCCAATGATGGTGGCGGCGTTGCGTATTTTGCGCATATTGGCGGGTTTTTGGCGGGCATGATGCTGATACCGCTGTTCAAGGACCGCAATGTGCCGCTGTTTGGCGCAGATGACCCACCAAAAGGACGTTGGGATGGGCACCCTGTTGCCTTCTCGACAATCCGCGAACAGGCACGCGACAAATATCGCCAGCGCCGCAACCCGCTGGGGTCACGCGTTGTGCCGCCTGCTGTCCATCAGACAGCTGATGTTGATAGCGACAGGTCTAATCCAGTGCCGCCACCCGGTCCCTGGACGCAGACAGCATCAAGGTCTGGACCAGAACAGGACATGGATTCATCTGACCGTGTTGAGGAACGCCCCCCGGCAAAGCGCGGCGGATCAGTGCCAGGTCACAGACGGGATACAGATAATCGATAGCGCAAAGCTGCCCTTCCCAAGAGGACATCAGGCGCAGGTCGAGGACGTTACTTTCGACTGGCCCGGCTATTCGGAACTGGCTATTTGGAATTGGCTATTTGGAATTGGCTATTTGGAATTGGCTACTCAGATCCGGCAAGTGCCATGACATAGGCATCTGCCCCCATCGCCTGCACACCTTCGGCAAGCGTATTTGCGGCGGCGTGGGTCACATCGGCATCAAGACCACTGACAACCGCGGCGGTGCCGAACTGGCCAGGCTTGAACCACGGATAGCTGCCAATGCTGATCCCCTCATGCGCGGCCTGCACCGACTGCATCAATGCGGCAATCGTACCCTCGCCAATGCTGCATTGTACGGTCAGGCGGGTCATCGCCACGCCGCCCGGCAGGCTGTCGCGCAACCCCTCGAACATCGCCTGCAGGATTGATGGTACGCCAGCAAAGACATGCACATTCTCAACAATGAAGCCGGGGGCCGCACTCAACGGATTATCAATCAGCGTCGCGCCTTCCGGGATATCCGCCATTTTTTGTCGGGCCGCGTTGAATTCAATGTCCGTATCGGTGTAGTGCGCAATCAGGCGCGCCTCGGCTTCGGGATGCCGGATGACCTTGCGGCCAAAAGCAGCGGCGATGCATTCAGTGGTGATATCATCATGCGTCGGGCCGATGCCGCCGCTGGTAAACACCAGATCAACCGCGTCTGACATGCTTTTCACCGTGTCGATAATCACCTCTCGGATATCTGGAATGACCCGCGCTTCACGCAGTTGAATGCCTTGCATGTTCAATTGTTCAGCCAACCAGCCGATATTCTTGTCCTTGGTCCGCCCTGACAGAATTTCATCGCCAATGATGATAATGGCGGCTGTTGGATTGGACATGGTGGCTCTCTTTCACATTTACCGGCGGACGGCGCAGAATGCCCGCGATACCGGTTCACAATTTTTCGGTTCACAACTACGGAAACTCACATAAAGGCTTTGCCAGAATGATCAAGGGCTATATCTGGCCATCCGGATCAGATTAACCCGATCAGATCATCCAGATCAGACAGACTTGACCAGTCGCGACATCTCGGACCTTGGCAAGATGTTGTTTACAGGATAGTGCTAGGCCAATCAGGAAAACCATGGTGGGTTCATAAGCACACCCACCCGACGGGCACGGCAAGACGATATGCGAACAGAACCTGTAATCATCCACAGTGAAGAAGGCTTTGCGGGCATGCGCGCCGCCGGGCATCTTGCAGCTAATGTATTGGATATGATCAGCCAGCACGTCATTGCCGGCATCACAACCGAGGCGCTGGACGATATCTGCCATGATTTCATTCTTGCCCACGGCGCGGTCCCGGCACCCCTGAACTACAAGGGATTTCCAAAATCGACCTGCATTTCGCTGAACCATGTTGTGTGTCACGGCATTCCCGGCCCGAAAACACTGCGCGACGGTGATATCCTGAATATCGATGTGACGGTGATCCTTGATGGCTGGTATGGCGATACCTCGCGGATGTATTTCGTTGGTTCGCCACCCGTAAAGGCGTGCCGCCTGACCGAGGTGACCTATGAATGCCTGATGCAGGCGATTGACGCGGCGCGCCCCGGCAACACGCTTGGCGATATCGGCCATGCCATTCAGACACATGCCGAAGACAATCGCTTTTCCGTTGTGCGTGATTTCACCGGTCACGGGCTGGGACAGACATTCCACTGCGCACCAACGGTCCTGCATTACGGCAGCCCGGGTGCCGGCCTGACGCTGGAGCCGGGCATGATCTTTACCATCGAACCGATGATCAATGCCGGCCGTCATGAAACAAAGATTCTTGGCGATGGCTGGACAGCTGTGACCCGCGACCGGTCACTGTCGGCGCAGTTTGAACATTCCATCGGCATTACCGAGGATGCAGCAGAGATTTTCACCACATCTCCGGCTGGTTACACCGCCCCGCCCTACGGCTGACATCAAGATACTTTGAACAGATTAATCAAAAATTAGCCTTAATCGGCTAACCAGAAGGGTATGTCTGCCGATTCCAACCCTTCTGGCACCGCGCCAGACGCCACAACGGCCCCCAAAGACGCCGATCATATTTCCGGCCACCGGGCCCGTATGCGCGCCAAGGTCATGGACAAGGGTGCGGCGGCCCTCAGCGAGCTGGAGTTGCTGGAGATGATTCTCTATGCCGCCAGTGCGCGGCGGGACACAAAGCCGCTGGCAAAGGACCTGATCCGCCATTTCGGGTCCTTGTCCGGTGTATTGCGCGCACCGAATGACAAGTTGCTGGGGCTGGCTGGTGTTGGCAAGGCCGCGGTGACCGCCATCAGGATTGCCGAGGCAGCTGGTCTGCATCTCAGCCATTCAACGATCAGCAACCGGCAGGTTCTGACAAGCTGGGCCGCTGTTCAGCATTATTGTGTCACACGGCTGGCGCATGAACCGATAGAGCATTTCATGATGCTGTGCCTTGATAACCGGAACCGGCTGATTGCCGAGGAAACGCTGTCGCAAGGCACTGTCGACCAGACGCCTGTCTATGTCCGCGAAGTGATCAATGTCGCGCTGAGGCATCATGCTAAAGCGGTGATCCTTGTTCACAATCACCCGAGCGGCGAGACCGAACCTTCGCGCGCCGATATCGATATGACAGCAGAGCTGAAAAAGGCATTGGGGCTGGTCACCGTAACATTGCATGACCATCTGATCGTCGCCGGCTATGATGTTGTCAGCTTCAAGAGCCTCGGACTGCTATAGCAAACTGGCTCAGCCGTCCGGATCAGGCAGGCCCTTGATC
>JADHLH010000084.1 GCA_016780765.1 Alphaproteobacteria bacterium | reverse complement strand
ATGGTGATGCCGAAATCCTTCATTTCGTCGATTGAATGTCGTAACTCGGCCGCACGAAGCAGCGCTTTGGTCGGTATACAGCCCCAATTGAGGCAGATCCCGCCAAGATGTTCGCGCTCGACAAGCGCTACCGACATGCCGAGCTGCGCCGCCCGAATGCCAGCTACATAGCCACCAGGGCCGCCGCCGATCACCACAAGATCGAATTGTTTTTCACTGGCCATGACTATCCCCCGGTTATAGCAGCATCGTTACGGGCTGCTGGATGTACCCCTTGAAGGCTTGCAGCCATTCCGCACCGACAGCCCCGTCCACAACCCTGTGGTCTGCCGACAAGGTGACGCTCATCACCGTGGCAACTGCCAGCTGTCCGTCCCGTACCACCGGGCGTTCTTCACCCGCACCGACAGCAAGAATGGCCCCTTGCGGCGGATTGATAACAGCGGCGAATTCACGGATGCCATACATGCCAAGATTGGAGATGGTAAAGCTGCCACCAGAAAATTCTTCAGTTGCCAGCTTGCCCTCGCGCGCACGCAACGCCAGGTCCCGCGTGATGCCTGACAAGGCAGCAAGTCCCTTTTGTTCAGCAGCCCAGACCACCGGCGTGACCAGCCCGCCATCAACAGCCACTGCCATGGCGATATCGGCATGCTGGAAATAGCGGGTGTTCTCGCCTTCCCAGCTGGCATTCGCCTTGGGAACCGCCATCAGCGCCATCGCCGCTGCCCTGATCACAAGGTCGTTGACCGAAATCTTCACGCCATCGCCGGCCTGTTCATTCATCATCCGGCGCGCTGCCAGAAGATTATCGATCTCACAGTCGACAGTCAGATAGAAATGCGGTGCGTTGGCTTTTGATTCCTGCAGACGTTGCGCAATGATCCGCCGCATCTGGCTGTTTGTTTCAACCGTGCTGGCACCGGCTATTGCCGACATTGGCGCATTTGCCGGCATGGATGCTGCACCGGCAGACGATGACAGACGGGTTTCGGCGGCCTCTACATCGCGGCGCAGAATGCGGCCATGTGGACCGCTTCCGGCAAGTGAGGTCAGATCAACATCGCGATCCGCAGCAATCCGGCGCGCCAGCGGGCTGGCAAAAATGCGTCCGCCAGCCTTGCTTTCTGCATCCTTTACCGATGGTGACGACACAGGCGCGGGCATTGCAGCAGGTATTGCGGCGGGCGCTGGTGTGTCTGCAGGCTTTTCGGCAGCTGGCTTTTCGGCAGCTGGTGCCTTTGCGGTTGGTTGCGCGGCAGGTGCTGAGACAGCTGGAGACGCTGCCACCTCGTCAACCGCTTCACCATCTTCTGCAAGACGCGCGATCGGCGTGCCAACAGCAACCCCCTCGGCCCCTTCACTGACAAGGATCACCGCCAGAACGCCTTCTTCAACCGCTTCGACCTCCATCGTGGCCTTGTCGGTTTCAATCTCGGCAATCACATCACCGCTGCGCACTGCATCGCCGACCGAAACTGTCCATTTCGACACCGTGCCGCTTTCCATGGTTGGCGACAGAGCCGGCATCAGAATATCAATGGCCATCGCTCAATCCCCCCTGAAGCCTTCGCAGCTCGCCACAACCGTTGCGACGATATCTTCAATCTGCGGCAATGCCAGCTTTTCCAGATTGGCGGCATAGGGCATCGGCACATCCTTGCCGGTCACACGCGCAATCGGCGCATCCAGCCAGTCAAAAGCCTGTTCCATGACCTGCATCGCGATTTCAGACCCGACACCGGCAAACGGGAACCCCTCTTCACATGTGACAAGCCGCGATGTCTTCTTCACCGAATTGACGATCGTATCAATATCCAGTGGACGGATCGTGCGCAGGTCGATCACCTCGGCAGAAATGCCCTGTTCGGCCAATTTGTCAGCGGCTTCCAGTGCGCGTCCGACCATGATCGAAAAGGCGGTAATGGTGACATCGCTCCCTTCACGGACGATGTTGGCGCGGCCGATCGGCACAACCCAGTCATCATCATCCGGCACCTCAAAGCTCTGCCCGTACATCACCTCATTTTCCAGGAAAATAACCGGATTTGGATCGCGAATGGCAGCCTTCAGCAATCCCTTGGCGTCGGCCGCCGACCAGGGCGACACAACCTTCAGGCCGGGGCAATGCGCATACCAGCTGGCATAGCATTGAGAATGCTGAGCGGCGACACGGCTTGCCGCACCATTTGGACCGCGAAACACAATCGGGCATCCCATCTGGCCGCCCGACATATATAGCGTCTTGGCTGCCGAATTGATGATCTGGTCAATCGCTTGCATGGCAAAATTGAAGGTCATGAATTCGACCACTGGCCGCAGATCGCCAAAGGCCGCACCCACACCAAGCCCGGCAAAGCCCTGCTCGGTGATCGGCGTATCAATAACCCGCTTCGGGCCGAATTCAGCCAGCAATCCCTGCGTGACCTTGTACGCGCCCTGATATTCGGCAACTTCCTCACCCATGACGAAAACACGATCATCACCGCGCATTTCCTCGGCCATCGCATCGCGCAATGCCTCACGCACCGTCAGCGGCGCGGTATTGCCGCTTGCCACAGGTTCAGCCACCGGCTTTTCCAGCTCCGCACCCGTGGTGGCCGCCTCGACAGCTGCTGTTCCACTAGCGCCGGCCACAGGTGATGCAGCCGACTCCGGCGACTCCGGCGACTCCGGCGCCTCAGGTACCTCAGAAACCGCAGCAGACGTGGCCACCACCATATCATTTGCCAGATCAGTTGCCAGATCATCGGCGCTTTCGCCCTCTTCCAGCAACATGGCGATGGTGGTGTTGACCTTGACGTTTTCGCTGCCCGCAGCCACCAGAATGCGACCAATCCTGCCATCATCCAGCGCTTCGACTTCCATCGTGGCCTTGTCGGTTTCAATTTCGGCGATCACATCGCCGCTGCGCACATCGGCGCCCTCATCGACGAGCCACTTTGTCAAACTGCCCTCTTCCATTGTCGGCGACAGTGCCGGCATTTTGATCTCAACCGCCATGATCAGACCTCCACGCTTGTCGCGCCGCCGGTCAGCGGCTTGAGAATATCGGTATATAATTCAGACGGATCAGGTTCAGGGCTGGTCTGGGCGAATTCGGTCGCATTGGTGACAATCGCCTTCACATCGGAATCGATAGTCTTCAGCGCCGCCTCTGTCATATCCTGCTTCATCAGCACATCGCGCAGCTGGTCGATCGGATCATGCTGCTTGCGCATCGCATCCACCTCCTCGCGTGTCCGGTATTTCGCCGGATCAGACATCGAATGCCCGCGATAGCGATATGTCTTCATCTCGAGGATGAATGGTCCCTTGCCCGCCCGGCAATGCGCCAGCGCCTCGGCACCCGCAGTGCGGACAGCCAGCACATCCATGCCGTCAACCTGCTTGCCGGGAATTCCATAGGCCGCGCCACGATCAGCGAGTGACCGGCCGGCTGCCGCCCGTGTAACCGCAGTTCCCATGCCATATTGATTGTTTTCAATGACAAACAGGCAGGGCAAATCCCACAGCGCCGCCATGTTGAAACTTTCATAAACCTGACCCTGATTGACCGCGCCATCACCGAGATAAGTCATGCAGACATTCGCCTCTTCCCGATATTTATGGGAAAAAGCCAGACCGCATCCGATTGGCACCTGTGCGCCAACAATACCGTGGCCACCGAAAAAGTTCTTTTCGCGGCTGAACATATGCATCGAACCGCCCTTGCCGCGTGAATATCCACCTTCGCGGCCGGTCAGTTCAGCCATCACCCCGTCAGCTTCCATGCCGCAGGCCAGCATATGGCCGTGGTCACGATAGGATGTTACCACCGTATCGCCAGGCTTGCTGACAGATTGCAGCCCTACTACCACCGCTTCCTGACCGATATAAAGATGACAAAAGCCGCCGATCTGGCCCATGCCATAAAGCTGGCCGGCCTTTTCCTCAAAGCGGCGGATCAGCAACATGTCGCGATACATTGTTACCAGCTCGTCGGTAGGCGGCATGTCATTCACCGCTGCCATCCCTGCGGCAGCCTTTGGCGGCCTGCCGGGTTTACGTTTACGCGCTGCTTTCGCTGCTTCAGCCATCTCTGCCCCCGTGATGATCTGCACCATAGGGTCTGCGCAGTCCGATCGGGTTATTCAGGTGATCAGAAATGCTGTCAGACCAGAATCGCGGGGATGACATGATAAAAGCCTCCCCAGAACGGGATCAGCTTTCACGGAAAGTTTGATTTATGCAAATATTTTATTTCTTTGTTTTTATTGTATATTTTATGAATAAACCAATTTTCAGTTAATTTATCAATTCAAGATATCTTCCGAAAATTTCAAATTCGAGAGATCAATTGTAATAATGACATCATTCGGCGCATAAAGCCCCAGTTCGGCGCGGGCTGTTTCGGCGAGCATGTCGGCATCGATAGAGTCATTCTGCATCAGGCCAATACGCTGAGACAAGAAGGTCTGATGCCTTTGCAACAAATGCAGTTTTTCCTCAGCCAGCACAATCTTGCGGTCCAGTTCCGGCCGCGCAAGGATACCGCGGTCACCAGCGACCATGTGAAATCCGAAGAACAGCACGAGCGCCGACATCAGCAAAAAGCTGCCTGTCATGAAGATCAGTCTCTGGCGGGCCACATACATGCTGCTCTCCCCATTGTCGCAGGCTGGGTCAAAGGGCGGGATCAAAGGGCTGCACTTACCCCCTTGAGGCACAGTGAATCAAAGCCCGTTCGCCGCGTCAAGCCAAAAGCGAATCGCCGGATTTCCTAACGTTTTGTAAATTTCTACCGTGAGGCGGCAGAGATCATGACCGCAGGATACCCTTGCCGGCATAAAGACCGGACATATCCAGTTCCTCGGCAATCCGCAGCAGCTGGTTATATTTGGCAAGCCTGTCCGAACGGGACAAAGACCCGGTCTTGATCTGACCGGCATTCGTGGCGACCGACAGATCAGCGATGAAACTGTCTTCGGTTTCGCCGCTACGGTGCGAGATCACAACGCCAAAACCGGCCTTCTGCGCCATTTCAACAGCCTGCAGCGTTTCGGACAGGGTGCCGATCTGGTTAACCTTGACAAGAATCGCATTGGCCGAACCATCGGTGATACCGCGGGCCAGGCGTTCAGGATTGGTAACAAACAGGTCATCGCCGACAATCTGTGTGGTTTCGCCCAGCTCGGCTGTCAGACGCGCCCATCCATGCCAGTCTTCCTCATCCATCGGATCTTCAAGCGATACGATGGGATGCTCACGACACAGCGCCGCCCACATATTAACCATCTCGTCAGATGACAGGCTGCGCCCCTCACCCTTCAGGTGATAGGCACCATCTTCGTGAAATTCAGTGGCAGCGGCATCCAGCGCAAGCAACACATCATCCTTGGCAGAATAGCCAGCGGTCTCTATTGCGCGGGTGATGAAGTCAATCGCCTCGCCGGTGGAGTTTATGGCTGGCGCAAATCCGCCCTCATCACCCACTGCGGTGGAATGACCCGCCGCCGAAAGGAGCGATTTCAACGCATGGAAAATTTCCGCACCCATCCGCAGCCCGTCATGAAAGCTGTCAGCACCAACCGGCATCACCATGAATTCCTGCACATCCAGCGCATTGTTGGCATGCGCCCCGCCATTCATGATGTTCATCATCGGTGTGGGCAGAAGATGCGCGTGAACCCCGCCAAGATAGCGCCATAATGGCATGCCGACAGAATCAGCCGCTGCACGCGCCACTGCCATCGACACACCAAGAATGGCGTTTGCCCCGAGACGTGCCTTGTTGGGTGTTCCGTCAAGATCGATCATCGCCTGATCGATGCCCGCCTGGTCCATTGAATCGGCACCGGCAAGCGCATCAAAAATTTCAAAATTCACTGCATCGATCGCCTGAAGCACACCTTTGCCGCCGTAGCGTTCCTTGTCACCATCGCGCAGCTCAACCGCCTCAAAGGCACCGGTGGACGCCCCCGAAGGCACGGCAGCACGGCCAAATCCGCCGTCTTCAAGCAGCACATCAACTTCAACCGTCGGATTGCCGCGCGAGTCCAGAATTTCGCGTGCCTGGATGTCTTCAATAGCCGTCATGATGTTCCCCTGCTGAAAGCGTTGCCAGGCATGATGCCTGTTCAAAATAGTCCTGATGGCATGGCCGCCATTCGCATGATCTGCACAGATTATCGGCCCCTTTACTTGCACCTGTTGTCTGCGCGAGTGGTCCCGACGCATGTGGGCCGAAAAGCCGCGTCTGCGCAATCGGTCTGATCCGCTGCGGTTTATGCCTCGCGGCGCGCGGCGTCAAGGCGTTGCAGCTGCGCCAGAATTGCCGGCATCGCATCGAGCGGCACCATGTTGGGGCCATCGGACGGCGCGTTATCTGGATCCTCATGGCTTTCCATAAACAGCCCGTTCACACCAACGGCAACGGCGGCCCGCGCCAGCACCGGCACAAATTCGCGTTGCCCCCCTGAACGCCCGCCTAGCCCGCCCGGCTGCTGTACCGAATGTGTGGCATCGAAAATGACCGGATAACCGACATCAGCCAGCTGCGGCAGGCCGCGCATGTCAGACACCAGCGTGTTGTAGCCAAAACTTGTCCCGCGCTCGGTCAGCAAAATCTTGTCATTGCCCGCTCCTGCCACTTTTGCCGCGACATGCGTCATATCCCACGGGGCCAGAAACTGGCCTTTCTTGATATTGACGATGGCACCGGTTTCGGCAGCGGCAACGAGCAGATCAGTTTGCCGGCACAAGAACGCCGGTATCTGCAGAACATCCAGCACTTCGGCCGCTGGCGCACATTGGTCGGGCAGATGAACATCACTCAGCACCGGACATCCGATGGCATCAGCCACGTCGGACAGGATTTTCAGACCTTCATCCATGCCCACACCGCGGGCCGCATTCGCCGATGTACGGTTGGCCTTGTCGAACGAGGATTTATAGACAAATCCCATGCCGGCTTCGCGCGCCATGGCGGCGAGCCGTTCGGCACAGATCAGCGCATGATCGCGCCCTTCCACCTGACAGGGACCAGCAATCAGCATCAGCGGCTGATCAGACCCGCAAGCCAGTTTTCCGATTTGCACCTGTTTCATGATGTCAGGCCCTTTTCACACATCAGACGAGTCTCGATTTTTCCATTGATGCCGCAACAAATCCGGTGAATAGCGGGTGCGGGTCAAAGGGCTTTGATTTCAATTCGGGATGAAACTGCACAGCAACAAAGAACGGGTGATCCGGACGTTCAACAATTTCCGGTAATGTGCCGTCAGGCGACAAGCCCGACAGCTTCATTCCGGCGGCCTCAAGCTGGTCACGATAGGCAATATTCACCTCATAGCGATGCCGGTGACGTTCTGAAACCTCTGCGGCCCCGTACAAGTCATGCGCCAGCGTACCCTGTTCCAGCAGGCATGGATAGGCGCCCAGTCGCATCGTGCCGCCAAGATCATCTTCGGCGCTGCGCTGCTGTTTGGCATTGCCCGATGCCCATTCCGTCATCAGGCCCACAAGCGATATGTCCGGCTCGCCAAACTCACTCGACCCGGCCCCGGTCATGCCGGCGATATTCCGCGCCGTTTCCAGCACCGCCATCTGCATACCGAAACAAATGCCGAAATAGGGGATTGCGTGTTCGCGCGCGAACTGGATCGCCCTGATCTTGCCTTCCGAGCCACGTTCACCAAACCCGCCAGGCACCAGAATGCCGCTGACATGATGCAGGGCCTCGATCGCCGCATCCTCGGCCTCGAACAATTCGGAATCAATCCATTCGATATTGACCTTGCTGCGATTGGCGATGCCAGCATGGAACAGTGCCTCGCCAAGCGATTTGTAAGAATCCTGAAGCGATGTGTATTTGCCGACGATGGCAATTGTCACTTCACTTTCCGGACTGGCGATGCTGCTGCATATCTGCTGCCATGCCGACAGGTCGGGTGTCTCGTCAGGCAGACCAAAGTGACGCATGACCTCACGGTCCAGCCCCTGTTCGTGATAGGACAGCGGCACCTCATAGATGTTGTTCACATCCATGCCGAGGATCACCGCCGATTCCCTGATATTGCAGAACAGGCCAATCTTGCCGCGTTGTTCAAGGGGCAGCGGATGTTCGGTTCGGCACAGCAGGATGTCAGGCTGGATACCGACCGACTGCAGTTCCTTGACCGAATGCTGCGTCGGCTTGGTTTTCAGCTCACCAGCAGCAGCGATGTAAGGCAGCAGCGTCACATGCAAGAAGCATGTCTGCTCACGCCCCAGCTCATTACCCAGCTGACGAATGGCTTCAAGGAAGGGCAGCGATTCTATATCGCCCACCGTACCGCCAATTTCACACAGGATGAAATCTTCATCCTCATGGTTGGATTTGACGAAGGTCTTGATCGCGTCGGTGACATGCGGAATGACCTGAATCGTTGCGCCCAGATAATCGCCGCGCCGCTCGCGCGCCAGCACGTCGGAATAAATCCTGCCCGTGGTGACATTGTCCGATTTGCGCGCATGCACACCGGTGAAGCGTTCATAATGACCAAGGTCGAGGTCGGTCTCGGCCCCGTCATCGGTTACAAACACCTCGCCATGCTGGGTAGGTGACATGGTGCCGGGATCGACGTTCAGATAAGGGTCCAGCTTGCGAAGGCGCACCTTGTACCCGCGCGCCTGCAGCAGCGCTGCAAGAGCAGCTGCACCAAGTCCCTTACCAAGTGAAGAAACCACGCCGCCAGTGATGAATATATAACGAGGCATGGACCACGGTATTACCCCAAGATGGGGCGTTTGGTAAGGCCCAAAATAACATCATATGGTGGATAAATTAAATTTTCCGGCTTGACAATTCTGCCATCGGTAAATGGCGCAGACACCCAGCATTCAACCCTGATTTCAGTCGCTGGGTACCGCCGGTCCGCTGGATGGGGCTGGTGTTTCATTGATCACTTCATCAATGATCGACACGCTTTCGCGGCCAGCACCTGCCATGATCGCCAGCACAAGCGATGTTGCAAAGAAACAGGCTGCAAGGATGGCTGTCACCCGGGTCAGAAGATTGGCCGTTCCGCGCGCTGTCATAAACCCGCCGCCAGCACCGCCGCCACCGCCGCCGCCAATACCAAGTCCGCCGCCTTCGGAACGCTGCAAAAGCACAACACCGATCAAGGCCAGCGCAATCAGAATGTGGACGGTAAGAACCAGAGTTTCCATCGGTCAAAAAACCTGCTCGTTTGCAATCGCGCAGTTATATGGTGTGTCCGGCCTGAATTCAAGCGCTTTACGGGGCGCTGGCCGCATTGCCATTGCGGATATCAGATGGTGGCCTGCGCCGCGTCGCAAATTGCAGCGAAGTCATCGGCAACCAAACTGGCACCGCCGACCAGCGCACCATCAACA
>JADHLH010000083.1 GCA_016780765.1 Alphaproteobacteria bacterium | reverse complement strand
ATTTGTGACGACAGGCAAGGAAACGCCATCCAAGCGCGAAGCGGACGTGCGGGTCGAGGACTTTGGCGAAATCTATGATGAGTTTGACAAGGATGTCGCAGAAACGCAAGCGTCGCGCTGTTCACAGTGCGGGGTGCCGTTTTGCCAGATCAATTGTCCGTTGCATAATAACATCCCGGACTGGCTGATGCTAACCGCCGAAGGGCGTATGGAAGAGGCGTACAAGCTGTCGGCGCAGACGAATAACATGCCGGAAATCTGTGGTCGCATTTGCCCCCAGGATCGCCTGTGCGAAGGCAGCTGTGTGATTGAAAAAGGGTTTGAATCGGTCACGATCGGTGCTGTCGAAAAACATATCACCGAAACAGCCTTTGAAAATGGCTGGGTGCAGCCACCTCAGCCAGTCGCAGAGCGCAGCGAATCGGTTGGCATTATTGGCGCGGGGCCGGCCGGCCTTGCTGCCGCTGACATGCTGCGCCAGCAAGGCTATCAGGTGACAATCTATGATCGGTATGACCGCGTTGGCGGACTGCTGATCTATGGCATTCCAGGCTTCAAGCTGGAAAAGCATGTGGTTGAGCGGCGTCACAAGCTGCTGGCAGATGGCGGTGTTACCTTTCAGCTGAATGTGAATATCGGTACAGACCGCAGCTTTGAGGATGTGCGCGCTGCTCATGACGCTGTACTGATTGCCACTGGCGTTTACAAGGCACGCGACATTTCGGTGCCGGGTGTCGGGCTGGGCGGGGTTGTGCCGGCACTGGACTATTTGACGGCATCGAATCGCAAAAGCCTTGGCGATGACGTAGCCGCCTTTGAAAGTGGTGAGCTGAATGCCGAAGGGCGGAATGTTGTTGTTGTTGGCGGCGGCGACACTGCGATGGATTGTGTGCGCACGGCCATCCGCCAGAATGCGAAGTCTGTAAGCTGCCTGTATCGCCGTGACCGCGCCAATATGCCAGGATCGCAGCGTGAAGTTGCCAATGCCGAAGAAGAGGGCGTTGTCTTCAAATGGTTGTCAGCCCCGCAGGCCTTTCTTGGCGACAATCATGTGCGCGCTGTGCAGGCCCAGAAAATTCATCTTGGCCAGCCAGATGCAACGGGTCGGCAGGTGCCGCAGATCATTGACGGGTCAGCCCACGAAATTGAGGCTGATCTGGTCATCAAGGCTTTGGGATTTGATCCGGAAGACCTGCCGCAGATGTTTGATGCGCCAGCCTTGCAGGTGTCCAAGTGGGGCACCATCAGCATTGACTGGCAGACCATGATGACCAGCCTTCCGGGTGTTTTTGCCGCTGGTGACATTGTGCGCGGCGCATCACTTGTCGTTTGGGGTGTGCGTGACGGTCGCGATGCTGCCGATGCCATCCATTCCTATATCATGGCGCAATCCGAAGCGCCGCAGGCGGCTGTGGCCGGCGCCTGATCGCCCAACAAGGATAAAGATCATGTCAGACAAGATCCGTTTTGATGCAGACAGCTATCTGTCCCGCCGTGCTGCCAATGAAGCAAAGCTGGCGACGGCCGGTGTGTACGCGCCGGACATGGAACATGATGCCTGCGGTGTGGGATTTGTTGCCGCGCGCGATGGCAAGCCCACTCGCGCTGTGGTTGATGCGGCGATCGAGGCGTTGCAGGCCATCTGGCATCGCGGCGCTGTTGATGCTGATGGTATGACCGGTGATGGTGCCGGTATTCATATCGAAATACCGCGCGATTTCTTTATCGAGCATATTGCCCGCACCGGGCATGATGATGATGGTGGCCGGCTTGCGGTGGGTATGGTCTTTCTGCCACGAACCGATCTTGCCGAGCAGGAACGGTGCCGGTGCATCGTCGAACAGGAAATTTTGGCCGTTGGACATTCGATCTATGGCTGGCGGCAGGTGCCGGTGGATGTTTACGCGCTTGGCGACAAGGCAAATGCAACGCGTCCGGAAATCGAACAGATCATGTTCTCGATGCCGGCCGGTCTGGGTGAAGAAGAGGCAGAGCGCCAGCTTTATGTCGTGCGTCGCCGGATCGAAAAAGCGGTGACTGCCGAATTGATCAGCGACTTCTACATCTGTTCAATGTCCAGCCGGTCAATTATCTACAAGGGCATGTTTCTGGCCGAGCAGGTGACAGCGTTCTTCCCCGATCTGCTTGATACACGCTTCATCTCTTCTTTTGCTATCTATCACCAGCGCTATTCGACCAACACCATGCCGACATGGAAGCTGGCACAGCCGTTCCGCGTGCTGGCACATAATGGCGAGATCAACACCATTCGTGGCAACCAGAACTGGATGACCTGCCATGAAGACCGGATGGCCTCGCCGCTGTTTGGTGACATGGTTGAAGAATTGAAGCCGGTTGTTGCCAAGGGCAGTTCGGATTCATCCGCGCTTGACGCCGTGTTTGAGCTGATGGGACATGGCGGGCGGTCACTGCCCATGGTGAAGACCATGATGATACCGGCTGCAGTTGATGTCAGCGGTGACAGCGAGCTTGCAAAGCTTTATGCCTATTGCAATTCGGTCATGGAGCCATGGGACGGGCCGGCCGCGATTGCCGCCTATGCCAATAACTGGGTGATTGCCGGTCTTGACCGGAATGGTCTGCGGCCGATGCGCTATGTGGTTACCAATGACGGTCTGGTGATTGCCGGATCGGAAACCGGCATGGTCGTGGTTCCCGAAGACCGTATCGTTGAGCGTGGCCGGATCGGCCCCGGCCAGATGATGGGCATTGATCTGGCGCGCGGCGAAATGTTCTCGAATGACGCCCTGAAGGCCGAACTTGCCGGCAAGCGTGATTGGGGACAGTGGACGAGCCGGGCGCAACAGATGAATGCGTTACTGGCACAAAATGGCGGCAAGGCCCCGGCCAGAATGGACACGCTGGATGCGCGCCGCCGGCAGCTGATGGCTGGCTGGACGATGGAAGATCTTGAACTGATCCTGCATCCTATGGCCGAAACGGGCAAGGAAGCTGTTGGGTCGATGGGGGATGACACACCATTGGCTGTGTTGTCCAATCGCTATCGCGGATTGCATCATTTTTTCCGGCAAAATTTCTCGCAGGTCACGAACCCGCCGATCGACAGTCTGCGGGAACGCCATGTGATGACGTTGCGCACGCGGCTTGGCAATCTTGGCAACATTCTGGATGAGGCACCTGAACAGTGCGACCACCTGCTGCTGAATTCTCCTGTGCTGACGATCGCTGAGTGGGATGCGCTGACATCCTATCTGGGAACCAAAGCTGTCCTGATCGACTGCACATTCGATATTGAAGGCACTGATGATTTTGATGCTGCATTGGAGCGTATTTCAGCGGAAGCGGAAGAAGCCGTGCGGTCGGGATGCGAGCATGTGATGCTGTCGGACCGCGCCGTATCTGCAACACGCGCGCCGATCCCGATGATCCTTGCCACCGGGGCGGTCCATTCGCATCTGGTGCGCCAGCAATTGCGTACATTCGCGTCAGTCAATGTGGCATCGGGCGAATGCCTTGATGTGCATCATTTTGCCGTGCTGATCGGCTGTGGGGCGACCACGGTGAACGCCTATGTGGCTGAAGAGGCGATTGCCGAACGGCATGATCGCGGATTGCTGTCTGGTCTGACGCTGATTGAGGCGGTGGCGAACTACCGTAAGGCTGTTGAAGACGGATTGCTGAAAATCATGTCGAAGATGGGCATATCTGTCATCGCATCCTATCGCGGCGGCTATAATTTTGAGGCGCTTGGCCTGTCCCGTGCGCTGGTGGCGAAATTCTTCCCGCCAATGTCATCGCGTATTTCGGGCCTCGGTCTGACGGGCATCGCGTCCCGTGTCACCCAGATGCACAAGAAGGCTTTCGAAATGGCCGATGTGTTTCTGCCTGTTGGCGGCTTTTTCCGCTATCGGCGGTCGGGTGAACGCCATGCATTTGACGGGCAGCTGATCCACGCGATGCAACATGCCTGCGATACCGGGTCCTATGAAAGCTGGAAGAAATATTCGTCCTTGGTTGATGGTCAGTCGCCAATCAATCTGCGCGATCTGATGGATTTCAAGCCGGCTGGCGCACCTGTCAGCCTTGAAGATGTGGAATCGATTACCCGCATTCGCCAGCGGCTGGTGTCACCCGGTATTTCACTTGGTGCGTTGAGCCCTGAGGCACATGAAACGCTGTCCATCGCGATGAACCGTATTGGTGCGAAGTCCGATTCCGGTGAGGGCGGCGAAGATCCGGCGCGCTTCAAGCTTCGTGACAATGGCGATAATCCGTCAAGTGCGATCAAGCAGGTTGCCTCTGGCCGGTTTGGTGTGACAGCGGAATATCTGAACAGTTGCAAGGAAATCGAGATCAAGGTGGCGCAAGGCGCAAAGCCCGGCGAGGGCGGTCAGTTGCCCGGCATCAAGGTGGATGGGCTGATTGCACGATTGCGGCATTCAACCCCCGGCGTGACGCTGATTTCGCCGCCCCCGCATCACGACATCTATTCGATCGAGGACCTTGCGCAGCTGATCTATGATCTGAAGCAGATCAATCCGGATGCAAAGGTATGCGTAAAGCTTGTGGCCTCAACAGGTATCGGGACGATCGCTGCCGGTGTCGCCAAGGCCAAGGCCGATGCGATACTGGTGTCAGGTCATGGTGGCGGCACGGGGGCCAGCCCGCAATCATCCATCAAATATGCCGGTCTGCCATGGGAGATGGGCCTGTCGGAAGTGCATCAGGTTCTGTCGATGAACGACCTTCGGGACAAGGTGGTGCTGCGCACGGATGGCGGTCTGAAGACAGGCCGCGACATCGTCATGGCAGCCATGCTGGGTGCAGATGAATATGGCATTGGCACGTCATCGCTGATCGCCATGGGCTGCATCATGGTGCGTCAGTGCCATTCCAACACCTGTCCGGTTGGTGTCTGCACGCAGCGTGATGATCTGCGCGCCAAGTTTGAGGGTACGCCGGAAAAGGTCGTGCAGCTGTTCACGCATCTTGCCGAAGAGGTGCGCGAGATTCTGGCCGGACTTGGTTTCAGTTCGCTGCAGGAAGTTATCGGCCGTACCGATCTGTTGACACAGGTCAGCCGCGGTGATGCTGCGCTGGACGATCTGGATCTGAACCCGATCCTTGTTCAGGTCGATAGCGGCATGGCCGAAAGTGGCAGCCCGCGTGACCGTGCCCGCACCGATGTGCCTGATACGCTGGATGCGCTGATGGTGCGTGATGCCAGCACGGCGCTGCAATACGGGTCGAAAATGCAGCTGTCCTACAATGTGGAAAACACACAGCGCGCCATTGGCACGCGCCTGTCATCACATATTGTGCGCAAGTTCGGAATGACCGGCCTGCGGGAAGGACATATCTCGGTCCGGCTTCGTGGCACCGCCGGTCAGTCTCTGGGTGCGTTTGCTACTCAGGGTCTGCAGCTGGAAGTGATTGGCGATGCCAATGACTATGTCGGAAAAGGCCTGTCGGGGGGAACCATTGTTGTGCGCCCATCGGCAGCTGCCAGTTTCGTTGCGCATGAGAACACCATCATCGGCAACACTGTCCTGTATGGTGCGACGTCGGGCAAGCTGTTTGCCGCCGGTCAGGCTGGTGAACGTTTGTGCGTTCGTAACTCCGGTGCGACAGCAGTGGTTGAAGGTGCGGGCACGAATGCTTGTGAATATATGACAGGCGGGCGTGTCGTGATCCTTGGCGAAATTGGTGACAATTTCGGTGCCGGCATGACGGGCGGTATGGCTTTTCTGTATGATCCTGACGGAACCGCGTATGAGCGGATCAACCTGGACAGTCTGCAGATTGTGCGCATTCGTTCATCACACTGGGAAGCAGAGCTGCGCGGGCTGGTTGAGACGCATGCGAAAGCTACTGACTCGGCCCTGGCAGCACGGTTGCTGAATGAATGGGACGTGGAGATCGACAAGTTCTGGCATGTGGTTCCAAGCGAAATCATCCCGCTGCTGGCGGCCCCGCTGACAGATGCGGCAGATGAAGCTGGCGGCACACAGATCGCCTGATCTCTTGCACGGATTTATGGTTCTGCGTTAGGTCTGTGGCATGATTGATATTTGCCTGCAGACTGACGCAGACACCCCCGCAATTGAAAGCCTGATGGCCGAGGCATTCGGACCAAGCCGCCATGAAAGGTCGGTCTGGAACCTCCGCCCCGGTCCACCGGTTGCATCATTATGTCTGGTCATCCGGGATGAAGATGAAGTGGTTGGCTCGTTGCGCTATTGGGAGGTGCAGCTTGGCTGGGACATCATTTTGCTGCTGGGTCCACTTGCCGTGCGACCGGTCATGCGTGGCAGAGGATATGGCAAACAGCTGATCGCTGAATCCCTGCGTTTGGCAAGACAGGGTCCGTGGAAGCTGGTGCTGGTGTCTGGTGAGGTAGATTACTATCCGAAATTCGGCTTTGTGCCGGCGGCGCCTTATGGTGTGGCATGGCCGGGCTTCATCGAGCCGGAACGCCTGCAATTTCTTGAACTGGTTGATGGCGCGCTGGATGCCCTGCCGGGCGGGTCGCTGACGGTGCGTCCGCGAGGAGACCAGTCCCGTCTATAGATTTTGACCGCAGCCTGCGGCGTCGTTACCATCACGGACCAACGTCCCTCCGGCGCGATCCAATGTCCTCCGGACAATCTAACAGGTGCCTTTATGCGAACCCTGCATCATCATCCCCTTTATGCATCATCGCGCACAATACGCCTGATGCTGGCTGAACGCGGACTGATTTTCATGCCGAAGCTGGAGTCACCGTGGGAGCGCCATGACGATTTTCTGGCGATGAATCCGGCGGGCACGGTACCTGTTCTGGTGACTGAGGACGGGATCGTGTTGTCGGGTGCGATGGTGATCGCCGAGTTCATCGAGGAAACGGAAGACAGCGCCAATAGCCTGATCTGGGGCGGGGCTGCAGAGCGTGCTGAAATCCGCCGGCTGACAGACTGGTTCGAAACCAAGTTCGTGAGCGAAGTTGGTACGCCCTTGTTGAATGAGCGCTATGTGAAACGTGTCTCGAACAGCGGCAACCCGTCATCAGAGGTGATGCGCGCTGCGTTGACCAACCTGAATATTCATCTGAACTATATCGACTGGCTGGCCGAGCAGGGAAACTGGCTTGCTGGCAAGGCCATGTCGCTTGCCGACCTGTCGGCAGCTGCACATCTGTCGGTAACGGATTTTTTTGGAGATATTGACTGGTCGCGCCATCCCGAGGCGAAGAACTGGTACGCCAAGATCAAGTCACGGCCAGCCTTTCGCGAACTTCTGGCTGACGGTGTTGTGGGCATCGCGGCTGCGCCGCATTACACCGATCTCGATTTCTAGGACAGCTTTGCCAGCATCCCGTCCAGCGCGTCGCCAAGAAGCGCTATCTGGTCAGGTTCCGAGAACCGGTGACCGGCATTTCGTACAAGGGAAACCTGCACATTCTCGCTCGCCAGTTTTTCGGCCAGACGGGTCGCGGTTTGCCATGGCACTTCATCATCCTGCATACCATGCAGCAGATGAACGGGCGCGGTGATGTTGACAGGTGCCTGCAAATGCAGATGGGCTTTTCCATCCGTGACCAGAGCCATCGGATAGACCACCGGATCATCCGAATAAGGGTTGGGTAGCGCAATCTGGCCGGTGTCCTGCATCTGCGTCTGCTGTGTCTTGTCGAGGCTGTCCCAGATCAATTCAGCAGTAAAGTCAGGTGCAGCGGCAATACCGATCAATCCGGCAATGCGCGCCGGGCGGGTCAGCGCAACATTCAGCATCAGCCAGCCGCCAAGCGACGAGCCGATCAGGATTTGTGGCCCTTCGGTCAAGCGGTCGAGTACAGCAAGGCAGTCGTTGGTCCAGCTGGAAATGGTGCCATCAAGAAAATTGCCGTCAGACTGGCCATGGCCGGAATAGTCAAAGCGCAGGAACGCGCGGCCATTACGGCGGGCCCAGTCCTCACATGCCAGCGCCTTGGCGCCGTCCATATCGGACCCGTGGCCAATAAGAAAGACAACCCCCGGACTTTGGCCTTCCAATCTGCGGTAGGCGATGCGTGAAGAGTTGTCTATAGTCAGAAATTCGGGTGCCGACATGAAACTTCCCTGATGCTGTGTGCCATCGCCGTGAAATGCATTTCGACATGAGATGCATTTCGACATGAGATGCATATCAGCATGACATGTATTTTGGTCAACATGACACGTATTTTGGGGGGTAGGCTTTTCTCGTGATGTTATTTGCGTTAAGCACTCCACCAGCGTAACAGCCTTTTGCGGATATGCATATTCAATGAACCCGAGCAACCAGATCAAGCCGTTTGTAAAAGCGCATAGCCGTAACCAGAAAGCACCGGTGATTGCCCAGATATTGCCATCGCTTGTGCGCGGTGGTGTTGAGCGTGGTACTCTGGAAATGGCACAGGCCGTCATTGATGCCGGTGGACGTGCCATCGTGGTGTCTGAAGGTGGCCCGATGGTCAGGCATCTGCAGCGGATTGGTGCCGAACATTATGTCCTGCCGGTTGGCAGCAAGAATCCGTTCAGCTGGCCTGGTACGCGGGGGCGTCTGCGCCGCATTCTGGAGGCAGAGCAGGTTGATCTGGTGCATGTGCGATCGCGCATGCCAGCCACGATCGCGCTGCCAGCCGCAAAAGCCATAAACATACCAAGTGTCAGCACCGTTCATGGCAGATTTCAGGCGCATAACTTCATGAAACGCCGGTTCAATGCAAAACTGCTGGCTGCGGACCATGTGATTGCCATCTCGCATTATGTGAAATCGCAGATCGAACGCGAGTTCGGAAACATGGATGATCGTTTGTCGGTCATTCAGCGCGGTGTGGATATCAGCATGTTTGATCCGACAGCCGTACCACAGGCGCGGATTGTCCGGTTTGTTGACAGCATCGCCTTGCCCGAAGACCAGCCGGTGATCATGCTGCCGGCCCGGGCCACTTCATGGAAAGGCCATGATGTGTTGTTGCAGGCGCTGGCCAAGATTTCAGACCGGCAATTCCAATGTGTGCTGCTGGGCGCTGCTGATGGCAAGCGGGCGTTTACCGAGCATTTGACCAGCCTTGGAATAAAGCTGGGTCTTGAAGGCCGGTTCCGGCTGACCCCGTCGGTGGATGATATGCCGGCAGCCCTGATGGCTGCAGATGTCGTGGTGATGCCTTCAACCACGCCCGAGCCGTTTGGCAGGGTGGCGCTTGAGGCGCAGGCCATGGGCCGTCTTGCGGTGGCGTTTGATCATGGCGGGGCGGCAGAGTCCATCATCTCCGGCAAGACAGGCTGGCTGGCGCGCGCTGTCGATGTTGACAGTCTTGCAGACTGCCTTGCCGAAGCGCTGGCATTTTCTGCCAAATCACGACAGCAGATGGCCACCGCAACGCGCGCGCATATTGAGGCACGGTTTTCAGTAGCGC
>JADHLH010000082.1 GCA_016780765.1 Alphaproteobacteria bacterium | reverse complement strand
AAAATGCCACTGAAAACTGGCGTGACAATGTGGCAAGAGGCGCGCACCTGTTTGCCGCACGGATGCAGGACATCTCAAACAGCGCGTCTTAACGTCAGGGTGAAAGCGGCAAGGCAGATCAGCACGCCGCCGCCCGCCCGTTGCAGCCAGGCCAGCGCGCCGGGGCGGGTCACCTTGTCGCGCAAACGGGCCGCCAGCAGTGCATAAGCCAGAACATTGATCCCACCAAGCCCGACAAATGTCACAATCATGATCAGGAATTGCGGTACCACCGGATTCGCCGAATCAATGAATTGCGGCACAAATGCAATGAAGAAACCGATTGATTTCGGGTTCAGCAATGTGACGATGAAACCGTCACGAAAGGCGGTGCTACTGCCGCGCTGTCCGACTGCTTGCAGTTCAGCTGTTGCCGTTCCGGCCTTGCGGATCATCCCGATCCCCATCCATGCCAGATAGAGAGCGCCAGCCCATTTCATCATCGTAAAGGCGCTCGCCGATGCGGCCAGAACAATGCCAAGCCCGGCCAGTGTAACGCTCATGGCGATCAGATCACCCAGAATGACGCCGGAAACCAGCGCCAATGTGACGTTGCGGCCGCGTGCCAGTGCATAGGATACAACCAGCAGAATGGTTGGCCCCGGCACAACAAGTGCGATTACCGTGGCCACCACAAAGCCCAGATATAGCTCAGGCGACATAGATCAGATGCTGTCCTTTTGGGCTGCTGTGGCGGCATCACCGGTGTTCGGTGTGCCTGATGGCTCGATCAGCAGAAGATGCGTTTCTTCATGCGCTACAGGGCGGTGCTTGACGCCCTTTGGCACGACATAGAGCTCACCCGGCTCCAGCGTAACGTCACCATCTTCGGTTTCGATTGTCATGCGTCCTTTCAGCACCAGAAAGAAATCATCGGTATCATCATGGTGGTGCCAAACGAATTCACCCTCGGTTTTCACAACCATGATGTCATTGTGATTGTAACGGGTTATGATTTTCGGGCTCCACTGATCTTCGAAGCCGGACAGTTTTTCTGCCAGATTGATTTTTTCAGGCATGTTTGCCCCCCTTTGGATGGTGCATCGATGGCACGTCGGATATGCATTGTTTTCAAACGTTGACAATTTGATGACAAGTTATCAACGCTAGGGGTCTGTGGATAGGGAGTTGGAACATGGACGGCGGTATCATCACCAAGGCTGGCTGGCAGTTCTGGATAGATCGGGGCGGCACATTCACGGATGTTGTGGGGCGTGCGCCGGATGGCAGTCTGCATACTCACAAGCTGTTGTCGGAAAATCCGGAGGCGTATGAAGACGCCGCCCTGCAGGGCATCCGCGACCTGCTGCAGCTTGATGACGGTCAGCCTGTGCCGGAAGACAGTATCGATGCGGTCAAGATGGGCACCACTGTGGCCACCAACGCACTGCTGGAGCGCAAGGGTGATCGCACGCTGCTGATTGTCACCAAGGGTTTTCGTGACCAGCTGCGCATAGCCTATCAGGCGCGACCACGCCTGTTTGACCGGCAGATCATTCTTCCCGAGATGTTGTATGAGCGTGTTGAGGAGGTGGTCGAACGGGTTGATGCACAGGATGTGGTGCTGGAACCGCTGGACCTTGAGGGGCTACGTCCTCGCCTGCAGGCCGCATTTGATGACGGAGTCCGGTCGGTTGCCATCGTTCTGATGCATGGCTACCGTGTGCCTGATCATGAATTGCGCGTGGCGGCGCTGGCCCGGGATATCGGGTTCACGCAAGTATCCACCAGCCATGAAACCAGCCCGATGATCAAATTTGTCGGCCGGGGCGACACGACGGTTGCGGACGCGTATCTGTCGCCGATATTGCGCCGTTACATTGATCGCATTGCCGGCGCTCTTGGCAATGTGAACCTGCAGTTCATGCAGTCAAATGGCGGGCTGAAAGGGGCCAGCCTGTTCCAGGGCAAGGATGCCATCCTGTCCGGGCCTGCTGGCGGCATTGTCGGGGCTGTGCGCACGGCCGAGCAAGCCGGTTTCAACAAGGTCATCACCTTTGATATGGGCGGTACATCAACCGATGTGGCGCATTACGAAAACCACTATGAACGCGTGTTTGAGACGATTGTCGCCGGTGTCCGCATGCAGGCGCCGATGCTGCTGATCCATACGGTGGCGGCGGGAGGTGGCTCGCTGTGTTATTTTGACGGTGCGCGTTTTCGGGTTGGTCCGGAAAGTGCGGGTGCCAATCCGGGGCCTGCCTGCTATCGGCGTGGCGGACCACTGGCAGTGACCGACTGCAATGTCATGCTTGGCAAATTGCAGCCGGATTTCTTTCCCTCGGTGTTCGGGCCTGACCAGAATGAACCGCTAGATGGCGATGCTGTCCGCACAAGATTCGCCGCCATGGCAGCCGAGGTCGAACAGGCTACCGGAATGTCCCGTTCACCCGAAGAGCTGGCTGACGGGTTCCTGCGCATTGCTGTCGAGAATATGGCGAATGCCATCAAGAAAATCTCGGTACAGCGCGGCTATGATGTGACGGACTACGCGCTGCAATGTTTTGGTGGTGCGGGTGGTCAGCATGCCTGTCTGATTGCCGATGTGCTGGGCATGAACACGGTTCTGGTTCACCCGTTTGCCGGTGTGCTGTCGGCCTATGGTATGGGGCTGGCCGATGTGCGGGCGTTGCGCGAACGCACAATCGAGGCCGATCTGCAACTGTCACTTGTGCCCCGGCTGGAGCGCGAGCTTGATGCGCTTGCAAAGGTGTCGAGTGATGAGGTGCGTGCCCAGGGCATTGATGAAGACAGCATGGAAACGCACCGGTTTGTGCATTTGCGTTACGATGGATCGGACACAGCCCTGCAGGTGCCTTACGGTGCGGTTGTCGATATGGTCACCGCTTATGAAGCATCCTATCGCAGCCGTTTCGGGTTTGTGATGCCTGGCAAGGGGGTGATCGCTGCTACCATCTCGGTCGAAACCATCGGTCGTACTTTTGATGTGGAAGCAATGCCGCAGGCTGTCAATGACAGAGATGTTACGCCGCGTGCTGCGGTGGATGCCTTCATGGGCGGCGAACCGGTAACCGCACCGGTCTTTGATCGCGCGACCATTCCCACGGGTGGACGCATTGACGGGCCAGCGCTGATCATTGAGGCAACAGCCACCACCATCGTGGAGCCGGGATGGCAGGCCGAGATGACCCATATCGGCGATCTGGTTCTGCGCCGTGTGGTGGCCCGGCCTGAACGCGTCGCCATTGGCACCAATTGTGATCCGGTGATGCTGGAAGTGTTCAACAATCTGTTCATGTCGATTGCCGAACAGATGGGATATACGCTGCAGAACACCGCGCTGTCGGTGAATGTAAAGGAACGGCTGGACTTTTCCTGCGCCATTTTCGATGCCGGTGGATCATTGATCGCCAACGCCCCGCACATGCCGGTCCACCTGGGATCGATGGGAGAATCCGTGCGGGCAGTGCTGCGTGACAATGAAGGTAAAATCGGTCCGGGTGATTCCTATGTTCTGAACAACCCGTATAATGGCGGCACACATCTTCCCGATATCACTGTCGTCACACCGGTTTTTGAAGCTGACGAAATACTGTTCTTTGTGGCCTGCCGTGGGCATCACCCTGATGTGGGCGGCAAAACACCGGGATCCGCACCGCCGGATTCTGTACATATCGAAGAGGAAGGCGTCCTGATCGACAATTTCAAACTTGTTGATGCTGGCATCTATCGCGAAGCCGAGATGGTGGAAGTTTTGCAGGATGCGCTATATCCGGCACGTAATGCCGAACAGAATATAGCCGACCTGCGCGCCCAGCTTGCCGCGAACGAAAAGGGTGTTCAGGAACTTCAAAAGATGATCCGGCAGTTCGGACTGGATACTGTTCTGGCCTATATGGGGCATGTCCAGGACAATGCCGAAGAATCCGTGCGGCGTGTCATCGATGTTCTGAAAGACGGAACCTTCACCTATGCTATGGATAATGGTCAACAGGTCAAGGTGACCATCTCGATCGACAGTGACGCGCGCTCAGCGACTGTGGATTTTACTGGCACAAGCCCGCAGGGGCCGAATAATTTCAATGCACCTGCCGCCGTATGTCGCGCTGCAGTTCTGTATGTTTTCAGAACCCTGGTCGATGATGATATACCAATGAATGAAGGATGCCTGAAGCCGATTACCATTATTCTGCCTGATGACTGCATGCTGCAGGCGCAATATCCGGCAGCGGTCATTGCCGGTAATGTTGAAACCTCGCAGATTGTGACTGACACGCTGTATGGCGCACTGGGTGTGATGGCGGCAGCGCAGGGAACGATGAACAACTTCATCTATGGAAACGACACCTATCAATATTACGAGACCTTGTGTGGCGGGTCCGGAGCCGGGCCGGGGTTTGATGGCTGTGATGCCGTCCACACGCATATGACAAACAGCCGGCTGACCGATCCGGAAGTTCTGGAATGGCGTTATCCGGTGCTGTTGGAAAGTTTCGAGATTCGTGACGGGTCTGGCGGTGTTGGCAAATACCGGGGTGGGCACGGCATCCGTCGTCGCACCCGTTTTCTGGAATCAATGGAGGCAGTGATCCTCGCCAATCATCGTATCGTCGCGCCATATGGCATGGATGGCGGCGGGCCGGGTGCGGTCGGACGCAACTGGGTTGAGCGTGCTGACGGCAGCCGCGAGGAACTGACAGCCACCGACCTGCGCCAAATGGAACCGGGGGATGTCTTTGTGATCGAAACCCCTGGTGGCGGCGCTTTTGGTGCAAATAAAGGTTAAACCTGCCATATAGGCAGACAGCAAGGCAGGGGGCGGAACCGCATAAGGTGAAATATTATCTGATCTGTGCTACAATAGAATCTTGTCTGGTTTGAATTGGCGGCCGGACACGCGCAACGGAATGACATTCTGACCTTGGTTCCGACAGTGTTAATATTAAAGGTTGTTCGTTATGAAGGCTGTTTGGTACGAGAAAAATGGCCCCGCCAGTGAAGTTCTTGTTCAAGGTGAAATGGATAGCCCCTTTCCAGCCGCTGGGGATGTTCTGGTGCGTCTCTACGCCTCTGGCATCAATCCGTCTGATGTGAAGGCGCGTGCGGGATCGCGTCCAATGGCGTTTGAGCGTGTTGTCCCGCACAGCGATGGTGCCGGCGTTATCGAGGCTGTTGGCCTTGGCGGTAATGCACATCTTGTTGGCAAGCGTGTTTTTGTTCGCAACGGGGCTTGGCAGCGGGCAAGTGGTACCGCGGCTGAATATATCTCATTGCCCATGTCGATGGTTCATCTGCTGCCGGACTCGGCCAGCTTTGCAGTGGGTGCAGCATTAGGCATTCCGGCACTTACTGCTGCGTGTGCCGTGCTGAAGGACGGTCCAGTTGATGGGGAAACAGTGCTGGTGCATGGCGGCGGCGGTACAGTTGCCCGCCTTGCTGTTCAGATCGCAGTGGACAGTGGGGCCCGTGTCATTGCCACAACTGGCGATATGTCAAAAGCTGACTGGATCAGCGCGGCTGGCGCTTCGGTGGTAATGGATTATAACGACCCTGATTTTGTGAAAGCGGCAAATGATGCTGCCGGGGCTGACAGTATTAGCCGGATCATTGATGCCGAATGCGGCAAGAACCTTGCCAGCAGTGTTGAGATTATTGCCCCGAAGGGCACCATCCTTGGTTATGGATCAGTGCTGCAGCCCATGCTGGAATTGCCGTTTATGAACATGATGTTCAAGCATGTCACGTTGTCCACGATTCTGGTTTATCTGCTGGATGATCAAGAGGCAGCAGCCTATGCTGCCATCATCTACCATATGCTGGAACGCCGCCTTCTGGATGTGCCGGTCGAGGGTCGTTTTACGCTTGATGATGCCGCTGCTGCACATGAACTGGTCGAGGCAGGCCAGCGACGCGGTGCCGTCGTGCTGGAGATCGACTGACCGCATCACCGGCCGGCCTTGTTATCTGCAGTAACGAACTGTCCGAATATGGTGCCGATTTAGCGGTCAACAGATGATTCGGCAGCTTGTATATTGATCCGCCAGCGGTTACATCATGGTCTCTGTTTCCGCTTCAGGGATACGCACTTTCATGTCGAGTGACAAAACTGAATCACACACCGCGCCGTTGCGTGTGGCCATTGCCGGTCTTGGTGTTGTTGGCGGCGAGGTGGCGCGCCAGTTGACCCATCGCGCCGATGCCATGAAGGCACCAACGGTCCGAGGGTTCGAGATCGTTGCCGTCAGCGCGCGGAGCCGTGACACCGATCGTGGCTTCGATATAAGCAATATTGACTGGTATGAGGACGCTGCTGCGCTCGCCACCCGCGATGATGTGGATGTGATTGTCGAGATGATTGGCGGGCATGATGGCGTAGCGCTGGAGCTGGTGAAAACGTCACTATCGCGCGGTATCCATGTCGTGACGGCCAACAAGGCTTTGCTGGCGCATAATGGTACCGAACTGGCCAGACTTGCCGAGGAATCAGGCGCAGCACTGATGTTCGAAGCTGCTATTGCTGGCGGCATTCCGGCGGTCAAGGCCCTTCGTGAAGGGTTGGTTGGCAACAGCTTTTCCCGCGTTTCAGGTATTCTGAACGGCACCTGCAATTATATCCTGACCCGCATGGAACGCACTGGCGAGGCGTTTGGCGATGTGTTGGCAGATGCGCAGGCACTCGGCTATGCCGAGGCCGAACCATCGCTTGATGTTGACGGTATTGATGCCGCGCACAAGCTGACGCTTCTTGCCGCCATTGCCTTTGGTCAAACGCCGGATTTTGATCGGGTGTCGATATCTGGCATTCGCGATGTCTCAGCTGTTGATTTTGCCTATGCAGCGCAGCTGGGGTTCCGGATCAAGCTTGTTGGCGTGGCCGAGCCCGGGCGTATGCCGCGCATGCAAACCTGTCTGTTGCCGATCAGTACACAGCTTGCCAAGGTAGATGGTGTTCTGAATGCGGTGTCATATGAGGGTGAGCCTGTGGGATCAATCGTACTGACGGGTCCGGGTGCTGGTGCCGGGGCAACAGCATCTGCTGTGCTGGCCGATCTGATCGACATTGCCAATGACCGGATTCCGCCAACCTTTGGTCGCCCGCTGGCGCAGCTTTCCGATGGTAGCAAAGTTGAAAATGGCGGTGATCCCGATACGCCGTTTTACGTACGCCTGATGGTTGTTGATCAACCGGGTGTGCTGGCTGATATCACATCAATTCTGCAGGTTCACGGCATCTCGGTGGAATCAATGCTGCAACAGGGCCGCGCGCCAGAAGATGTGGTGGCGCTGGTTCTGACGACGCATGAAGTCGCCGTTGACCGGATGGCCAAGGCGCTGTCCGAGATGGAGGCGCTGAGCAGCGTGCAGGCACCGCCAATATCCATGCCAATCCTGGTTGGCGATCTGGAGGGCTGATTGGCAGCATCAGAGGCGTTTCTTGGCGTTGCCAGATCTACCACCAGCGCCCGCTGGCAGGCAGCCGAGACAATCGTCTCCGGTCAGGACCTTGACCGGACCGCCGCCGCCATTGCCGAACAGCATCCCGACATGCCATTGCCGGTGACACGCATCCTTGCTGGTCGCGATACCGAAAATCTTCCCGTAGACATATTTCTGGATCCAAAACTGCGTGATCTGATGCCTGACCCATCCCGCTTCAAGGATATGGACAAGGCTGCCGCGCGGCTTGCCGATGCAGTTATCGCGGGCACGCCTGTCGGTGTGTTCGGTGATTACGATGTGGATGGAGCCGCATCGGCAGCGTTGCTGGTCAATGTGCTGGGTGCGCTGGGACTGACGGTAGATGTACATATCCCTGACCGGATGCGTGAAGGTTATGGCCCGAATGCAGCTGCGCTTGCAGCCTTGCAGGACCGCGGCGCCGCGCTGATCATTACTGTTGATTGCGGTATTGCTGCGCATGAACCGCTGGCCGCTGTGGCGGACACCGGCATGGATGTCGTTGTCATCGATCATCATCTGGCAGGCCCGGAATTGCCACGCGCGCACAGTGTGATCAATCCCAACCGGCTGGATGAAGATCAGGCCTATGGCCATCTTTGTGCTGCCGGCGTGACCTTTATGGTGCTGGTGGCGCTGCTGCGGGAACTGCGTGGTCGGGGGCATTTCACAGCTGACAGTCCGGCACCTGATCTGCGAAGCCAGCTTGATCTGGTCGGGCTGGCAACCGTGTGTGATGTGGTGCCGCTGGTTGGGGTCAACCGCGCCTTTGTCATGCAGGGCCTGAAGGTTCTGGCCGGGCGCTCCAATCCGGGCCTTGCCGCGCTGGCGGATGCAGCCAAGCTGAACAGGCCGCCATCCAGCCATACATTCGGTTTCCTGTTGGGACCACGGATCAATGCTGGCGGGCGGATTGGCCGGTCTGATCTGGGCGTGCGGCTGCTGTCAACACATGACGGGTACGAGGCTGCAGGACTTGCTGCCAGCCTTGATAATCTGAATAAAAAGCGTCGTACCATCGAGCAGGAAATTCGCGCACATGCCATTGATATGGCCGCCGCGCAAACGGACAGTCCGGTGATTCTGGTTGGCCATGAAAGCTGGCATGAGGGTGTGACCGGCATTGTGGCTGGCCGCCTGCGCGAGGCGTTTGGCAAGCCGGCTTGTGTGGTGGCCTTTGGTGAGGCGGGCGGATTAAACGCCCCTGGCAAGGGGTCTGGCCGCTCAATCCCCGGTTTCCGGCTTGGCAGTGCGATTATCGCTGCACATCAGGCGGGCATTCTGGCCGGTGGCGGCGGGCACGATATGGCTGCCGGCTTTACCATCGATAAATCCGCTATGGCAGATTTTGCGCGCTTTCTTGCCGAACGGTTTGCTGCCGAGATCGGCGATGAGATTCCGTTGCCGGTCCATAATGTCACCGGATTGCTCAGCACCGCCGGCGTGCAGCCCGAATTGTCTGACTGGCTGGAAAAACTTGGCCCTTATGGCAGTGGCAACCCAGAACCGCGCTTTGCGCTGCCTGATTGTCTGATCAAGAACGCACGCGCCATCGGCGCCGACGGTGCGCATGTGTCCTGCCGCCTTGATGATGGCAGCGGTACAACAATCGGGGCGATTGCCTTTCAGGCCGGGGGCAGCGCGTTGGGTGAGGCGTTGCTGAAAGCGCGTGACGGCCAGCGACTGCATGTTCTGGGGCGCATTCGCCGGGATCATTTCCGCGGCGGGCGGGCGATGCAGGTCGAGATTGAGGATGTGGCCCCGGCGCAATTCTAGATGCAGGTGGTACGTGCCGCGTATCCTTTACCTGGCGTCGCTCGACAGGTGACGCTCGACAGGCGGGGCGGCAGTCCTGGTACCCGATTGACCTTATGATCACCAGATACCCTGTCTATGACGCGTGCTGAAACGACGGTGAACTGCAATGGCAGATGTCGGCAGGGAACAGCGCTGGCGGACATCTGCCACTTTGTCGGCCGGCAGCCCAA
>JADHLH010000081.1 GCA_016780765.1 Alphaproteobacteria bacterium | reverse complement strand
CAAGCCCTGCCAGCACAACCGAGATATCGGGCATTTCGGCCTCCTATATCAGTACACGATCAAGCAGGAATGCCACGCAGAACCAGATCAGGGCCGGCATTACCAGTGCGCCAACCACCAGCCACAAAGGACGCCGTTCACCGCCTATGCGCATCAATACCAGTGCCAGGACCGGGCTTACCAACATGAAACCAATTACCGACATCAGTCCCACTGCGCCTGCAAGAATACCAACGACAAGACCAGCCCGAACCATCTGGCGGTGTGGCGGCGCGCGAAACCCGGAAGGTTTCACCATCAACCACGCACCGCCGCCAGCGATCACCCATGACAACAGCACCGGCAAAGTGGCCGGCGCGATGTTGCCATCCTGCACATCATCCACGAATGCAGGGATCACAAGAAACACCAACGCCAGGCCAGCCAGCAGGAAGAACGCCCCCGAAAGGCGGTCTGAAAACACCGTCAACATGCGGAACAGCGGCACACCGTCAGGCCCTTATTGCCCGAACAAAATCCTGACGTTTGATACACCATCGACCATCATCTTGCGGGTACCAGATGGGCCCAGATTCAACGGATCATTCTTGATGGTATTGCGCGCGATTTCTTTCATTTCAGGTGCCTTCAGCGCGTTGCCGATAGCCTTGGATATGGCGTTCAGCGCCACCGCATCAGTGCCCTTCGTTGTCGCCAGATAATACCATGGATCGACATAGGCATTTATGCCCGCATCAACGAAGGTGCCAACACCGGGGGCATAGCTCAGCCTTTTTGCATTCGCACCGGCGATGATCTTCATCTTGCCTGCCTCGGCATGTGGAAAATGCTCGCCTGAACTGAAACCGACCATGACCTGACCGCCAAGGATCAGCTTCATCGTTTCAGCACCACCTTTGGTGGTAACAAGATTGAAATTTGTATCTGTTTCAATGGCAGCCACATCGATCAGCAGCTTTTGCGGCGGTGCGCCAAAGGCAACGGCAAGCGTGCCCTGCTGCTTGGCATAGGCGATCATCCCCGGCAAGTCATCAAATGGCGCGTCAGCAGCAGCAACAAGCGCAAGCTCGGCCTTTGAAATCGTGCCCAGATAATCAAAACTGTCCAGCTTGAATGCCAGTTCATTCGGGCGGCGCACAAGATTGACCAGAACAGGCATATTCACCCCAAGGCCGATGACCTTGCCGCGCGGGGGCATCTTTGCAATGCCGGTGAACATGGCAATACCGCCGCCGCCAGTCTTGTTCTCTACGATGATATTCCAGCCGGTCTGCTCTTTCATCACCTTGGCCAGAACGCGGCCCAGCGTGTCGGTTGACCCGCCCGCCCCGAAGCCGATCTGCAGCGTCAGGGTGCCGTCCGGTTTCCATGCCGCAGCAGCCGGGCCGGCGATGAACGACATCATGCTGATCGCGCCTGCAACCAGCACAGGTGATGCCTTTGAAAGCAATGTTTTGAGGATATTCATTGAACTGTCTCCCTTGGTCTGCTCAGACAAACCGCCTTCCGGAAGCCGGGCACCAGCATGGCATCATTGATGCCAGACAGCACGAAGGTCCAAAACCAAAAGGAAACAGAAAAAGGGACGCCCAGAAATGCAAGACGGAGTAAAAGCCAATCACATTTTGGCAACCAGGTCACGTCAAATAGGGTTTAACTTTGGTTAATGCCGGCGGGCATCAATGGCGGTTAAATCTTCTTGCACGCATCATCTTCGGACCGCACAAAACCCGGATTGCACGTCCACCGGTTATTCCGGACGGTGGCATTGGCGGGGACGACAAGGCGTCTGCAGGCACCCGTTTCATCACGCGCAAACCCGGCAAAACATTTCGTCTCATTGCCCTGCACATAGCCATTGGCCGGGGCAACAAGCGGGATACATGCCCCCTCATTCTTCTGATATCCCAGATTGCAGGTCCAGCTGTCGCCACGCAGGGTGGCGTGTTCTGGCACAGCAACTTTGGCGCATTCATCCCCGTCCCGCCTGTAGCCCGGATAGCAGCTCCAGCCATTGCCGGTAATATAGGCATGCGATGGCACACTGATCGCTTCACAGCGGTCCTCTATGCGCTGATAGCCGGTACGGCAATTCCAGTCATCACCCCTGATGACATGGCTGGCTGATGCAGTGATGGCAATACATGCATCGCCCTGTTTACGAAAGCCGGGGCGGCATCGCCAGTCATTGCCCGCAACCACCGCATTGGCGGGCGCAGTGATGCGTTTACAGGTACCAAGATCATCCAGCACAAATCCGGCATGGCAGGTCACAATGCCGTTGTGGATATAGCCATACGCCGGAACTTCAATGCGCTGGCAGCGGTCGCCATCGCGTGTAAAGCCGTGCACACATTGCCAGCTGTTGGCAACAATAATCGCGTTACGAGGCGGCCTGATTGCAAGGCATTCGGGCTGACCACTGGCAGCAGACGTGCCACCCACTTGCTAACTGGTGGCTTGCTGGCTGGCGGCTGGTCCAGGTTTCAGCGCAAACCCGGTAAAACATATCCAGCCATTTCCCGAAATGCGCGCATTAGCAGGCATTGCTGTACCAGTCTGCACCGGCATCACGAATGTCGAGACAGATGTATCCGTGCCAGATGTATCCGTGCCAGATATATTCGTATCCTGAGCAGCCGCTTCCGCCCCAGCGCTGATCATCACGAGGATGACAGGGACAGCGAGGACGGCGTTCAAGACGCCACCGCACAGGCGAGACAACTGGTCACGACAGAGGCCGGGCATCGGGCTGGATTGCGAAGACATTGCGAACAAACTCATCACTTCAAGTCGGGCTGCGCGGCACGGTCTGAAACCGCCGGCCCCGTTAACCAGACAACCTACTTAACAAGGTGGCCAGGTCAACAAGGTGGCCGTGCCACACATGCCATATCTGAGATGAAGAATCGCAAAGGCAATAATTGGCGTCAAGATTTGCTGGCCGGATCTTCTTGTGCGCTCACAAGTCGATCGCTCACAGGCTGGGACCGCACAAACCCGACATTTGCCACCCCTAGCCGCCCGTGCGGCGTCGACGCAGTCGCCCTTCACCGCCGCCACGCAGACGCTGTGCGGATGGGCCCTTGCTGCCCCGTTTGTCAGCACCGCGGCCCGCTCCTTTGGCCGGCGGCTTGCCACCACGTTTCGGGGTCTGGTTAAGCCGCGCTTTGGTCAGCCGCTGACGTGATGGGCCGCCATCTTGCCCGTCTGGCGCAGCCGCAGGTTTTTCGACACGCTCATTGCCAGCATTTTTGTGCTTTCCAGCGTTGTTTTTACCGGATTCATGCTTGCCGGTGTTGTTCTTGCCGTGCTTTGGCTTGCCAGCATAAGGCTTATCGCTGCGCGGTTTATCACTGTAGGGCTTATCACTGTAGGGCTTATCACTGCGTGGCTTATCACTCCGGTCACTGCGCGGCTTATCACTGTAGGGCTTCTTTGGTCCCGGTGATGCGCCTGCATCTTGTGCCGCATGTTTACCGCCGCCCTTTTTCTTTTTCCCGTCAAAGGAAGGTTTTCCAGATGGTTTTCCAGATGGTTTTCCAGATGTTTTTCCAGATGGTTTTCCGGCGGCTGGGCGTTTGTTGGCACGCGCATTGGCCGGACGACCGGGCTGGCGCTGACCGCGCGGCGGACGGCCCCTGCCCTTGCGGGCGCGCGGCGAACGTTCCGGTACGAAATCATCAACCACATTGCCGTTGCTGTCGGTAATGACCAGACGATCGCCAACCTTGGCAAGAATAGCCGCCAGCTTTTCCTGATCCACCACGGCGCAGATCGACAGCGCCTCTCCCTCGCGTCCGGCACGACCCGTACGCCCGATACGGTGGATATAGGTATCAACAGTTTCAGGAAGATCGAAATTGATCACCAGTCGCAGGCCGGACATATCGATACCGCGCGCTGCCACATCGGTGGCAACAAGCACCTTCAGGGTGCCAGCCTTGAATTTGCGGATAACTTTTTGACGAATATACTGGCGCATGTCACCGTGCAGCGCATCAACACCTATGCCCTGTTTACCCAGCCATTCGGCCAGCTCATCAGCCCGCATGCGCGTGCGCACAAAGACCAGCACCTGCCCGTCCTCGATCGCCTCCAGCTCGCGCACCAGCAGATCACGCTTGTCGACATTGTGGGCCAGCAGTGCACGCTGGCTGATGGCATCGACAGTCTGCCCAGCATTCTCGACCTTCACCGTCACCGGGTCGCGCAAAAACCCTTCGGCAAGCTTTCGCATCTCTTCGGGCATAGTGGCTGAAAACAGCACGGTCTGGCGCGTATCAGGCAGGCTGGCCAATATCCGTTTGATCGCCGGATAAAAGCCCAGATCGATCATCTGGTCGCCCTCATCCAGCACAAAATGTTCGATCTCATGCAGCTTCACAGCGCCGCGTGCCTGCAGATCCTCCAGCCGGCCCGGTGTGGCGATGATCATATCAACGCCTTTTTTCAGCGAGCGTATCTGGTGGTCATACCGTTCACCGCCGCAGACAACCAGATAGCGCAGCTTCAAGCTGGTCGACAATGACTTCACGCTGTCAGCGATCTGATAGGCAAGTTCACGCGTCGGGGCCAGTACCAGCGTACTGGTGCTGCGCACATCCTTGGCCTTTTTCCTGTCCAGAAGGCGATGCAGCAGCGGCAGCAGATAAGCCGCCGTTTTGCCAGTGCCGGTCTGCGCAAGACCGATCAGATCCTGACCGGTCAGCATGGCGGGTATCGCCTCACGCTGGATGGGTGTCGGGGTCAGCAGTCCTGCGGCAGCGGCATCATCAACGATGGTTGGAGCGAGGCCGAGCTCAAAAAACGGATCACCCTCAAAGCCGTCTGTGCCAGTTTCGGACGGCGGGTTCCGTGGTTCAGTCATAAAAAGGATCCTTCTTCTGCCGAACTCAGATGCCGACAAAGCTCACCCCGCGGGGTTCCGGCATTTCCCTGCCGGAGGGCATGACGCCAGATGCGGCGTGGTGGCTGATATCTATGCATCACCATGCATGCCATCAACGTTGGGGCAGTGCATAGCCTATGGAACCGGACTTGTCATGCGCTATTCGCATGAAACATGCGGTATAGGAATTGTGGTCGCCAGCAGGACCCGCCTTGAAGACAGGCCGGGTCGGCGCTAGGCTTGGTTGCGGCCACATCGTTCAGGATCACCGCAGCAACCACAACACACATAACGCAGAGGCAATAGTGCGGACAGCTCTGATAAATTTGGCATCGAAACTGGCAGCCCACCATTTGTTGCGAATGTCTTTGGCGGGCATTGTTGCCGTCAGCACATCAGCAGCGGCGGATACAACCAACCGCGCGCTTCAGGTATCACCTGTCCCCGGCATTTTCGTTGGCGGAGTTGGCCTTTTATGTGAGCCACATAATACCGACAGCAATAGCGGCGAAAACCGACCAGAGTTTCTTTTACTGACCAAGAACCGCGAATCTCTGGGGTGGGCCAACCTCTTCAATGATGATGATATAAGCTATCAGATGTTGGCGGTTGCAAAGACACCTGATTATTACACTGCATCGCAGGACAGCTTCGATTTACGCGTGCATCGCAAAGATCTGACGCTCAGCCTGAAAGATACGTCCGCCACCACGGCCTCCGCCAGCGCCTTCAGCTGTATGACGATGAGCATCAGCGATCTGCATAAAGCTGCCACCGCCGAACTTCGCCTGTTGTTGAGCGGAAACAAAATCTAGACAATTGTGCCATCTCAAGTCGTCTGTAGTCTTACCGTTAGCTGACTGACGAATGATCAACGCCGCAGACAAGGTGACTGGCTGGCTCTTGCCACGAAGCATGAAAACGCCGCATTCTTTAGGCCAAAGGCTCGCATAACAAGCATCACAGTGATCGGACACCATCACACGGATGGCATGATATGAAAGAACAGAAATATCGTGCGCGCATAGACGCTGAAATCGAAGAATTGCGCGCGCTGAGCAGTGGCAGCAAAGACGCACGTGCGCCAGTGGAACTTGATCAGCAATCAGTTGGCCGCCTGTCCCGCATGGATGCGATGCAGCAGCAATCCATGGATCTGGCGCGTGAAGACCGCCGCCGCGCAAGGCTTGCCGTATTGGCAGCGGCGCTGCGCCGGCTTGCCGAACGTGATTACGGCTATTGTCTTGGCTGCGGTGAGGATATCCCCGAAAAGCGGCTTGATATCGATGCGGCAGTCACCTTGTGCATTCATTGCCAGCGCTAGCGAGGCAAAGGTTGGTCCAGCGAGCAATAATATGGCCATCAGCACAAAAAGGGTCACCGGTTATGCGTTTCCGGTGACCTCGCTGCCCCTGGATACGGGACGTTTCAAATCAGCTTATTGATTTGGCGCTTTGTAGGTTGTGCTGCTAACCATTTCTGCAGCCGCGACAACATCAGCGCCTGTGTACAGATTGACAGTGCGCATCATCTCGAACGCACCCGACTGCATAATTTTCATATACATCGACATATAGGCCGGAAGCGACGGCATATCACAAATAGCCATCACGTGATGGTCCTGTCCCATGACGCCGAACATGCCAACGAGCTTGCCACCGGCACTCTCGCAAAGCGCTGCCGCTGCAGCGGTCCGGTCTTCCTTGTTATCGATGATATTGTGGAGAGATGCTGCGGTATAACGACCTTGTAAGCAAAATAACGGCATAGTTCATTCTCCTCTGATAAAGATTGCTTGGCGCACGGACTCCATGACAGGCGTTCTGCCTGTATGAATATTCTTAAACATCAAGCTGGAATGATCAACTGCCCATCCAGCTTTGCATGAGCCTTGATAGACGCTGATGACGGGCAACAGAGTGCCTGTGCTCACCGGATCGCAGACGACAAAGACGCATAACGCGTTATGCGATCTGGCCGCATATGGCCGTAAACGGCTGATTATCAAGATTGAAAAGGTTTGGTGGAGCCAGACGGGATCGAACCGACGACCTCCTGCTTGCAAAGCAGGCGCTCTCCCAGCTGAGCTATGGCCCCGTTTAGATGTCCTGAAGCAGACGCCAAGCGGCGGTTCAGGCGGGTATGCAGGGCCAAAGCCGCCGCAGGCCCGTGTTATCTGCCAATGGCTGCCGTCGGTCAACCCTTTTTTTAACCCTGTGGCGGACGAGATCACAGGGTATTGCAGACCAGCAAAACCAGCAGCCGGCTGCTCAATCGGCCGACTGCCTGTTCAGTTGTTTCAAACAGGGCCCGTCCTATGCCGCTTCGGCTGCCATCGCCTCGATCACCGCATCAAAGGTCACATGGCCATTCTTTACATTCAGCCCATTGGCCAGATGTGGATCACGATCAAGCGCGGCCAGAGCATGATCGGCAAGGGCCAGCACGTGCGGCAGTGTGGCGTTATTCAGCGCCTCGGACGAGGTCAGCGGCACCGAACCCGGCATATTGGCAACGCAGTAATGAACAACACCGTCAATCACATAGGTCGGATCATCATGCGTGGTCGGACGTGATGTCTCAAAGCAACCACCCTGGTCGATTGCAACATCAACAAGCACCGCGCCCGGCCGCATCTCGGACAGGAACGCGCGCGAGATCAGCTTTGGTGCACTGGCGCCGGGGATCAATACCGCGCCAATCACCAGATCGGCATTGCGGCACACATCCTCAAGAATAGCCTTGCTGGAATAACGGGTGGTGATGGCTGACCCGAACACGTCCTCAAGATGGCGCAGTCTGGGGACCGACCGGTCCAGAATGGTGACACGCGCCCCAAGCCCAATGGCCATCCGTGCGGCATTGGTGCCAACGACACCGCCGCCAATCACCACAACATGCGCCGGCTCGGTGCCAGGCACGCCTGAAATCAGCAATCCGCGTCCACCGGCACTGGCCTTCAGGTTGGCAGCGCCCTCAATCATTGACAGGCGTCCGGCAACTTCACTCATCGGTGCCAGAAGTGGCAAGCCACCGGCGTCATCGGTGATCGTCTCATAGGCAATGGCGGCACAACCGGATTCCATCAGACCACGCGTCTGCGCCAGATCAGCCGCAAGATGAAGATAGGTGAACAGAATCTGGTCAGATGACAGTCGCACCCATTCACCGGGCTGCGGTTCCTTGACCTTCACAATCATCTCGGCGCCAGCGAATACATCTGCTGCACTGCCCGCAATTTCAGCACCGGCCGCCTTATAGGCATCATCACCCGCACCGATCCCGGCACCAGCGCCTGTTTCAACCAGCACCCGATGCCCGCGGCCAGTCAGTTCAGCCACCGAATTCGGCACCAGACCAACGCGTGATTCACGAACCTTTATTTCCTTTGGAACACCAACAATCATTCTGCCTCTCCCATCAATCGATAAATGCGCATTACAGCATTGTCGTGCAGCCACGACTCATTCCTCAAAACACATCATATGATGAAAGCAGCAGCATTTCTTTGCTTTATGTTGTGGATAAAGTTGATAACTTCGCATTAATCACTATAAATAGAAGATATAGTGCAATTTTGAGGCAGCCAGACATATGGACAGGATCGATCACACCATCCTTACCAATCTTCAGGAGAATGCGCGCATCTCGAATGTCGAGCTCGCGACGGCGGTTGGCCTGTCGCCTTCAGCATGCCTGCGCCGCGTTTCCCAGCTGGAAAAAATTGGTATCATTGACGGGTATCACGCCGCGCTGAATGCAGCCAAGCTGGGCCATGATGTGCTGGTGCTGGTGCAGATCACGCTTGAGGGCCAGTCAGCCGAAATGCTGGCTGAATTCGAAGCTGCCGCTGCCAATATCCCGCAGGTTCTGGCGGTCTTCCTGATTGCCGGCGAGAGCGATTATATTCTGCGCGTGGCGGCGCGTGATGTGGGCGATTTCGGCCGCCTTCATGCCGATCATCTGTCCGCCCTTCCCCATGTGTTGCGGATGGAAAGCAGCTTTGTGATGCGTGAGGTTTTCAATCGGTCCTTTACCCCGCCTGCCAGATAGACTGCCAACGTCAACAAGACTGGCAACTTCAACAAGACTGTCAATTTCAGCAAGACTGTCAATTTCAGCAAGACTGTCAATTTCAGCAAGACTGTCAATTTCAGCAAGACGGCCAACTTCAAGAAGACAGCCAGCATCAAGAAGACAGCGCCGCCCCCAAAGCGCGTATATCATCAATGAAGGCGTATAAAGGTGCCCAGTCATCACGCGCGGCGATCGGGTCCCACAATGCCTCAACCGTCTCAATCGGCAAGGCAACGGCCTTGTCCCGGTCAAAGAACGGATGATTTGCGCTGGCAAGCGGTGTTGCCCCCTCCAGCACGCCGGCAAAGACCTGCCATTCCGCACCACTGTAGTCACCGCGCCGGGGCGTGCCGCCGTACCAGTCATGAAAGATCTGGGCAAAACCGACATCGGTGGCCTTCGCAGCGGCAAACAGCGTCGTGCTGAGTTCGACAGATGCCTCATCATTCAGCTGCACGCCAAGCCGCCAGCACAGCCGGCGAC